>PLNO01000217.1 GCA_003141795.1 Spirochaetaceae bacterium | reverse complement strand
GGCTTCGACATCACCGTGGCCTGTCCCCCGGGCTTCGATCCCGATATGACGATCAAGGCCACCGCCGACAAGGATGCCAAGCACTCGGGGGCCAGCATCAAGATCGTCCGCTCCTACGAGGAGGCGGTCAAGGATGCCGACTTCATCAACGTGTACTCCTGGGTTTCTCCGGAGGTGTTCGCCAAGGGCCTGGAGACGCATTTCGCGGGAGACGCGAAGTTTGCCGAGGACAAGGCGAAGCTCAAAGACACGTGGTGCGTCACCTCGAAGACGATGGGCATGGCGCCGAAGGNNCGAAGGACTGCAAGGTCATGCACTGCCTCCCCGTTTCCCGCAACTTCGAGGTGACCGACGAGGTGCTGAACTCGCCGCAGAGCATCATCTTCGATGAGGCGGAGAACAGGCTGCACACCGAAAAGGCGATCCTCGCCCTCCTCATGGGCGCATACAGGTAGGACGGTACCCCAATGGGACTGGTCGACCGCGCTACTGGCCGGGAAATACACCTCTCCGCAGAAGAGATCGCAACGAGTGCCGCGCGCATGAGGGCTCTGGACATCGTGAGCATCCATGCCGCGGGCTCGGGCCATCCGGGGGGGACGCTCTCGATCATGGATGTTGCGGCCGTTTTGTTCCTGGACGAGGTTCGTTACGATCCGCGCGATCCCCACTGGGACGGACGGGATCGCGTTTTCTTCTCCGCGGGACACAAGGCCCCGGCGCTGTACGCGGGACTGGTGCAGGCGGGCTTTCACAGCGAAGAGCAGGCAGTCACCCTGCGCAAGCTGGGAAGCCCGTTCCAGGGGCATCCCCACGCATCGGTCCTGCCGGGCGTCGAGGTCTCCAGTGGCTCCCTCGGCCAGGGACTGGGTATTTCCGTGGGCTGCGCCCTTGCCGGCCGCATGGCCGGCAAGCCCTACCGCGTGTACTGCGTGATGGGGGACGGCGAGCAGCAGGAGGGGAGCATCTGGGAGGCCGCAATGGCCGCGGCTCACCATCGCCTGGACAATCTCTGCGCCATCATCGACAAGAACGGCCTCCAGATCGACGGGACGGTGGACAGCGTCATGCGCGTGGATCCCCTGGCGGAGAAGTACGCCGCCTTCGGATGGAACGTCGTGACTGTGGACGGCCACGACATCGGGGCCATCAGGGGGGCGTTCCGCGCCGCGCGGGTCGCACGGGGAAAGCCCACTCTGATCATCGCTCTCACCGTGAAGGGCAAGGGCGTCTCGTTCATGGAGAACCAGGCGTCCTGGCACGGCACGCCCACGAGCGGGCCCGAGCAGCTTTCGAAGGCACTTGCCGACATCGGCAGCAGCGCGTTCACCGCCGACCACGTGCAGCACCTCCTCGCCGTCGCCGCGGACTTCCAGAAGGGCGTGGATGCAACGCTGGAACGGGAGCTTCCGAAGTTCTCCCGGGAGTACGGCTGGAATGCGCGGCCCGAGCTCCACGTGGAGACGGCGGCCACGAGGGCGGGTTTCGGCGCGTGCATGGCGAAGATCGGCGACGATCCGAGGATCGCCACGCTGCACGCCGACATCTCCTCGTCCATCTCCATCGCGGATTTCGAGAAGAACCACCCCGAACGGAAGGGACGCGTCGTGAGCGTCGGCATCGCCGAGCAGGACATGATGAGCATCGCCGCGGGCCTCGCCCTGGAGGGTATGATCCCCGTTGCCGGCACTTACGGCGTGTTCGCCGCGGGACGCCCCTGGGACCAGATCCGCACGACGATCTGCTACGACAGCCTCAACGTGAAGATCGCGGGCGCACACGGGGGGATCTCGGTGGGCCCGGACGGGGCGACCCACCAGGCCCTGGAAGAGCTCAGCCTCATGTGCGTGCTTCCCAACATGAGGGTCGTGGCGCCGAGCGATTTCCTGGAGGCCTCGCGCCTGTGCCGCATCGCCATACTCGAGGTCCAGGGTCCTGTGTACATGCGCTACGCGCGCGAGGCCACGCCGGTGCTCACGACGGAGAAGACCCCGCTCGTCTTCGGCGAGGCCAACGTCATCCGCTACCGTGCGGGCCGCGGATCGTTCCTCGATTCGTTCGAAACGTTTGCCTCCTCGGCGTATCGCGGGGAGGGGGAAGACCTCGCCATCGTGGCCTGCGGGCCCATCGTGGCGGAGGTCATGCGGGCTGCGCTGATCCTCAAGGAGGAGCTCGGTCTTGAGACCCGGGTGATTAACATGCATACTGTGAAGCCTCTCGATAAAGTCGTTCTGACACGTTCCCTGCTGGAAACCGGAGCCGTCCTCACGTGCGAAGAGCACCAGAAGGGCGGATTCGGAAACATCGTGGCCGGCTCTCTCTCTGCGCTGAAGGGCATGAACGATCCGTTCGTCATGGACATGGTCGGCGTCGAGGATCGATTCGGCGAGTCGGGACGGCCTCGCGAGCTCATGATCCGCTTCGGGCTCACCGCCGAGCATATCGCGGTGCGTGCCCGGGAGCTCGTGCAACGGAAAGGAAGGAAGGATTGATGGCAGAAAAGATCCGTATCGTCCATTACATCAATCAGTTCTTCGCGGGCATCGGGGGTGAGGAAAAGGGCGCCTCTCCGCTGGAGTCCTGTGAAGGGCCGAAGGGACCCGGCGTGGGGATCACCCAGGCCATCGGGTCGGAGGCGGAGATCGTCCGCACGATCTGGTGCGGGGACAACCTCATCAACCAGGAGCAGGAGCGGATCCTCCCGGGGATCGAGAAGCTCATCCGAGAGGCGAAGCCGGATCTCGTCGTCGCCGGACCGGCGTTCGGCGCGGGCCGTTACGGGCTTGCCTGCGGCATGGTGGCGAAGCTCTGCACGGAGAAGCTGTCCGTGCCCGTCATCATCGGGCTGTACTGGGAGAACCCGGCGGTGGAGATCTATCGCAAGGACGCCTACATCTATCCCTGCTCGGAAACCGCCGCCGGCATGCGCAAGGACCTGTCGGGCTTCGCGCGCCTGGCGCTGAAGCTCGGGAAGAACGGGAAACTGGATCCGGCAATCCTCGACGGCTACATCCCGCGCGGGTACCGCTACAATGAGTACGTTCCGAAGAACGCGGCGGTGCGCTCCATCGAGATGCTCACACGGCGCCTTGCCGGGGAGACGCCGATGACCGAGGTCCCGCTGCGGGGCTTCGAGAAGGTTGCCCCCGCGATGCCCGTGGTGAACCTCAAGGGCGCCACGATCGCCATCGTCACCGGCGGCGGCATGGTGCCCCGCGGCAATCCCGATAAGCTCAAGCAGGCTTTTGCGGACGCCTTCGGGACCTATTCGATCGAGGGCATGGCGGAGCTTCCCGCCGGAGACTTCAAGGGCATCCACGGCGGGTTCGACTCGACGTGGGTCGACGAGGACCCCGACAGGGTCGTCCCCCTCGACGCCCTGCGCGCGATGGAGAAAGAGGGGCGGTTCAAGAAGCTCCTCAACGAGTACTTCGTACTCTGCGGCATCGGCACCAACGTCGCGATGAGCAAGAAGCTCGGCGCCGAGGTCGCCCAACAGCTCCTGCGAAGGGAGGTATCCGCGGCAATCTATACCTCCACGTGAGGAACCTGTACTCGTTGCGTGTCAACGATGCAGAAAGAGGCTGAAAGGGTCGGTATCCCCTCGGCCTTGATTACCGCGATACCGTCAGTCGCGAAGTCAGTGGGCGTGAGCAGAATCATCACCGGCGGGGGCATCCCGTATCCGGTCGGCAACCCCTCCCTGCCCCGTGAGCGGGAGATCGAGTTCAGGAAACGGCTCGTGGAAAAGGCGCTCGAGGCGATCAGCACCGAGGTCAAGGAACCGACCGTGTTCGACGTGAGTCTGGCCTAGTCCGTGGATGAGCGCAGGAGTTAACCGATGAAACTGGAACGCGGCTACTTCAAAGTTCGCGATTGTGTTTTTGGAAACGCCACCTCTCTGGTCGACGGGGTTCTCACCATCGACCGGGAGGGGCTCGCGAAGCGTCTGCTCAGCGAGGACGAGAACAAGCACATCAAGAGCCTCACCCTGGAGATCGTGAAACCGGGGGAAGACGCGCGGATCGTGCACGTGCTGGACACGCTGCAGCCCGGGGTCAAGGTGGAGGGGGAAGGGGACTTCATGCCCGGCCAGCTCTCCGACCCGGTCATCGTGGGCAGCGGAAAGACACACCTCATCGAGAACGTCGCCGTCATGGAGTGCGCCGAGCTGCCCTGGGCGGGCAAATCGGCGCTGCTCTACGCGCGTGACGCCATCGTCGACATGGTCGGCCCCGCCGCCGGCTACTCCCCGTTCTCCCAGACCTTCAACCTCGTGCTCCGCATGACGATGCAGGAGGGGGCGAGCGACGTCGAGTACGACGAGGCGGTTCGCCACGCCGGCGTGCGCTGCGCCCGGGCCCTTGCCGCCCTCGTCAAGGACAAGGTACCCGACAGGACCGAGGTCTTCGACTTCGATCAGCCGGTGGATCCGAAGCTGCCCCGGGTGGCCTACGTCACCCAGTGTCAGACCCAGGGTACCTATTCCAACACCTTCCTCTACGGAAAGGAAGTGAGCAACCTCGTTCCCGCCGCCTATTCGCCCACGGAGCTCATGGACGGGTGCATCGTGAGCGGGAACTACGTGTGGCCGTGTTTCAAGATCCCCTCCTTCATCCAGGCCAACATGCCGGTGGTCATGGAGCTTGCCCGCCAGCACGGGAAGACGGTGAACTTCGTCGGCGTCGTGTTCGACAGGGGTCACAACAACTCGCATTTCGAAAAGGTGCGCGTGGCGAACCTCGCCGCCTCCCAGGTCAGGCGCCTGGGAGCCCAGGGGGTGGTGATCTCGTGGGAGGGCGGCGGCAACGCTGCCACCGACGGCATGCTCACGCTCCAGACCTGCGAGCGGTGGGGCATCAAGGCGGTGGCCTTCACGTTCGAGTTCGGAGGTCCCGACGGCACCGAGGGCGTGCTGCTCGTGGACGACGTCCCTGAGGCGCAGTACCTCGTGTCGGGCGGATCGATCGAGAAGCCGACCACCATCCCGAAGGTGAAGCGCGTGGCGGGCGGCGACGTCGTGCGTCTGCGCAAGGAAACCGGGGGAGACCCCGAGCCCGCGGACGCCGAGCGGACGCTGGACAACATCACCCCGTTCTACTGCGGGGGAAATCAGAGCGGGATCGGACATCTCGCGGGAGTCGGATACTGATGGACGTTTTCGACGTACTCATCATCGGGGCGGGGACGGGCGGGCTGTCCGCCGGCGTCTATGCGGCGCGCGCAAAACGCTCGACGCTGATCCTCGACCGTAAACGGCCGGGCGGTCAGGCGGCAACGACGGAGAAGATGGAGAACTACCCGGGCTTCCCCGGAGGCATCGGCGGCAGGGAGCTCATGGACCGTTTCCGGGATCACGCCAAGGAGATGGGGGCCCGCTTCGAGCAGGCGGACGTCCTGGGGTTCAGCGAGGAGAACGGCATGTACGTCGTTCGCACCAGCAGGGGCGGGCCCTACGGTGCGCGCAGCATAATCCTTGCTCCCGGGTGCGAGCCTCGCAAGCTGGGCGTGCCGGGTGAAGCGGAGTACTCCGGGCGCGGCGTCTCCTACTGCGCAACCTGCGACGCTGAGCTCTTCGAGGGCGGCAGGGTCGTGGTGATCGGCAGCGGAGAGACCGCGGTGGAAGAGGCCGGGTACATCAGCAGGTTCGCCGACGAGGTGATCATGATCGTGGCGCACGACGAGGGCATCCTCACGTGCAACAAGACGCAGGCGGAGACCGCCCGCGCCAATCCGAAAATGACGTGGAAGTGGAACCGCTCCACCCTCGCCATTGAAGGCTCGGAGACCGTGGAAGCCGTGCGGGTGCGCAATCTTTCGACCTCTGAAGAGGAGAGCATCCCCTGTGACGGCGTGTTCCTCTTCGTGGGTACGGTGCCACAGACCTCGTTCATCGGGGACTTCGTCACCATCAAGAACGGCTACATCCCCACGAACGATACGATGGAGACGAATCGTCCGCGCGTGTTCGCTGCCGGCGACGTTCGCGTGAAGGCCCTCCGACAGGTCGTCACGGCCGCTTCCGACGGGGCGATCGCCGCCTACCAGGCCGACCGCGAGCTGACGGAGATCGACGAGTACGCCAAAGCGGTGCAGCGGGCGGGAGACACGTACCTGCTGTACTTCTACTCTCCGTCGGTCCAGCGCAGTCTCGACCTCATCCCGGCCGTGGAGAAGCAGGCCGAGGAGCGGGGGGTCTGCATCATCAAGCTGCACGCCCTCAGGTTCAAGAACATCGCGGCGCGCTACAATGTGGGGGAAGCGCCCTGCCTTCTCTCGATTGAAAAGGAACAAGTAAAAGAAGTCCTGGCATTGCCGTAGAGCTTTCGCATCCTGAACGGGAAGGAGGTGATGTGCATGTTGGACGGGAAAAAGATCATCATTCTTGGCGACCGCGACGGAGTTCCAGGCGGAGCCATCGAAGCGTGCCTGACGGGAAAGAACGTGCAGGTGGTTTTTTCCGTGACCTCGTGCTTTGTCTGAACGTCGGCAGGTGCAATGGACCTGGAGAACCAGAAGAGGGTTCTCGCCCTGGCTGAGCAGCACGGCAAGGAGAACATCGTAGTCCTCCTTGGCGGCGCAGATGCCGAGGCGAGCGGAATGATCGCGGAAACCGTGATCGCCGGAGACCCCGCGTTCGCAGGTGCATTGACAGGAGTCCAGTTGGGACTCCCCACGTTCCACATTCTCGAGCCTGAGATAAAGCAGGAGATCGATCCTGCCGTGTACGAACAGAACATCAGCATGATGGAGATGGTCCTCCCCGTGGACGAGATCGTGAAAGAAGTATCGTCCATCCGGAAGAAGCTCCTCACATGAGGGGGTTGGAGAGATGAAAGAGCTCGACAAGGACAATTTTGATCAGACCGTGCTCGCCTCCAAGGGCGTGTATCTCGTCGACTTCTGGGGCACCACGTGCGAATCGTGCATCGAGATGATGCCGCAGATGGAGGCTCTGGAAGCGGAGCTGGCGGGAAAAGCGGAGTTCGGAAGGGTGAACATCCAGGGCAACAGGCGTCTGGCCATGCGGGAGAAGGTCCTCGGACTTCCCACCGTGCTCATCTACAAGGACGGGCAGAAGGTCGCCACGTTCACGAAGGAGTTCACCGCCGAGCAGATCAAGACTGCCGTCGAGGAGATGAAGGTTGGCTGAAATGTACCCCGTCGTCTCAGCGTGCTCCTACAGCCTCTTTCACTGCCCGTTTTTCACCGTGGAGCACGGGACGACCCCGGCGTCGGAACGCGCGACGAATCCCGGTTCGGAGTTCCTCACGGCGCTTCCGCGCTCGCTTAGGAGCTTCGACCAGGTCGTCGCGTATCCGCCCAACCAGGCATTCATTGGAAACATCAGCCCGCGGAGCCTGCCGCCCCGGCCCTGGCACACGGCAACAAGGGCGCGGGACTCCGCGCCCAGAGGCGCGTTCGGAGCGATAGTCGGTGAGAAGACGCTCTACGCGCTCATGAAGCTCTCCGACACCTTCGACCTGGTCGCGCTGGAAACCGGCTTCCACGAGGAAGCGCTGGCATTGTTCCAGTCCGACGATGCGCTTGCAGGCGCGGACCTCACGAAGCTCAAGGACAGCCTCGATGCGGAGGCGCTGGCCAAGGAGATTGCAGGGGGGGCGCTCCCCCTGGTTACCGAAGGCCATGTCGTGGGCTGCGTGCGCTCCGCGCATCCCACGGACATCAACCTGAGCGCGCACACGATCATGGAGAACCTCGCCTCCAAGGCCACGGCCGTGTACGCGCTGCGCAGGCTCTTGAAGGACAACGGCATCGACCCGCGCAGCATCGGCTACATCATCGAGACCTCGGAAGAGGCCTGCGGTGACATCAATCAACGCGGCGGGGGCAACTTCGCGAAGTCCATCGGCGAGCTCTGCGGCCTGGCGAACGCCACGGGATGCGACGTGCGCTCCTTCTGCGCCGGACCCGCGCACGGGATCCTCCACGGCGCCTCCATGGTGGAGGCGGGCACCGTGAAGCGCGTAGTCGTCGTGGCGGGCGGGACGACGGCGAAGCTCGCCATGAACGCGAAGAAGCACATCGAAAAGGGCTTCCCCGTGCTGGAAGACTGCATGGGCGCCTTCGCGCTGCTCATCGACGGCGATGCCGACGAGGGGCTTCTCGTCCGCAACGACGTCGTGGGCATGCACAAGATCGGCTCCGGCTCATCGCCGCAGGCGGTGATCCAGGACCTCGTCGCCGAGCCCCTCTCCCGGGTGGGGCTCCGCTTCTCCGACATCGACTGCTACGCACCCGAGCTCCAGAACCCCGAGATCACGGAGGCCGCGGGTGCGGGCAACGTGACCCTGGCGAACGTGAAGATGATCGCGGCGATGGCGGTCATGAAGAAGGAGATCGCCAAGCCCGATATGGACGCCTTCATCCAGGCGCACGGAGTCACGGGCTGGGCGCCGACGCAGGGACACATCCCCTCGGGTGTGCCCGCGTTGGGCTGGTTCCTCCAGTGGGCGCGGCAGGGGACTTTCACGCGGGGGCTTCTCATCGGCAAGGGAAGCCTGTTCCTCGGCCGCATGACGAACCTCTTCGACGGCGTCTCCCTGCTGGTGGAGAAATGGGACAGGAGGAGCGCGGAGGAAGCCGGTGCGAGCCGCGCGGTTGCGAGCGGCGCGGCTATCGCCGCATTCCGCATCGGGCTCACCATTCCGGGGTCGGAGTCAGGCAAGGACGAGCTCCTGCGGGGCGCAGCGGAAGCTGCCCGACAGGACCCGTCCGTGCAGCCTGTCCTCTTCGGCAGGGACTCCGACGATCCCGCGGCCGCGCATCGCCTCATGGAAGAATCACTCGCTCATGGGGACATCCAGGCCGCGGTGACGTTCCACTATCCGTTCCCGATCGGTGTGGCCACCGTCGGGCACCTCACGGCGCCCGGCAACGGCCATGAGCTCTTCATCGCCTCGACGACGGGGACCGCGTCGGCCGACCGGGTCGGTGCAATGGTGAACAATGCGATCGCGGGCATCTCCGTGGCCAAGTCCTGCGGTCACGCCGAGCCGACGGTGGGGTTCCTCAACCTGGACGGCGCCGCGCGTGCCGTGCAGATCGTGAAGGAGCTCTCCGCAAAGGGATACCCCGTGAAGCTCACCGGCTCCACGCGCGGGGACACGCTGCTGCGGGGGAACGACATCCTGGCAGGTGCGGTTGACGTGCTGGTCTGCGATTCGCTCACGGGCAATGCCGTCGTGAAGCTCCTCTCCACTTTCACCACGGGGGGACGCATCGAGGTGACGGGCGACGGGTATGGCCCGGGGGTCGGCGACGGGGCGCCCGCCGTGGCCATCATCTCCCGCGCAACAGCGGCGCCCGTCGTGGCGAATGCCCTGCTGTTCATGGCACGGGCCGTCCGAGGCGGGTTGTATCGCATCTATAAGGAAGAAAAAGGCAGGGCAGAGGGCGCGGGCCTTTCCGCTCTCCTGGCAGGGTTGAAGGAAAAGGCGGGGAGAAATGCCGCTGGCGCGGCGGGCAGGGATGCCGTCGCCGCGCAGCCGGCCGGCCAGCAGGGACCTGCAAAGAAGGTCGTCCATCACGAGATCGAGGGGATCGATGTCCTGGAGATCGACAATGCCGTGAGGCACCTGCTCTCCCAGGGGATCTACTGCCAACCGGCAATGGGCTGCACCGGACCGATCGTGCTTGTCGCGTCGGAGGATGCTGCCGCGGCGGCAGAGCACCTCCGAAGCGCACATTTCCTTTCGTAGCGGGGGAAGAGATGGAGTACTGCGTCGCGCATACAGTCGAGGAGGCATTGGGTCTCCTCCAGAGCAAGAGCAAACCGAAACCCATCGCCGGAGGAACGGACCTCGCCGTGATCCTTGCCGACTTCGTCATCTCCCCCGACACGCTCGTCGACGTGGGGTCGATCCCCTCCATGGGTGGAATACGCGTGACACCGACGGGCATCGCCATAGGCGCGGTGGCGCGCGTGGCGGACATCGCTTCGCACCGCGACCTTCCGACCTGCCTGTCGCAGGGCGCGGGATCCATCGGGTCTCCGCAGATCAGGAACCTCGCCACCATCGGAGGGAACATCTGCAACGCCTCCCCCTGCGGCGATACGCTGGCCCCTCTGGTCGCGCTGGACGCGGTGTTCGTCCTGGCCTCCGCGGCAGGCGCGCGCGAGGTGAAGGCCGAGGACTTCTTCCTCGGTCCGAAGAAGACGGTGATCAGGGCGGACGAGCTTCTCGTGGAGATCCGCATCGATGCACGACATCGGACGGGATCGTCGGCCTTCCGCATGATCGGAAAACGCAACGGTCAGGCCATCTCCCAGGTGAACGTCGCGCTCTGGCTCGTGAAGGAGAAGGGTACGATCAGCGATGCCCGTGCAGCCATCGGCTCCGTGGCACCGATCCCCCTGCGGCTGCGGAAGACCGAGGAGCTCCTGAAGGGCGCGAAGGCGGGTGCACTCGACGTGAAGGGCATCCTCGCCGCGGTTGACGCGGAGATCGCCCCCATCACCGACGTGCGCGCGAGCGTCGAGTACCGCAGGCTCGTGAGCGGGTCGCTGTTCAGAGAATGCCTTGAAGAGTGCGTGAAGGCCTAGGAGACACAATGCGAATCGAGTTCGTGTGCAACGGAGATGACGTGGCGGTCGAGGCGCCCCAGGACATGAGGGTGCTCGATCTCCTGCGCAATGTGCTCGGCCTCACCGGCACCAAGGAAGGCTGCGGCAGGGGGGAGTGCGGGGCGTGTACGATCCTCGTGGACGGGGATCCCGTGAACGCCTGCCTCATGTACGCGCCGAAGCTGCAGGGCCGCACGGTGGAAACCATCGAAGGGGTAGCCGGCAAGGACGGCAAGCTCCACCCCATCCAGGAAGCATTCCTGGAGGAAGGGGCCGTGCAGTGCGGGTACTGCACGCCGGGCATGGTTCTGAGCACGAAGGCGCTGCTCACGAAGAACCCACGGCCGGGGATACCTGAAATCGAAGAAGCGCTCAGCGGTAACTTCTGCCGCTGCACCGGATACGTGAAGATCATCAAGGCCGTTCAGAGGGCCAGCGGGGCGTTGAAGGCATGACGGAAGAGAAGTTGAGAGTCGTCGGCACCCGGGTACGGAAGGTCGACGGGTACGAGCTCGTGACGGGCAAGGCGAAATACGCCGGCGACATGCGGTTCCCCGGCCTCGTGTACGGCTTTGCCGCACGGTCGAAG
>PLNO01000201.1 GCA_003141795.1 Spirochaetaceae bacterium | reverse complement strand
CCAAAATGAGAAGTGCTGCCCCCATACATTTTCATTGCAAAGCCGCGGGCCGGGGTTTATACTGCGGCCGGTGAAAACCACTATTTTCCGAAGGGGATCGTGAGAAGCAGGAACCTCCCGATGGAGGATGAAGGCCTCGTAATGAGTCGCCTCACACACGCATCTCACCTCCCCTTCCCATTTTCTACCCCTGGGGTCTTTCGATCAGGTCCTTCCAATACCGCCGCGGCATGAGCTTCTCCTGTAACCGAGGATTGCGCCTTTCGGGTATCGCGATGGCGTCGAAGTATGCGCGCCAGGTCGATTCGACCAGGGGCTCCCGGTCCGTTGAGAGAAGCGCATGTAGCCTGGTCGGCACCCCCTGCAGATCCACTATCCCCCCCGCGCCCCGCGTGCACCAGAACGCGATCCCCCGAGGCACGTCATGGAGCAGCAGGTCCTGATCGGGGAACCTCTCCGCAAAATGAGGGCCGAGAAAACCGACCACGTTCGCCTCGGGGCTGATCGGAGCGTACCATACGCCCGTTGCCGACCTTCGTAGCCGCACGAACCCCAGGAGCTTCCCGATTTCCCACAGCACGTGCGCGCGCATCTTCTGCACGGCAACCACGAGCGGGCTGCCCATCCTGTCCCCGATTCCCGTGCCGGCACGGAGCGTCTCCCGGACGTAGTCCATCAGGAGCGTGAGACGACGGGGATCGGATGCGGCGTGCACGAGGAGAAGCGTCTTCAGCTCCTCGACTCCGGCTGCGGCAACGAACCGGTCCTGCATCCTCCGCGCCGTCTCGGGGTCGGTGGGGATGGAAAAGGCGGGACGAAAAAGCTCCGTCGCCTGCTCGCTGAGCTCTGACATGCGCACGGGCCCTGGGATGGAGAGATAGCGCCACGCGGCGCAGAGGAAACCGTCGAAGGACCCGTCGTAGAGAAGCTCCGTCATACGTCGTCCCCGAAGAGCAGATGCTGGCCGCGAAGGAGGTCCGTCGCGCGCTCGTCCCCGCTCAACCGCAGGCGCAGCCGGGCCTCCTCGGGATCCGACGGCTCCAGGCTGCGGCCACCGCACGTGATGAACCAGCGGGCGCGCTTCAGGACCGTGCCGATCCGACCGAGGCTCTCGAAGTCGAGCCGCTGATGGCNNACGGGCGCTCACGATCCTCTGCGCCGATTTCACTCCGATGCCCGGCACCCTGAGGAGCGTCTCGTAGTCCGCGTGCTGCACCTCCACGGGAAAGCGCTCGAGGTGACGTACCGCCCAGCTCGCCTTCGGATCCAGGTCCAGATCGAGAAAGGGGAGCGCATCGTCGAGGAGCTCCTCAGCGCGGAAACGGTAGAAGCGAAGGAGCCAGTCCGCCTGGTAGAGCCTGTGCTCGCGACGCACCGGCGGCGAGGAGAGCACCGGCAGACGTTCATCCTGACGGACGGGCACGAAAGCCGAATAGTACACGCGCCGCAGCCGGTAGGTGTCGTAGAGGTTCTGCGAAAGCCCGAGGATATGGCGATCGTTCTCCGGGCTTGCCCCCACGATAAGCTGGGTGCTCTGGCCAGCCGGAGCGAATCGGGACGTCGTGAGCGACGGCCTCCCCGTGCAGGAGAGGGGGAGCCCCGCGGGGCCGCGGCGTGCCGGCAGGCTGTCCGTGTTCTCGTCGATGTCGGACCGGATCGCGCCCATCGAGTGCAGGATCTGCCTGCCGGTCTTCTCCGTNNCGGAGCGAGGAGGCGCAGGCTCTGGTCGGAGGGGAGCTCGATGTTCACGGAGACCCTGTCCGCCCAGAACCCCGCCATGCGCGCGAGCTCCGGTGAGCAGCCGGGGATGATCTTCACATGGATGTATCCATTGAACCCCGCCTCACGGCGCAGCGTGCGGGCGGTGCGCACGAGGAGCTCCATCGTGTAGTCTGCGCTTTTGATCACGCCGGAGCTGAGGAAGAGACCTTCGATGTAGTTGCGCCGATAGAAGCTCTCCGTGAGCGCCACGAGCTCCTCCACCTCGAAGCTCGTCCGGGGCGCGGAGCTGGACCTGCGATTGACGCAGTAGGCGCAGTCGTTGATGCACGCGTTGGTGAAGAGGACCTTGAGCAGGGAGATGCAGCGTCCGTCAGCGGCGAAGCTGTGGCAGATCCCGGCCGGCACCGTGCTGCCGTACCCCGTCCCGACGGCACGCGACGATCCGCTGGAGGCGCAGGAGACGTCGTAGCGCGCCGATGCGGCGAGGAGGGCGAGCTTTTGAAGGGTATCCATGCGTGCCTCCAACGCATGGGTTTATACTACTTGTCTGTATAGCAGTCAAGCGTATAGTATCACCGAAACGCAGCTGCGATATCCCGCACGATGCGGGGGATGATGCTGGGAAGGAAGACGTGGTTGCCGGAGAGAACGTGCACGACGGCAAGGACGGCGACGACGAGGAGGAAGACGCTGCGCGTGATACCGGAGGCGAACCCGTTCACGACGAGCCTCCCCGCCACCCAGGCTATGGCGAGCCCAGCGGCGCAACAGAGGATCGTCAGCACCCAGCCCGCAACCAGTGCCCACCCTGCTCCGCCGAACGCGCGCAGACCGACAGCGAACCCGAACCGCGTTCCCGCCCGGTAGACCGCGAGCGCCACCACGAGCGTGCACACGAGCGCGAGCAGGAACCGCCGCCCCTCCGTTCCCGCCTGGGCAATGCCGAGGAACGCGGCGGCCGCGACGAGAAGGTCGATCGACGGGAGGAGCAGGGAACCGACAGGAGCCGACGGGGAGAACCCGGCGCAGTTCAGGAGCAGATCGAGCAGGAGCAGTCCGGTACAGAGACCGGCGTAGGTGCGAGCGTGATGCATGGGGTGACACTACCCGCATTCCGGGCTTCTGTCAGCCCGGGGATTCTGATAGAGTGGGACGGCGCGCTGGCGCCAAGGAGGGTCTGATGACGGGCAAGAAGGCACGGGTCCTTGCAGCCATCGAGGGGCGGGTTGAGACTTTCGACAGACCCCCGGTTTCAGTCTGGTACCACTTCGGTTCCCAGTTCCTCGACGGCCGCAGGGCCGGGGACCTCGAGGCCGCTTTCTTCCACCACTACGACTTCGACTTCCTCAAGATGATGAACGACTATCCCTGGCCCCTGCCGGACGGAAAGGGCTCGATCGAGTCACCCGATGAGCTCGCCCTGTTCCCCCCGCTCACGATGCAGGAGGACCCCTTCCGTCAGCAACGTGCCGCGCTGTCGCGGGCGTGCAAGCTCGTCGGCAAGGAGGCGTTCGTCATCGACACGGTGTTCAACCCGTGGGGGGTGGCGCGCAGGACGCTGAAAAAGCGCGCGGGGCAGTTCCTCCGGGAAGCGCCGCAGAAGATGCTCGACTGGCTCCAGGTATGCGCCGACAACCAGTGCCGCTACATCGCGGAAGCAGCGCAGACAGGCATCGGCGGGATCTTCTTCTCCGTGAACGGGGCCGACGAGGCGAGCATGTCCGACGAGGAGTTCGCCCTGTTCGTGCGGCCCTTCGACCTTCAGGTCCTCGAAGCCGCGAAGGGAGTGGGGCCTTTGATCGTCGGTCACGTGCACGGCAGCAGGCTCCGCTTCGATCGCGTCATGGACTACCCCGTGGCGGTCCTCAACTGGTCGCATCTCCACGACAACCCGACGATAGCGGAGATCCGCAGCCGCACCTCCCGCTGTCTCATGGGCGGGATGGACGAGATCGGCACGTCGCAGATGACCCCGTCTCAGATCGTCGACGCCGTGCTCGACGCCGCCTCCCAGGCGGCCGGCGGCGGATTCATCGCAGGGCCGGGATGCGCCGTGCCTGCCGACATCGCTCCTGACCTCATCGCTGCGCCGCTCGTGGCCGTGGAGAAGCTGCGCCGGGACGCCTAGCTCTTCCGCGCGGGGAGCACCTTCAGGTACATCGCCTTGGCGTCGCCGGGGGCGTANNGAACGAGCGGGCCGAGGTCTCGATGTACACGCGCGTCCCGCCCAGCGCGGCAATGGCCTCCTCGCTCTGCTCGAGAAGCTGCGTCCCCAGACCCTTGCCCCGGTAGGAGCCGGCGACAACGATCCAGTACAGGTCGAAGCTCGACTTCGTGCAGGCGATCGGGCCGTAGCTCGTATAGCCGACGGTCTTCCCGTCCTGCTCGGCAAAGAGGAAGTAGTACCCGCAGCGCGGGCCCTTCGCCAGGCGATCCTCGACGAGCTCCACCGCTGTATCCACCTCTTCGGGATAGAAGAAGCCGGTGGAGGCCGTGATGTCTCTCACCACCTCGAGGTCGCTGTCGAGGACCGTCGTGCGGTACCCGATCTTGACTGTGTTCATGAATGGCGCTCCTCTGCGTCGCCGCAGCAGCCGCCCGCCGACGTCGCATCCGCGACGATCCTCCGGACGACCTCTTCGATCGTAAGCCCCGCCCGTCCCGCGGCTGCCATGAAACCGGCGTCGGGGGAGATGCAGGGGTTCGTGTTGATTTCAAGCACCCAGGGGCGGCCCGCCTCGTCCACCCGGAAATCCACGCGCGCGTAGCCTCGCAGGCCGAAAAGCCGCCAGCACTCCACGCTCGTCGCGACGAGAGTGGACAGCAGGTCACCTGNNGTGCTGCCGTACTCGAACGATCCTTCCGCCCATTTCGCTTTGTACCCGACCATGCGCGGCTTGCCCTCGGGAAACCCGACGAACTGGATCTCCGCCGGTGGGAGCGCCTGCGGTTTCCCACCGGGGGTGCCGCCGAGGAGGGCCAGGTTGAACTCGCGTCCCTCGACGAACCCCTCTACGAAGAGGTGATCGATCGGCTCGGTTGCCGTGCGGCGCTCCACCTCCGCCGCGAGCTCTGCCCTGTCGTTGACGACCGAGCCGTCCGAAAGACCTATGGAGGCGTGCTCCCACACGGATTTCACGATCCAGGGATGCCGAAAGTCCGGGTCATGGTTGAGAGCCGCCGTAGCCGTCGTCCACGGCGGGGTGGCGATACCCGCCGCGACGAGCATCTTCTTCGCCAGCAGCTTGTGGGAGGTGAGAACGATCGCCTCGCAGGGGGCGCCGGTATAGGCGATCCTCAGGCTGTCCAGCAGCGACGGCGCGAGCTGGATGAGGCTCCCTTTGCCGTCGACGGTCTCGGCGAGGTTGAACGCGATGAGGGGCGCCGCCGCTTTGAGCCGGGCTGCCGCGGCGCCGAGGTCGAGGGTGAGTGGCACGTCGATCGTGCGATGCCCCAGCGCATGCAGTGCCGTGCGCACCGCATCCGCTTCGACGAGCACGTCCCTCTCATCGGGGGGAGCCGAGGGGTCCACCTGTCCGTAGACGATCGCCACTGTGGGGATTTTCATATCATGGCCGCGGAGGTGAACCGAAAAAAGTGCGCCGCGACTTTTCGGGCCGCGGCGCGCAGGGATCCTGGCAAACTCACGCTTTCCACGAGCTCCCGGAATCAGGATAGCGGAAGAGAAGCCCCTGGTAGTTCCTGAGGACCAGGTCTCCCCCGTCCCGCCCGACGACGTATTCGGGAAGGAGCGGGATCTTTCCGCCTCCCCCGGGGGCGTCGATCACGTACTGCGGAACGGCGTAGCCCGAGGTGTGCCCCCGCAGGCCCTGGATCATCTCCAGGCCCTTGGACACGGGCGTGCGGAAGTGGGACGAGCCCACGATGGGGTCGCACTGATAGAGGTAGTACGGCTTCACGCGCGCCTTGAGCAGGCCGTGCATCAGCCGCGTCATGGTCTCCACCGAATCATTGATGCCCGAGAGCAGAACTGTCTGGCTGCCCAGGGGGATCCCAGCGTCCGCCAGGCGCGCACACGCCTCCACCGTCTCCGGGGTGAGCTCGTCGGGATGCGTGAAGTGGATGCTCATCCAGAGGGGATGGTAGCGCTTCAGCAGCCGCGTGAGGGACACCGTGATGCGCTGCGGCATCACCACCGGCGCCTTCGTGCCGATGCGGAGGAACTCCACGTGGGGGATCCTGTGAAGGCGGGACAACAGCCAGTCGAGCTTTTCATCGGAGAGCGTGAGGGGGTCGCCGCCGGAGAGCAGCACGTCCCTGACCTCGGTGTGGGCCTCGATGTACTGGATGCCCTGCTCCCACTGCGCCTGGAAGAAGATGCTGTTGTTGTCGGGGTTCTCCACCATGCGCGACCGCGTGCAGTAGCGGCAGTTGGAGGCGCAGGAGTTCGCCACGAGGAACAGCACCCTGTCGGGGTAGCGGTGCACGATGCACGGCGCCGGGCTGTCCTTGTCCTCACCCAGAGGGTCCTCAGCCTCGCCGGTGGAGTGCAGATACTCGTCGGTGACGGGGATCATGGTCCGTCGCAGGGGCTGCTCGGGGTTGTCCGGATCAAGCAGGCTCAAATAGTAGGGAGTGATGGCAAAGGGCAGCGAGCCGGTGTGACGGCTGATCGCGGTCCGTTCGTCCTCGGTGAGCCGCACGATCGTGGACAGCACGTCTGCCGTGCGGACCCGATTGCGCAGCTGCCAGCGCCAGTCGCACCACTCGGCAACGGTTGCCAGCGGGAAAAAGCGCGCTCTGAACTCCTCTGACCTGCTCGAAACGGTGAACTTCGGAAAGGCGGGCGCTCGCTTGATGGAGCGTGAATAGGAAGTGAATGAACCCATCGTAGTCCGGATGCCGGCCATTCCGGCAAGGTCCTGAACTACGGGCCTCGTACCTGGAGGTTCTGCCTCCTCAGTGCTGAGAACCTTCGTTTCCATTTCTCTCGGGACTCCTTCGTCTCTTGTGATAGGGGTTTTCCACGTACTGTCGGCTTAGTGCGACTCGAGTGCGGTGGCCCCTCCCTTTTGATTCTTCAACCAATGCATACTACATGGACATGACAAATGCAAGAGGTTTCCCGTACCTTCACGTCCGTCAAGTAGTTTATCGGCATGAACTGCCCGTTCGTTTCCTGGCAGACGGCGCGGAATCTGTTACACTTCCCGTCATGCTCAGAGTGGTTGTCGTCGGCGGGGGCCCCGCAGGGTTCATGGCCGCGATCGCGGCGGCAGGGGCCGGCACGCAGGCCGCGGTCAGCATCTACGATGCCGGCACGCCTCTCGCCACGCTCCGGCGCACGGCGGGCGGCACATGCAACCTCACGAACGCGGGAAGCGGCCCCAGCGAGCTGTCCGCGCAGTACCCGCGCGGCGGCAAGTTCCTCGTGCCGGCATTCACCCGGTTCGGGCCGGTAGAAACCATGGCGTGGTTCCGGAGACGGGGGCTGCCGCTCGTGGTGAAGGACGGGGGCAGGGTGTTCCCCCGATCGGGACGCGCCACCGACGTGCGCGCCGTCCTCGAGGGGGAGGCACGGAGGCTCGGGGTCCGCATCCGCGCACGACATGCCGTGACCGGTATCTCCCGCGGGGATGCATCGTTCACCGTGACGACGTCACGGGGGGAGATGGAGGCTGATCGGATCATCATCGCCACGGGCGGAGGCTGTGCGGAAGGCTACGAGATGGCCCGCTCCCTCGGGCACGCTGTCACGCCTCTGGCGTCGTCACTCACGGATCTGGTCACGGAGGAGACCTGGCCGCTGCGGCTTGCCGGCATTGCGGTCCCTGCCGCCCGCATGGTCGGAATGTTCGCGGGGCGTCGGGTCGCCGAGGAAACGGGAAGCCTCCTGTTCACCAGCGAAGGGCTCTCCGGTCCGCTCGCCTTCCATGTTTCAGCACGCAGCGCGTTCCTCCCCGTCTCCGCGTCCCGTCCTCTGCTCCTGCAGCTCTCCGTGCATCCGCGAACGGGAAGCCAGGACTACGAGCAGGCTCTCATGGCGGCGTGCTCGGAGCGCCCCCGACAGCTGGTCGCCACGACTCTGCGCGCGTTCCTCCCCCGCGCCGTGGCGGATGTCGTACTGGAGCTCACCGGCGTTGACCCCTCGCTTTCGGGCTGCGAGCTCACGAGGGAAAAGCGGCGCGCCCTCGCCCGGTGCGCGGACAGGATCCCCCTCACCGTCGTCGAGAGGAAAAACGGGGAGGAGGCCGTCACGGCAGGGGGTGTCGCGCTGGACGACGTGGATCAGAAGACGATGGAATCGCGGGTCGTGGCGGGGCTCCACTTCTGCGGAGAGGTCCTCGACATCGACGGCTTCACGGGCGGTTTCAATCTCCAGGCTGCGTGGTCGACCGGCATGCTCGCCGGGCTCGCAGCGGGTGGATAAAAAGGGTATCTTCTCTCAGTGACACCAGTAACCCAGAATCTCGCCATTGGAACCGCAGATCGCGCCGTGCTCGTGGGCGTCGAGCTCAAGGGCACGGAGACCGCATGGACGATCGACGACTCCCTCGATGAGCTCTCCCGTCTGGCGGAGACCGCGGGGCTCGTCGTGGCGGGAGCGACCCGCCAGAAGCTCGCGCACCCCGATGCACGAACGTGGGTCGGCTCGGGCAAGGTCACCGAGATCCGCGAGCTCGTGGCGGCGGAGAACGCGCGCTACGTGCTCTTCGACGACGAGCTGTCCCCGGGGCAGCTGAAAGAACCCCAGGCCGCGATAGGCGACGGCACGCAGGTCATCGACCGCACGCGGCTCATCCTTGACATCTTCAGCCAGCACGCCCGTTCCCGCGAAGGCAAGATGCAGGTCGAGCTGGCCCAGTACCAGTACCTGCTCCCCCGGCTCGCCGGAATGCGGGCGGGGCTCGCGCAGCAGGTGGGCGGCTCGGGTGCGGGGCCCGTCGGGCTCCGCGGCCCTGGAGAGACCCAGCTCGAGCTGGACCGCCGTCAGGCCCGCAAGAGGATCGCCCTCATGCGCCGCGGCCTGGAGGAGATGCGCGGCCAGAGGCGGCAGCATCGCGCGCGCAGGGAGCGCTCGGGCCTCCCCGTCGTGGCCCTCGTCGGCTACACGAACGCGGGCAAGAGCTCGCTGATGAACGCGCTCACCGGTGCCGGGGTGCTCGTGCAGGACAAGCTCTTCGCGACCCTCGATCCCACGACCCGCCAGCTCAGGCTGCCGGGGGGCCGCGAGGCGCTTCTCACCGACACGGTCGGCTTCATCCGCAAGCTTCCGCACGACCTCGTTGCCGCTTTCCGTGCGACCCTCGAAGGCATCGAGGAAGCCTCGCTGATCCTGCACGTCGTCGACGGTTCCCACCCCCATGCCGCGGAGCAGATCGGCGCCGTGGATCGCGTGCTTGCGGGACTCGACGTCTCCTCCACGCCGCAGCTCGTCGTCTGGAACAAGTCCGATCTGCTCTCCGATCCCGGCTCCCGGGCCATGTTCGTCGCCGGGCATGAGAACTCGCTGTCCATCAGCGCGCGCACCGCAGAGGGGCTTCCCGAGCTCCTGGCGAAGATGGAGACGATGCTGGGGGAGAGCCTGGAAGTCCTGAAGCTTCTCATCCCGTACGATCGATGGGAGCTCGTGCGCGCCGTGTTCGAATACGGCACGGTGACGACGCGGGAGGATACGACGGAGGGGATACGGATGGAGGTGTCCGTCCCGGCATCACTCGTGGACCGACTCACCCCGTTCCTGGCGAAGGGTGACGAGCCGTCAGGAGGACCGGGGCGCTGAGCCGGGAGACCCGGCTCGGGCATCCCTGTATTCGCTGTAGGTCACGAGTTTTTCTTCGCGCCCCCCGGAAGCGGGGGAGACGAGGGAGACCGTATTCCTGATCTTCTTCGCCGCGTACAACGCCTTGTCGGCCTTTTCCACCGCTTTCTGCATGTCCACGATGGAGGTGATGTCGGCGACACCGACGGACAGAGTGCCGCAGGGCTGGCTGCGCTCCTTGGAGATCCTGCGCACGTCGAGCATGCCGACGCTCGCGATGAGCCTGCTCTCCTGTCCGTGGCGGAGTCGTTCGGCAAGGACGACCGCGGTGTGCAGGTCGGCGGCGGCAACGATCAGGAGCTCCTCCCCGCCGTAACGGACCGCGATATCCCCTTCCCTGATGTTGTCCAGGAGCAATCCGCCCGTCGCCTTCAGGATCTCGTCCCCGCGGGGATGGCCCAGCTCGTCGTTCACCCATTTGAAGTGGTCGATGTCGATCATGAGGAGGGCGATGGGCTGGTGGCGCTGGCGCAGTTTCTGGAGGACGCGCGGCAGCTCCGTGAGGAAGTAGTCCTTGTTGCGCAGTCCCGTGAGCGCATCCATGAACTGACCGGGGAACTGCTCCATGAGGGTGGCCTGCAGCAGGGGATCGGTGTCCCTGCCCCTGGCCTCGATCTCCCTCTTCCACGCCTCCCGATCCGCGTCGGTCACGGCAGCGATGCCGTGCGCGGTGGCGGCAACGGGGCTCTTCGGGTCGTTGAGCAACGCGTCGTACATGTAGGCGACGCCGCGGAAGACGTCGACGAAGCCGACCTGCGCTTTCTGGGGGATGTCGAGGACGCTCTCCCGGAAGCGGGCCTCTATCCAGCGTTTGATCTGGCGGGTGACGGGGTGATAGTCGACGGTGCCGACTTTCGTGCTCGCCACGAAGTCGACGATGCCGTGCTTTCCCAGCTCGTCCATGACCCTCCTGCTCACCGGGTCCTCTGCCGCGAGTGAGGTCTGATTCACCGCGCGCCCCATCTCCGTTGCCAGCTCTGAAAGCCGTGCGGCCAGCTCGTGGAGCTTCGGCCCGTCGAAACGCTCCCTGTCGGTGTTGATGTGGCCGAACCCCTTGATGGCGCGGCCACGGATCTGGTTCACGCCTTCCTCGATGCCCAGCGCGCGTTCGCTCTGGCGGCCAATAGGGCCGTAGTTGGGGTTTCCTCCGCCCTCCTTCTCGTATTCGCGCAGGTTGTCCAGGTAGGGCTCGAACAGCTTCGGATAGGCGTCACGCCATGCCGAACGGAGGTCGATGAGGGAGGCGGCCATGCCATCCCCACCGGCGAGCTTCTCCACGACGTACGGGCCGATGGAGGAGAACATATCGTCGAGCATCGTGTGAAGGATGAGGACGAGCCCCATGCCGTCCGACGACGAGATCCTCTCCAGATCCGGCAGACGCGCCTGCAGCGAGGGGCTGCGGGAGAAGACCCTGTTGACGAAGTAGGGAACGACGTAAGCGCCCTGCTCGATGCGCTCGATTCCGGAGCCGGGAAAGAGCGAGGCGAGCGTGGAGAGGGTCCCCTCGAAGCGCATGCTGAACCGCTGCGCCTTCTCCTGCTCCAGCCGTGCGAGGTCCCGTTCCTGCCGTTCCCTGAGCTCCCGCTCGCGAAGCTCGGCCATGCGCCGCTGCCAGCCCTCCCACGTGAGGAGGTCCTCCTCCCGCACCGAGAGCACGCCGCGCACGGCGGCCACCTTTGCGGGGCTGACGTCGTCTGCCGCGTAGAAGGCGGGGATCATCTTCAGGACCACGGGGTACAGCTCATGGGCGAAGAGCGACAGGTTCTTGAAGCCCGCCCTGAAAAGCCCCTCGGCTTCCGCGCATCGCTGGGCGGTTCGGGGGCCGGGGGAATGCTCGAGATTCACCTCCCGCACGAGGTTGTACAGGGCGTCGAGCTTCTCCGGTTCGACAGCCGAGGTCACCATGATGAGCCGACACCCGTCTTTGGCCACCCGCGCTACATGGCCGACGCGCACGCGCCTGTGCGCCCGCAGGCTCACCCCGAGGTATTCGAGGCTCTTGCGAAGCATGTCATGTGGCTGGGTGAACTGGGAGAAGAACTCCACGGCGAAAGGCTCCCGCGATTGGAGGTCCTGCAGGATGGCCTGCGCCGCTTCGCTGGGCGGGCGATTCGGATCCTGTCTCCCGAGGAGACGGGAGGCGCTGTCCCGCAGGGCGTCCAGCGTGTCGATGAAGGAGAGGTGGTAGGGGTTGGCCTCCCTGTACCCCTGCTCTTCGGCGAGGAGGCGGACCAGCAGCGGGGAGACGTAGTCGGGGCGTTTGGGATCGAACGTACAGATCATGTCATCGAACCGTTCCGACATCCGCGTTGCCAGAAACCCGTTGCGAAACGAGTAGCGGTTGATCTGGCGGCGCAGCCAGAGGGGAAGGGCCGGCAGCGAATCGACGGCCCGTCTGCTCAAGTCGGGATCGTTCACGGCAGGGGCGGCTTTCGCTGCGGAGCCGGATTTCGAGGAGGCCGCCAAGCGCTGACTGCGCCGCTCCTCCAGTTTTTTCATCTCCTTCAGCCGCTCGATGGCGGCGCGGGACCGGCGACGGGCCTCCTCTTCGCCATAGCCCTTCTCACGGAGCGACTGGTAGACCTTCGTGATATCCGCCTGCGGCACGCCCTGCTGGAGAAGATTATCGATCATGTTGTTCTGGTCTTTGCCGGGGCCGGGCATGCGTGGTTACGCTCCTGTTTCGCCAGAGTATACCATGGAGAGGGATCTATATCGACAACGGCTCGTCTTCAGACGGCGAGCCGAGCGCCCAGAGAGAGGACCTCTTCCCGGCGCCCCGAGAACGCGCAGAGCGTCGTCTTCCACTGGAGGCGCAACCTCCCGCCGCCGTTCACGGGGGGAGAGGCGCACGAGAACTCCCCTCCCCCGTCCCTCCGTCCCCAGCGGCACTCCACGAGGGAATCCTGACCGTCGTGCTCGTCTCCCTGCTCGAAGCCCTTCACGAGGAGCTGGGCACGTCCCTGCTCCTGCTCCTCCACGCAGAGGATGCGCGAGCCGGCCTGCCCGGCAGGGATCCTTAGCCGCTGGGGACGCGAGCCGACGAGGCTCATCACGGTGAGACCCTCCCCGGTCCCCGGGGTTCCGCCCCGGTGCTTCGGGGGAACGCGCACCTCGGCGCCCGGCAGCACGTGGGTGACGTTCCAGAGCCAGACGGGCACGGGGCTTCCCCCCGCGATCTCCAGGGACGCCTCCTCCTCGTAGCCGGCTTTCCTGAGGTAGGTCGCTCCCCACAGCTCCGTGAGTCGCGGCTCGGCGAGCGGACGGATCCGACGGCTGATCTTGAAGCGCACACGGGTCGATGCCCTCCACGCCCGTGCCTCCCCTTGATTCACCATGCAATAGCCGCCCTTGTCGCCGGCGCGGACGAACTGACCCGGGTCGAGCGGGGGCGCGGATCCGGGGCCCTCGGCGAAGAACTCCTCCTCGGGGGCGAGCAGGAGGCAGTCCCCCCCGGGGTTCATCCAGCCGTCGTCCTTCGAGCCGATCTTCAGGAACATGAGGAACGCGGGGTTCACCCAGAGTACGTTCTCCGCCCGCCAATGCGGCCAGAGGCCGAGCACCCGGCCGTACTCGGGAAGGATGAGCACGGCGCCGTCGCCGCCGGACGGGAGGACGGTGTGCTCGATTCCCAGACGGGTGAGGTCCCCGACGATCTCCTCGAGGCTCATGCCGGAACGTCGTGCGACATCACGACGAGCGTGGTGCGTTTCTCCCAGCCGACGCGCTCCCAGAACCGCTGGCCTTCGCCGTTGTCGGCGAGAACGAAGATGTGGCACTTGCGCATTCCGGCCGCTGCGAGCGCCGCCAGGCATCTGTCGACGAGAGCGCGGCCGATCCCCGATCGACGCTGATCCGGCGACACGGCGAGGTGATGGAGGAACCCGCGGCGCCCGTCGTTGCCGCACAACACCGCCCCCACGAGCCTGCCTTCCGCCGTGGCGACAAAGCTCGTGCCGGGGTTGCGCTCGAGGAAACGGGCGATATTCTCACGGCTGTCTGCCTGGCTCAGCCCGATCCCCTCGGCCTTCTCCCAGAGGGAGTACGCCGCCCCGTAGTCCGCCATCGTGACCTCCCGCCCTGCCGCTTCCATGCAGTCTGTGTACCCGGACGGTCCGGGCGCGTCAAGCCGTGGC
>PLNO01000027.1 GCA_003141795.1 Spirochaetaceae bacterium | reverse complement strand
CACCGCCAGGGGCAGCAGCATGAACAGCGTGTGCCGCGCTCCGGCCTCGATGCCGTGCCCGATGCTGAACGCGATGGCCGGGTTCTGCACATCGATGACGCGGAAGAAATCGTCGATGACCCGCACCCCGCCGCCCCGGGGGATCGTGCGCAGGACGATGATCTTCGTGATCTGGTCCAGCAGGACGATGCCTGCGGAAAGCGTAAGAGGGAGGAGGCGTGACTTGATGTCGCGTTTCTTCGTGTTCAGAATCATTGGCAACCCCGTGGGGACTGTGGAATTCGAACGAGCAAACATAGCACGGAAGCGCGCCGGAGGCAATGGAGGTGACGATGCCCCTTGACTGCTCGAGCGACAGCGGTCCACCATCCCGCCAAGAGCTCCGTCCGAATGAAGATCGTCGTCGCCATCAAACGGGTGCCTGATACCGCGAACATCTTCATCGAGCGGCTCCCGAAGAGGTAATCGCCCCATGCCGTTCGCGGCCACTGCCTTCGCCCTGGCGTCGATACTCCTGTGGAGCACACTCGCCGTGTTGAGCTCGCAGCTCGCCCCTCTGCCCTCCCTCCTCATCACCGGCATCGCTCTGTGCATCGGCGGGCTTGTGGGCGTCGTGAAGGCGCGGGAGTGGCGCGTCCCGCTCGTCACCTTCGCCGTGGGGTGCGGCGGGATCTTCGGCTACCACGTCCTCCTGTTCGCCGCCTTCCATCTCGCGCCGGCGGTGGAGGCGAACCTCATCAACTACCTCTGGCCGCTCCTCATCGTCGTGCTCTCACCCGTTTTCCTGCGGAGCTATCCGCTGCGGCCGCACCACTACGCGGGTGCCCTCCTGGGCATCATCGGCGCGGGAATGATCGTGACGGGGGGGAGACTGACCCTGGACCTCGCCCATCTGGGCGGCTATCTGTGCGCCGCCGCGGCGGCTCTCACGTGGGCGTGTTACTCGCTCCTCACAAAGCGGTTGCCGGCGTTCTCCTCGGCTGCCGTCGGTGGCTTCTGCCTGTCCGCCGGCGCACTGTCGCTTGCCCTGTTCGCGCTGACCGGACCGACTGCCGCGTTCACCGCGCTCTCGGGGCGCGACTGGCTCATCCTGGCAGCCCTCGGGCTCGGCCCCATGGGGACGGCGTTCTTCGCATGGGACGCTGCGTTGAAAAGAGGTGACCCGCGCGTGATCGGGTCCCTTTCCTATCTTACGCCGCTGTTGTCGACGTTCAACCTCGTGGTGATCGGGGGCAGGCCGTTCACGTGGGTTTCCGCCGCTGCCATGGTCCTCATCGTCGTCGGTGCCGCGGTCGGGTCCCTCGATCTGTTCCGCTCCATCGCGCGGAAGCGCGTCGGGCCGTGATGCGCCCGGGCGGCGGCTATGTCGCTTCGAAGGCCGCCCTGTCCAGGAATGACTTCTGCGTTCCCGGTTTCATCGTGGAGAGCGCCGCGTAACGGTTGGCCCGTTGCATCGCCTTACCAATGTCGTGCGACTCGATGTAGGAGGTGGCGAAGCACCCGATGAATGCGTCCCCCGCCCCCGTGGTGTCACGGCTTTCCACGCGATGAGCCGGCACGAGCTCGTCGGCATCCCGTGTGATGAGCAGCGATCCCTTTTCACCGAGGGTCACGATCACCGTGGCCATGCCCCTGTCGATGAGCGTGCGCGCCGCCGCCTTGACGTTGGCAAGCGTTGCGGTGGGCATGCCGGTGAGCGCCTGCAGCTCCGTCTCGTTCGGCGCGAAGAAGGTGACGGTGGAGACCCGCGCGAGGTCGAGCGAGGGGTCCGCCGGGGCCGGGTTGAGGAGCACGGGGACCTCGTGCTTCGCGCACAGCGCGATGGTGTGGTACACGGTGGGGAGGCTGATCTCCAGCTGCAGGATCACCATGTCACTTGCGAGAATGGCGTCCTTTGCCTCGTCGACATCCTTCGTCGTGAGGTGCTCGTTCGCCCCCTTGATGATGAGGATGCTGTTGCGGGAGCTGGGATCCACGAAGATAGGGGCGACGCCGCTCCCCACGCCGGGCACCGTCCTCACGTAGGTCGTGCCGATGCCCAGGCGCTCGAAGTTCTTCTTCGTGCCCGGGCCGAAAAGGTCGTCACCCACCTTGGTGATCATCGTTACCTCGGCGCCGAGGAGAGCCGCGGCCACCGCCTGGTTGGCCCCTTTTCCCCCGAAGCCCATCTCGAACCGGGGTGCCTCGATCGTCTCCCCCTCCCGGGGCATCCGATTCACGTAGGTGACGAGGTCCACCATGTTGCTTCCCACGACGGTGATCCTGGGTCTGCTCATCTCTGTCCTCCTGCGGCGACGCTCAGAGCGATCCGATCCGCGACTCAACCCGTTGGGCTTCCGCCTTGCCCAGATACCCGACCTTGAGGTCGAAACGCGCGCTTCCGAGGCCGGGGATGGATCTGACGTTGCCCTTCTTCTTTTCCGCGATGTACCCCTCGGGATCGCAGGTCGAAGGCAATGCCATGGCCATCACCTTCTGGTCATCGTGGGAGAGGATCCAGCGCACCGTGTGGTCCAGCGCCTTCACGTTCCAGCTGATGTAGTCCGCCGAGCCGTCGGGGTGCTTCTGCAGCATGTGGGTCATGCCCTGTGCGTCGCTCTTCATGTTGCGCAGGTAGAACACGACCTCGGGGTTGTACACGTCCTCGGGCTTCATGACGCGGGTCACTTCCGGTGTCTTGCTCAACGAATCGAGGAAGGCGAGGAACTGCGGGGTCGGCTTCACGTGCGCGGGGATCACGGAACGGATCACCATGTCCTTTGCGCTCCAGCCCGTGGCCTGGACGATCTCCCCGTTCATGGCCGGGAGGAAGTTGACGTGGCACATGTACATGAGATCCATGGGCGCATGCGCGAGGTTCTCGATCGTCATGCCGACCTCGAGCACCGTGCGCTCCTCGTACAGCTTCACACTCGGCATCGCGCGGTATTTGTCGCCGAAGGCCTTCGTGTAGGTGCAGGAGCCCGACACTGCCAGATACGGGCCGGCATCGTCCTCCCCGGCGTCGAGCCATGCCCGCTCGTACGGAGCGGCGGGGAGCTCGCCGTGGACGGGGTGCGTGTCCTGGGGGCCCGGGGTCCCCATGCGGAGGGCCCCGCAATGATAGAGGAATGCACCGTAGGAATCGAAGAGCGCGCTGGAGTCCGCGGGCTGGTCGAAGAAGTTGCGCATCGTGAGCCTGCGCTCGCAGAACACCGCGTCCCAGATCTGCTGGCCCTGGAAGGGAAGCATCACGATGTGTCCGTAGGCGTTCTGCACGCGAAGCCCGTGCACACCTGTGCTGTAGAGGAACGTGGACGCCTTCAGCTTGCCCATCTCGCAGACGGTCTGCTCCTTCTCCCGAAAGAGCTCTTTGCCCAGGAACATGCGTGACGTCATCGTTTCCTCCCTGCGCGAGCAGATATGGCGCGATTCATCGGGTCGTTAGGAATGTGAAAATTATAACATTGATGGGAGAATTGTCAAACGGGATTTCCCGGCAGCTACGCGATGCGGAGGATCTTGCCCATGCCCTTGATGATCTCCGCATACTCGTCGGAGAGGTCGGAGTCGGTGATGATCTCGTCGAAGTCCGAGAGCTCCGCAAAGTAGTCCGACCTGATGACCCCGAACTTGGAGGAATCCACGAGAAGGATCTTCTTCATCGAGGACTGGATCATCACTTTTTTCGTTTCCCGTTCGTAGGAGTTCATGCAGGTGACGCCGAACTGGTGATTCGCGCCGGATGCCGAAATGAATGCTTTCGTCGCCCTGAACCTGCGGATCATGTCCCGTCCTTCAGGGCTCTCGAACATGAGGGTGTTCTCATGGAAGACGCCGCCGGAGAACAGGGACTTGCAGTTCTTCCTGCGCACGGTCTCCGACACGATGTTCAGGGAGTAGCAGAGGACGGTGTAGTTGAAGGTTTCCGGAAGGTATTTTGCCAGGTATTCCGTCGTGGAACCGGAATCGATGATAAGCGTGTCGTCAGGCTCGATGAGAGACGCGGCGAGCTGGCCGATCCGTCTTTTCTGATCGGGGCATTTCGCGCCTGCAGCGATGAGCGAGTAGTAGCTCTGCTCGGAGCGCGTGGTGCTCCGTGGATGGAGGATGACGCTGCCGTGGAGAATCTTCACCTGGTCACTTTCGACGGACGGCCATCGTTCGCGGCGCACCGTCATGTGCGACACGTTCAACTGCTGCGACAGTTCCTGAACGCTCGACGCCTTGCTGATCTGAAGGGTCCGCATGATCACGGTCAGACGCTCAGCCTTGTTCATTGTTTTCGCCTGCTTTTCCTTTCCCACCGCGCTCGGCCCTGGACGGAAAGTACTCGATTCCGCCGCTCATTTCTACACCAGTATACTTCATCCGTGACCCGGTTTGTTAAAAAATTACATACTTCCAACCATTTTTTAACTTTCAGGCAATATTTTGCTTGACTTGTAACATTTGTCCCCTCATAATGCGACTGCTATTCCAGCACAATGTTCATCTGATCCTAAAGGGGCAATCGAAATGCCGGACTACCTCGAGATCAGGAACCTCAGCAAGCAGTACCCCCGGGTCAAAGGAATCGATGACGTGAGTTTTTCCTGCGCTGAGGGAAGCTTCACCGTCCTACTCGGACCTTCGGGTGCGGGAAAATCAACCACCTTGAAAATCATCGCCGGGATCCTTCAGGAGACCTCCGGTGACGTGCTGCGCCGCGGCGTCAGCATGCGGACAGTCGCTCCGCAGGCGCGCAACACCTCGATGGTGTTCGAGGACTACGCCCTGTATCCGACTTTTTCGGTCTATGAAAACATCGCCAGCCCCCTCAGGGTACGAAAGGTCGCACCGCAGGAAGTCGACACGCGGATCAAGAAGATCGCGAAGCTCCTCGGTATCGACGAGCACCTGGAGAAGCTGCCCTCGCAGATCAGCGGCGGGCAGAAGCAACGCACGGCTCTCGCCCGCTGCCTCATCAGGGACGCGGACATCTACCTCCTCGACGAGCCCATTGCGCATCTGGACGCCAAGCTCCGTCACCGCATGAGGGGGGAGTTCAAGCGGATCCACAAGGATCTCGGGAAGACCATGATCTACGTCACCCACGATTATCGTGAGGCCCTCGCGCTCGCCGACACGGTGGTCATCCTCGACAAGGGCCATGTCGTGCAGATCGGAAAGCCCGACGAGGTCTTCTCCCGGCCGCGCAACGTGTTCGTGGCGACCCTTCTGGGCGAGCCGCCGATGAACCTCATCGATTTCGACGCGGCCACGCAGGGTAAGGGGGGGCTCGTGCTTACGAAAGGGGAGCGGCGCCTCACGATGCGGACCATGCCCGACGCCCGGGTGCCGGGGAAAGTGAAGCTGGGATTCAGGCACTTCACGGCGAGCCTCCAGGCGAGCCCGGGGGAGAACTGCATCGAGGGCTTCGTCTACGTGTCGGAGCTGATGGAGGACACCAAGATCTTCTCCCTCATGGTCGGGGACAATCTCGTGAAGGTCGTGACCCCGCGTGAGACGCGCTTCGAGATCAACCAGCGCGTTCACATACGGGTGGATCCCCGGGCGCTGTACCTGTTCGACGGGGACAGCGGAGAAAGCATCGGAGCGGGGGCATAGCATGGGCACGGTCGAGCTGAAGGACGTCTGGAAGATCTATGACAACCACTTCGAGGCGGTGAAAAACATCGCAGCACGGGTCAACGATGGAGAGTTCATCTCCCTGCTCGGTCCGTCGGGATGTGGGAAGACCTCGACGCTGCGGATGATCGCGGGCCTGGAGGAGATCTCCCGCGGGGAGATCCGTATCGACGGGATCCGCGTCAACGAGCTGGAGCCGGGAGATCGCAATATCGCCATGGCCTTCGAATCCTACGCTTTGTACCCCCACCTCACCGTGTTCGAGAACATCGCCTACCCGCTGCGCATCCGCAAGGTGGAGGAGAAGGAGATCGAGCGTCAGGTCTCCTCCCTCTGCGAATCGCTCGGCATCAGCCAGTATCGCAACCAGCGGCCCTCCTCCCTGAGCGGGGGCGCCCAGCAGAGGACGGGGCTCGCGCGCGCCCTTGTCAGGCCCGCTGCCGTCTACCTGCTGGACGAGGTGCTCTCCCACCTCGACGCGAACGAGAGGGCGATGCTTCGCGGAGAGATCCGTCGGGTGCAGAAGCTCATGAAGCTCACGGCCCTCTTCGTGACGCACGATCAGCTGGAAGCCCTGGCCATGTCGGACAGGATCATCGTCCTGAACGATGGCGAGCTGCAGCAGATCGGGACTCCCGAGCAGATCTACGACACGCCGGAGAACCTCTTCGTCGCCGGGTTCGTCGGGGAGCCCGCCATGAACACCCTTGCCGTGAATCGCACGAAGAACGGCACCGGGGACGTCCTCGCCATCGGAGGCCAGAAGGTGGCGGCGCGGGACATGAAGCTTGCCTCGCTGCCGGATGCCGAGTCGTTCATCATCGGCGTGCGGCCGAAGAACGTCGTTCTGGGCGCAGCGGCGGGCTGCATCCGCGGCAAGGTGCATACCTTCGAGGTCCTGGGAGACTTCACCCTCGCATCCATCATGCTGGATTCGGGGGATCTCATATTCAAGATCGGCGACGCAGGGCTCCGCCTGAGCCTGGACGAGCCCGTGTCCTTCTCCTTCGAGCCCGACAAGGTGCTCTTCTACGACATGAAGAGCACCCGTCGCATCCTCACTGGCCGTTAGCCCGACTGGGGTCGGGTTGAGACAACCCAAGAGTGCAGGAGGTGAAGAGTATGTTTGGCCGTGGAAAGTTCCTGTTGGGGGTTCTGGCCGTGCTCCTCGTGGTCGCCCAGGCCTCGTTCGCGCAGAAGGTCACCATTACCGTCTACGGTGACCAGGGGCAGAACCTGCAGCCGGTCGAATGGCTGAAGGCGCAGGCTGCCGCGAAGAACATCGACATCCAGGTGGTCGGAGTGCCGTTCACCTCGGTGTACGAGAAGCTGAAGACGGAGTTTGTCGGAGGCACCGGGGCATACGACGTGGTGATATTCTACCCCGACTACGTCGGAGAGTTCGCTGAGTTCCAGTACCTGCAGCCGCTGGACGGTCTTTTCTCCGTGCATGACCCGAAGATGGAAGACGTCGTACCGGCCTACAGGGATCTGTACTGCACATACTCCGGCAAGACGTATGCTCTCCCCTACGATGGAGATATCCTGAACCTGTACTACGTCCAGGACATTTTCACCAACGCCGGTGAGAAGGCGGCGTTCAAGGCGAAATACGGCAAGGAGCTGTCCGTGCCGAAGACATGGGACGACCTGTACAATGTCGCCGAGTTCTTCACGCGGACCAAGGGGCAGAAGCTCGCCGGAAAGACGCTGGACCAGAACTACTACGGCTTCGCGTTCCTCGGCGCCCGTGGCTTTGCCTATGCGTGGTGGGCCAACATCTTCGCGTCGATGGGCGGTTCGTACTTCGACCGCAACCTCAAGCCGCAGATCAACTCCAAGGCAGGCGTCGACGCGCTCGCTTTCCAGAAGAAGCTCATGGCGTTCTGCCCGCCCGATGTCATGAACATGGGGTATGAGGAGCTGAAGAACGCCTACCTCCAGGGCCGCGTCGCCATGATGGTGCAGTGGTCCGATGTCTGGAAGAAGGCGAACGATCCGAAGCTCTCCAAGATCGTGCACAACGCGGGTATTTCCCAGATGCCGGGTGTCAGGCAGCCGGACGGGTCGATCTACTTCCGCGCGGCAGCCCCCGTGGGCCGCGTCATCGGAATCCCGACCACCACGAAGCATCCCAAGGAGGCCTTCTGGGTCGCTTCCATGCTGAGCCTCGATCTCAGCTTGCGGAGCGTCACTTCGAATGAAACGGGCGAGGATCCGTATCGCATCTCCCATATGAACAGCCCGCAGGCGTTCGAGAAGTTCGGTTCCCTGGCCGAGGCCAAGGGGTATCTGGCCGTCGTCGGGGACAACCTGAACCACGTCTTCCCTGACGTGAACATCCCCGGCTCCGCCGAGTACCTCGACGCACTGGACATCGCGGTCACGAGCGCCCTCTCGGGCTCGGGTGACATCACGACCCAGCTCAACAACTGTGCGACGACCTGGGACAAGATCTCGCAGACGCTGGACCGTGATCATCAGAAGAAGATCTACAACGCAATGATCGAAACCTGGAAGAAGTACGGCTTCTGGAAGGACTGACCTTCCCGAGTGAAGACAGATCGGCACCCGTCGCGACAGCGGCGGGTGCCTTCGTGAAGGGACGGGAGATCGACTATGGCGGGAACTGAAAAATTGATCACCCTGGAGAGGAGCGAAAAGCGCTTTGCGCGCTACCTCGCGCTCCCCGGCATGATCGTGCTCGTGCTCCTCGTAGTGGGGCCCCTGGTGTACATGTTCTTCAACAGCTTCTTCCTGAAGACGCTCGCGACACCCGTTGCGCCCCGATTCGCGTGGTTCAAGAACTACGCGGAGCTCTTCTCCGACGTGAGGTTCTGGAACGCCTTCCTGAACAGCATGATCATCATGGTGGTAGGTATTCCGATCCAGTCCGTGCTCGCCCTCATCGTCGCGCTCCTCCTGAACAAGAAGTTCCCCGGCAGCAAGATCGTCATTGCCCTGTTCATGATCCCCGTGATGATCACCCCGGTGGTGGCGGGCTTCGAGTGGAAGATCATCCTTGACAACCGCTTCGGACCCTTGAACTATCTGATCGGGCTCGTGGGGATCCCGCCCCAGGCATGGCTGTCGAAGCCCGTGCTCGCCATGGCCTCGATCCTCATGATGGACACGTGGCAGTGGACCCCATTCGTCACCGTCGTGCTCCTGGCGGGGCTCGCGGCGATTCCCAAGCAGGTCTATGAAGCATCCAGCGTCGACGGCTCCTCCGCGAACGAGACGCTGTGGCGGGTGACCATGCCCCTGCTGCGTCCCATGTTCACCCTCGTGATCCTGCTGCGGATCATCTTCATCTTCAAGATATTCGACCCCGTGCAGATCCTCACCGGCGGCGGTCCGGGGGTCGCCACCGAGACGCTGAGCGTCCTCACCTACATCATCGGATTCAAGAACTTCAACGTCGGCATGTCGGCCACCATCGCAGTGGTACAGCTCATCATCATCACCGTCATAGCGAAAATCTTCATCTCCCTGGTGATGAACCGCAGGGAAGGCAGGGAATCATGAGCACGGTCGCACTGAACAAGGAGGATCTCGCGCGGAGGAAGAGGCTGCGCCGGCTGTTCACCGTTCTGCGTTTCGCCCTCATCCTCGTTTTCCTCGCGGTATTCCTCTTCCCCGTGTACTGGATAGCGATCGGGGCATTCAAGGGCGAGGGGGAGTTCTACCATTACCCGCCCGTTTTCTGGCCCAGCCACTTCGACTTCGGCAATTTCGTCAGGGCCATGACCACGTTCGGGGGCAGCCGCGCTCTCATCGACAGCCTCGTCGTCGCGCTGGCCAACACGGGGCTCGTCATCGGCTTCGGAGCCCTCCTTGCCTACAGCATGGGGCGTTTCAAGGTGGGCGGGGACAACATGAGCTTCTTCGTCCTGTCCCTGCTCTTCGCGCCCCCCGTCATTGCCACGATGCCGCTGTTCCTCATCTTCAAGACGCTGCGGATGCTCGACACTTACCCGGTTCTCTTTCTTTCGTATATCCTGATCAACATGCCCTTCGCGGTATGGGTCATGAAAGGGTTCTTCGAGGACATTCCCCATGGCATCGAGAATGCCGCGCTGCTCGACGGCTACTCGCGGTTCCACGCNNAGTACATTCTCCCTCTCGCCGTACCCGGCATTGCTGTGACGGCGCTGTTCGTCTTCATATTCTCGTGGAACGAGTTCCTGTTCGCTCTGATCTTCACCCGGTCGAAGACCCAGACGCTGCCTATCACGCTGGCGGGCATGACGGGCGGCCACCAGATCCCCTGGGGCGAAATTTCCGCGCTCTCCCTCGTGGCCATCCTGCCGGGGATCATTCTCACGCTGTTCTTCCAGAAATACCTCGTACGGGGCCTGACTTTCGGCGCGGTGAAGGGTTGAGAGAGAAAGAGGAACCATGGCGGATGCCAGTTCCGATGCCCTGGGAATGATCGAGACCAGGGGGTTCGTGGCGATGGTCGAAGCGGCCGACGCAATGGTGAAGGCGGCCAGGGGCGACCTGGTCGGGTTCGAGAAAATCGGCGGCGGGTACGTGACGGCCATCGTTCGCGGCGCACCGTCATGTGCGACACGTTCAGCTGCTGCGACAGTTCCTGAACGCTCGACGCCTTGCTGATCTGAAGGGTCTGCATGATCACGGTCAGACGCTCAGCCTTGTTCATTGTTTTCGCCTGCTTTTCCTTTCCATCGCTTTCTGACCTTCCAGGGAAATTACTCGATACCCGTGCTCGTTTCTACCTCAGTAAACCCCATTCGAGCCCCCTTTTGTTAAAAAAATATACATTTTCAACCATTATTTAACTTTTATGTTCCATAATGCTTGACATATAACATTTAGCGCTTCATACTGGGTTGAAACGACAGTACGAGGTCGGTCGACCTGAAAGGTTCTTTTGGGAATACCTTAAGCACCGCCTGACATTCAGCGCGGTGAAGGGTCGAGAGAGAAGGAGGATCCATGGCGGATACCGGTTCCGAAGCCCTGGGCATGATAGAGACCAGGGGATTCGCGGCGATGGTCGAAGCTGCCGACGCGATGGTGAAGGCGGCCAAGGTCGACCTTATCGGCTTCGAGAAAATCGGCGGCGGGTACGTGACGGCCATTGTTCGCGGCGACGTCGCGGCATGCCGTGCCGCGGTGGATGCGGGAAGCCGCGCCGCGGAGAAGGTCGGGGAGATGGTCTCCACCCACGTGATACCGCGGCCGCACGAATCGGTGGACGCCGCACTCCCGCTCGGCCGCAAAGCACCGACGGCGAAGAAGTAGCGGGGCGCCCTCAATGGTATTGGCCCGGGTACGCGGCACCGTGGTCGCCACGCACAAGCCCGAATCGATGACCGGCCTGCGGCTCCTCTTGCTGGAGAAGATCGACCCGGTGAGCCTCGCGGGGAAGGGTGACTTCCTCGTCGCCATCGACGCCGTGGGAGCGAACGCGGGGGAGGTCGTGTTCTACGTCAGCGGCTCCAGCGCGCGCATGACGGAGGCCACCAAGGGCAGGCCGTCGGATGCCACGATCATCGCCATCGTGGACGCCATCGAGAACGACGGAGAGCTCACCTACAGTACGAGCGCGGATGAGCAGGGGTCCGGATGAACCTTGCACGGGTGCGGGGAACGGTGATCGCGACGCGCAGGGCCGACAATGTCGACGGCGCCCGGTGGCTTCTCGTGGAGGAATGCGACCAGAGCGGCACGGGCCGCAAGGAGTACCTCGTGGCGCTGGACATGGTCGGCGCCGACAGGGGGCAGCTTGTCCTGCTCACGCAGGGCAGCTCGTGCCGCTGGACGCGCCGTACGGACGATCGCCCCATGGATGCGCTGGTGGTGGGTATCGTCGATGCCATCGACCAGGGCGGGACCATGGTCTGGCGGCAGGAATGACAGGGGGCAGGTAGTGGCTGACCTAACCGATGAGGTTCGGAAGCTCGTCGAACAGGTGCTGAAGAGCCCCGAGATCGCGTCACTTCTGGCGGGGAGTGCGCCGGCAGCTCCGACCGCCCCGACCGCCCATACGGCGCCTCTGGGCGCCGGCATCTTCACGGATATCGATTCCATGGTGGTGGCCGCGGCGGCGGCGCAGCGGACGCTGTCGACAGTGCCGCTTGAGACGCGCGGGCGGATGATCGCGGCCATGCGAAGGGTGATGCTCGACAACAACGATTCGCTCTCCGCAGAGGCCGTGTCGGAGACGGGCCTGGGGAATGCGACGGACAAAAAGCTGAAAAACGCGCTTGCCGCGGAGAAAACGCCGGGGGTGGAGGATGTACAGCCCACGGCGTATTCTGACGAGCATGGGATGACGCTCGTCGAGCATGCACCCTACGGGGTGATCTGCGCGGTGACCCCCGTCACCAATCCGCTCGCGACGATCACGAGCAACTCCATCGGCATGATCAGCGCGGGCAACTCGGTGATCTTCAATGTCCATCCGAACGCGAAGCGGGTGTCGTGCCGGCTCATCTCCTTTTTCAACGATGCCATCGTCGCGGCCGGCGGCCCCGCCAACCTCCTCTGTGCCCTGGCCGAGCCCACTATCGAAAGCGCCAATGCGCTGATGCGGCACCGCGGTGTGGCACTTCTCGTCGTCACGGGCGGGCCCGGAGTCGTAAAGGCGGCGATGGGCAGTGGCAAGAAGGCGATCTGCGCGGGGCCGGGCAATCCCCCCTGCGTCGTGGACGAGACGGCAGATCTCGTGAAGGCGGGGCGGGACATCGTCGCGGGGGCGGGCTTCGACCACAACGTGGTCTGCATCTGCGAAAAGGAGATCCTCGCCGTCGCCTCCATCGCCGACAGGCTGAAAGAGGAGATGCGCCGCAATGGCGCCTTCGAGCTCAGCGCGGCGCAGGCGGAGGCGGTGACGAAGCTCGTGATCGCAGTGCCCGGAGGGCCGGGGAAGGAAGGGGCGCCGAACAAGACGTTCGTCGGGAAGAGCCCGCAGCACATCGCGAAAGCCGCGGGGATCGAGGTTCCCGCCGGTACGCGGATCCTCCTGATGGAGGTGGGTCGTGACCACCCGCTGGTGTGGACCGAGCAGCTCATGCCCGTGATCCCGCTCGTGCGGATGGCGAACGCGGACGACGCCATCGGTCTTGCGGTGGACGTCGAGCACGGCTTCCGCCATTCGGCGATGATCCATTCCCACAACATTGAAACCCTTTCGAAGATGGCGCGCGCAATGAACTGCTCCGTCTTCGTGAAGAACGGGCCCTGCTACGCGGGTCTGGGACTCGGCGGGGCGGGCTACGCATCCCTCACCATCGCCAGTCCCACCGGCGAAGGGGTGACCCGGGCGCGCACCTTCACACGGGAGAGGCGCTGCACGCTCGTGGATTCCTTCAGGATCATTTGAATGAAGCTCGGACGCGTGATCGGAAGGGTCGTGAGCACGCACAAGGTGGAGTCGCTCCACGGTCTGGCGCTGCTCCTCGTGCAGCCGCTGGACGAAGCGCGGCAGGAGGCGGGGCCCGCCATCGTCGCGTTCGATACCGTGCGCGCCGGTGAGGGAGACCTCGTGTTCTACGAGGCGGGCAAGGAGGCTGCGCAGGCCAACCCGAACGGGTGGTTCACCCCCGCCGACGCAGCGGTCATCGGGATCGTGGACAGCGTGAATGTCGGGCGCGGCAGCCTGCCGGGCGGCGCCCCATGACACTCGCGCTCGTTATCGGCAACGTCGTGTCGACGGAGAAGGATCCCCGCTACCATGGCTACACGATTCTCGTCGTCCAGCCATTGAGCCCTGACGGAAAGCCGCGGGGGAAATCCTACCTCGCGCTGGACGGCGCGCAGGCCGGGGTGGGCGACAGGGTCCTCGTCGTGGACGAGGGCGGCTCCGCGCGCGCCGTGCTCGGCGACGAGCAGGCGGTGACAGTGCGGACCGTGGTATGCGCAATCGTCGACAGCGTCGACATCGAGGATGAGGGATGAGTGATACGGAGAGGCCCGTGAAGGATACGGTTCGTTCGGTGGCCATAGGCTCCGATCACGGCGCCGTAGAGCAGAAGCAGCTCCTCGTGAGCTACCTCGGGAGCCTCGGCTACCGGGTCGTGGACGTGGGCTGCGCGCCTGGGGAAAAGGTGGACTATCCGGACATTGCGGTCCTCGTCTGCCGCAGGGTGGTGCGGGGAGACTGCGAGCGCGGCATCATCCTTGACGGCGCGGGAATCGGGTCGTGCATGGCGGCGAACAAGGTCCGCGGGATACGGGCCGCGCTCTGTTACGATCTTCGCACGGTGATCAACAGCCGCGAGCACAATGGCGCCAATGTGCTCTGCCTGGGCGGTCCGCTGCACGGCCCGGATCAGCTCTGCGAGCTCGCCCGCGAATGGCTTGCGACACGGTTCGGCGGCGGGCGTCACATCGCCCGGGTGAACAAGATTATGGCGTTGGAGCGGGGAGGCTCTGTCGACTGATGGACCAGAACGAATTGATCGAAAAGATCGTGAAGGAGGTCGTCTCCCGACTTCAGGCCGGCCACGGGAGCGCCGCTCCAGGAGGAGCGGGAGCGCCGCCCGCAGCGACGGACCTCGCCCCCTACATTGACCACACGCTCCTGAAGCCGGAGGCGACCGCAGAACAGATCAATACCCTGTGCGACGAGGCCGCCGCGCACCACTTCTACTCCGTGTGCGTGAACTCCTCCTGGGTGGAGCACTGCGCGCGACGCCTCGGGGGCACGGGCGTGAAGATCTGCGCCGTCGTGGGATTCCCCCTGGGCGCCATGGACAGCCGGGCCAAGAGCTTCGAGGCAAGGACGGCAATCGGCAACGGAGCGAACGAGATCGACATGGTGATGAACGTCGGGGCAATGAAGGCGAAGGACCTGAAAAAGGTGCGTGAAGACATGTTCGCGGTGCGCCGCGCATGCCGCAGCGGTGTCCTCCTCAAGGTGATCCTCGAAACGTCGCTTCTCACGGATGAGGAGAAGGTCCTGGCTTGCCAGATCGCCAAGGAGGCGGGCGCGGATTTCGTGAAAACGTCGACCGGCTTCAACAAGGGCGGGGCGACAGTGGCGGACGTCGCGCTCATGCGGCGGACCGTCGGCCCGAAGATGGGCGTCAAAGCCGCCGGGGGGATCCGCAGCCTCGAAGACGCGCTTGCGATGATCCGGGCCGGCGCGACCCGGCTGGGGACCAGCTCGGGTGTGCTTCTCGTGAAGGGCGGCACGAGCACGGGCGCCTACTGACCGAGGGGCCAGCGGCCCGACACGCGCAGCCAGCGCCCCGCTACCCGTGCCTCGACGGGGTTGCACGGGGTGCTATACTGGAAGACGATCACCGAGGAGTGTAACAAATGGAGATCCAGCGCTTCCAGGGGCTCGACATCGTGCTCGTGTGCGGCTTGCCGGGGTCGGGGAAATCCCACTTCGCCAGCAGCCACTTCAAGGACACCGGCCGCAAGAGGGTCAACCGCAAGGAGATCCGCCGTCATCTTTTCGAGATGACGAGCTTCGGCCAGAAATGGACGGAGAAGGAGTTCGCCTCCAACGACGAGTTCCTCGTGAATCACGTCGAGCGCAAGATCATCGAGCATTTCCTGCAGAACAAGCAGAAGATCCTCATCGACAACACGAACATCTCCGTGGAATCGCGAAAGCCCTATCTCACGATCGCACGCCAGGCCGGACGGAGCATCGGGGCGATCTTTCTGGACACCCCCGTTCTTCGCTGCCTGGAGCGCAACAGGTCGCGGGAGGACGCGCTTCCCGAGCGGCTCATTTCGAGCCTCGCCGCGGAAAAGGAGCTTCCTGAAACCTCGGAAGGCTTCAAGGAAATCCTGGTCGTGGATTCCTACTGATTATCGGGAAAGGCGCGCGGGGAGCTCACGAGCATCCCGCGCGCCGAAAGGGCTGAAATCCGATCAGGTCCCGCTCTTGCTGGGCGCCACTGCAGGGGCAAGAGGCGCTTTATCCACCGCGGCCTTTATGGCGTCGTGCATGCTCTTGACCTGGGGCTCCTTGAGATCGAACGTCTCATAGACCGTCTGCTGCGTTCCGTACATGCCCATCATGATGCCGGGGAATACCGTCTTGAAGGACTTCGCGGCGTTCGTCACCGAGCACACGACGATGAACGTGACGTTCTTGAAGGGGCGGTACCGGTCGCTGCCCGCCGTCATGTCCACCGTGCCCGAGTACAGCTCGAAGTTGAACATCTGGGTGGGGGTTAGGGACTTGGGGTCCTTGGCGAGGAATTCCTCGATCGCGCTGAGGAGCTTGCGGCCCTGCTCCACACTGAGGGACGACGTCTCGCTCAGGTCGTAGTCGGTGACCGAGCCCATCTTCTTGGTGTCGGTGAAGCCGGACTTCGCCCTGCGTGTGAACAGGAGGGTCTGCGCGTCGCCGTTCTGATAGACCTCACGTGAATAGAAGACACCGAGGATCGAGGTCTCCAGGTCAACCTCCGCAATCAGCTCGATGTTGGACGAGATCGCCCGCTCACCGCGGAGCTCGGGCGCGCTGGACTGATAGATCGAATTGTTCGCCGGCGCCGACATGCACGACGCGAGCAACACCACGAGCAGCACGGGGAGGGCCAATTTGAGTTTCATTCGAAATCTCCTCTCTGAAAATGGAGAAACTGGGAATAACATTCCTCTTTAGTGATAACAATATCTCAAGGTCGGGTGTTTTCACAATCCCCCCAGCATTTCTCACTTTGTTCCTTCGGAGCTAACGAGAGAGCGGCTGCACTGCCAAATGGAGCCCTTTATCTCGGACAAAGTGAGAAATGCGGAGCAGTGAGACGCATACCGTGTTTTCCTGTCATCCCCCCCAGGGAATTGCCGTTGACGATGCCCGTCTCCGCGGATACGCTCCCGGAATGGAGCAGGCACGCCTCAGCGAGCATGTCGACACGATCCGCGAGGTCTTCAGCTATCTGAAGCAGTTCCGGGGCAAGACCTTCGTCGTCAAGATCGACTACGCGGTCATGGACGATCCTCTTTTTTCGGTTCTCGTGAAGGACCTCGCCCTCCTGCGCGAGGCGGGTATCCGCATCGCCATCGCGCCCAGCGCCAAGGAACGGATCGACGAGGTGCTGGGCACCTACAAGGTGCCGTTCCGGCTCATCAAGGGCGTGCGCGTCACCTCGGAGGAGGCCATCCCGTTCATCAAGATGGCGGCCTTCGACGTGTCCAACAGGGTCATGACCATGCTCTCCGCCAACGGGATCACCGCGGTGATCGGCAATTGGGTGAGGGCCCGGGGGATCGGGGTCATCGACGGCATCGATTTCCAGAGCGCCGGCGTGGTTGAAAGCGTGCGCGTGGAGACCGTGCGCAACGTGCTCGACGACGGAATGGTCCCCATCTTTCCCTGCATCGGGTGGAGCTCCGTCGGAACACCGTACAACATCTCCTCCAATGAGCTCGCCGTTGTCGTGGCCACGACGCTCGGCGCGGAGAAGCTCTTCTTCGTCACCGCGCGCGCCGGCTACGGCGCAGCCTCCTTCAACGTTCCCGACACGATCCCCGTCGCCCCCGGCGGGCGGCTGGCAAACTTCAGCCTCGCCGATGTGGACGCATTCTCCGCCGCCAACCCGGGCCGGGAGTCCGACCTGGAGCTCCTCCAGCGGGCGCGTCGTGCGTGCGCAGGCGGCGTCGAGCGCGTGCACATCCTCGACGGCCGGGAGGAGGGGGTGATCCTGAAGGAAACCTTCTCCAACCTCGGGTCGGGGACGATGGTGTACTCCAACCGTTACGGCGGGATCAGACCCATGAAGCTCAGCGACATCTCCGACGTGCTGCGCATCATGCGGCCGTTCGTCGAACAGGGCGTGCTCCTCACCCGCTCGGAGGCGCAGCTGGAGGCCACGCTGCAGGACTTCATCGTTTTCGATGTCGATGATTCGGTGCACGCCTGCGCGGCGCTGCACGAGTTCCCCGAACGGATCGCGGAGATCGCGGGCATCGCGGTGGACGAGCATTTCCTCCACCTCGGCGTGGGTCCGAAGCTCGTCGACTTCCTCATCGAGCGCGCCCGCGGCTCGGGCCTGTCCGCCGTTTTCGCCCTGACCACGCAGACCGCTGACTGGTTCCAGAAGCTCGGTTTCGTGGAGACCGACCCCGCAGCGCTTCCCGAGAAAAAGCGCAATTCTTACGATCTGAAGCGCAAGTCGCGCATCTTCTTCAAGGACCTTACGCGTTAGCGAGCAGGCCGATGAGGCCGGCCACGCGAAAGGCAGCGGCTGAGCGCCGCGATTCCCGTGTCGATCTGCCGCTCATCGAGCCTGCCGTACCCGAGGATGAGCGTGTCCTCGAACCTGCCTGGAGTGATCGCATGCGCCTCCACCGGATAGACCACGGCTCCTTCGACGGCAACCTCCCGCACGAGCGCCGGGCCGAACCTCACTCCGGGGAAACGCGCACAGAGATGAAGACCGGCAGGGCTGCCGAGGACCTCGACGTTGCCGCCGCAACGCCTCTCCAGTGCTTCGACGAGCGCCTCCCGTCGTGACCTGTAGACCTTCTTCAACGTGTGTACGTAACGCGCGAAGTGCCCTTCGCCAATGAACCGGGCCAGGACCATCTGGTCGGGCGATGCATTGTGCAGGTCGGCGAACCACTTGTTCCGTCTGCCCCGCTCCACGAGCGTGGGCGGGAAGATGAGGTAGCCCAGGCGGAGGGCCGGGCAGAGCGTCTTGCTGAACGTGCCAATGTACACGACACGGTCGGGGTCCAGTCCCTGTATCGAGGCGAGAGGCGGCGCGTCGTAGCGGAACTCGCTGTCGTAGTCGTCCTCCACGACGTAGGCGTCCCGGGCGCGCGCGTACTCCAGAAGCCGCACCCTGCTGCTGATGGGCATCGTCGCGCCCGTGGGGAACTGGTGGGACGGGGTGACGTACACGAGCGCGGGTCGGGCGTGCGCCGGGAGGGCTTCCACTTCCAGGCCGTGCGGCCCCACGGGCACGGGGGCGACCCTGCCGCCGCCTTCCGCGATGATCCGCCTGATGTCGGAGGTGAGCGGGTCCTCCAGGAGGCACGTGGATCGGGGAGGGGACACGAGCACGCGCGCGGCGATCCCCGCGGCCTGCGTCGTGCCGGCGGTGACGACCACCTGCTCGGGCCCGCAGCGCACGCCGCGGTGCTCCGCGACGTAGCGGGCGATCTCCTGCCGCAGCTCGGGCCTGCCCTCGGGCTGGCCGTAGGAGAGGTCCTGCGGCGTCATGCCGTCCCACACGGCGCGGGTGAGCCTCTGCCAGATGCCGACGGGGAACCTCTCCAGATCGGGCAGGCCCGAGCGGAAGTCGACCCTGCCGGGCAGCACGGCGGGCCCGAACACCGCCCGTGTACGGCTGCGTCGCGGGGCAGGGGCGGGGCTGAGGATCGCGCCCTGCGCCACGAAGGTCCCCGATCCGACCCTCGCCTCCAGGTAGCCTTCGGCGAAGAGCTGGTCGAAGGCGTTCAGCACCACGTTGCGCGACACCCCCAGCTCCTGGGCCATGCGCCGCGTGGAGGTCATGCGGCTGCCCGGCGCGAGCGTTCCCTGCAGGATGAGCCCCCGCAAACGGGAATAGATCTGGCGTGTCAGCGGCTCGGGGGCCGCCCTGTCGACGAGGCTCATGGTCCCTCCTCAAGTGGCACCATCGATTATCCTCTCCATTGGTACTTCTGTACACCACTCCTCCGCCCGTAGTGTGGAGGCGGAGGACGGGAATGGGGGATGAGAAAGGCGCGGCGGGCGCGGTATGGTTCGGAAGAAGCTCCGCCACGATCGGGCTCGTGGAAGTCATCATCGCGATGAGCCTCGCCGGCAGCAGCGTCGTCGTGGGCAAGATCCTCTCCACGCGGATGCCGGTGTTCCTGTCGGCGGAGCTGAGCCTCTGCGCGGCCCTCGTCAGTATCCTGCCGTTGCAGATCCTGAAGCGCCAGGAGCTCCTCCTCCTTGGCCCGCGGGAGCTCGGCTCCATGTTCCTCCAGGCCCTGTTCGGCATCGTCCTCTTCCGCGTGCTCACCCTGTACGGCCTTCACTTCACGCCGGCATCGCAGGCGGGGCTCGTCACGAGTATGGCGCCCGTTGTCATGGCGGTGCTTGCGCGGCTGATACTCAAGGAGCGCCCCGGCCGACGTGGCATCCTGGGAGCCGGGCTCGCACTCGCCGGCCTTGCCGCGGTGAACGTCCAGGGCCTTCTCTCCCTGTCGGGTTCCGGGTTTCTCGTGGGCAACTCTCTCGTACTGGGGGCCACGGTCTGCGAGGCGCTCCTCACGATCTTTCGCAAATCCTCCGGCAGCCGCATCGGCTCCATCACCAATACGACGGTGCTGGCTGCGATGAGCGCCGTGATGCTCCTGCCCTTTGCGCTGCTCGATCTGCGAGGCTTCGACCCGTCAGAGGTCGGGGCTGCGGGCTGGATCAGCGTGGCGTACTACGGTGCGGTTGCCACGGTGATCGCCTACATCCTCTGGGGGGACGGCGCGCTGCGCATCCCGGCCAATCGCACCGGTATCGCCACGGCGGCGATGCCGGTGAGCGCGCTGGTGCTTTCGGCGCTCCTGTTGCGCGAGCCGATCGGTATCGTCCACATCGTGGGATGCGCCGCGGTCGTTGCCGGCATCGTGATCGGGCGGAAATAGGGGCGGCTCTCGCCGCCAAGTCGGCGGGCGGCTTTCTCCGTCAAGTC
>PLNO01000076.1 GCA_003141795.1 Spirochaetaceae bacterium | reverse complement strand
CGTGCTCGCGAAGGCGGGTTTTCCCTTCTACGTATTCATCCCCGCGGGCATTCTCACCGGCATGCTGCTCGCCGGACTCAACGGCTGGATCAGCGTCACATTCAAAGTGCCGTCGATCGTGGTGACCCTCGCCATGAACATGGTCCACATCGGATTCTATGTCACCTTCCTTCCCAATGCCGGTTGGGTGCTCAACCTGAGCGACTCCTTCACCTTCCTGGGCCAGGGCCGCTTTTTCGGCGTGGTTCCCTACATCTTCGTGATAGCCATCGCGGTGTCGGCCGCGTGCATCTGGTTCGTGAAGTACACGAAGTTCGGCAAGGCGCTCTATGCGGTGGGAGGCAACCGTCAAGCCGCGATCTATGCGGGGATCAACCCGGACAGGACCGTGCTGAAGGTCTTCCTCGTCGAAGGGCTTCTCCTGGGCATCGCGGGCATCCTCAAGGCGACGACCGCCAACAGGCTCATGCCGTCAGTTTTTCAGGGCCGGGAGATGATATTCATCGCCGCGGCAGTGGTCGGGGGCGTGAGCATCATCGGAGGTTCCGGGAAGCTGCTCGGTGCGGTGTTCGGTGCCCTTCTCGTCTATCTTCTCAGCATCACGATGATCTACCTGGGTCTTCAGGACTACTTCCAGTTTGCCCTCCAGGGCATCATCATCCTCGTCGCGGTCTTCATCACGGTCACGGATTTTACGCCGTTGCGCAAGCGGCTCAATAAAACATTCGCGCGGAAGAAGCCGGTATGAAAGGCACACCATCGACTGACATCACGACGGGCAACGGCGTCCGCAGGATCAGATTCACCTACCAGGCCGCCCTCGGCGCGCTGCTTGTCGCGCTCATCGTCCTGTTCGGAATCCTGCAGCCGGTGTTCTTCCACCTCAACGTGCTCTTCGACACCACGTCCATCGTCGGAGAGATCGGCATCATGGCCCTCGCGATGACCTTCATCATCACCACGGGCGGCATCGATCTGTCCGTAGGATACATCCTCCAGCTCAGCGCCATCGTCTTCGGGGCGGTCCTCAAGGATTCCGGCAACCTCGCGCTGGCGATCGTCTGTTCTCTCGCGTCAGGAATCGCCTGTGGGTTCATCAACGGGATCATCATCTCGAGAACCAGAATTCCCCCGCTCGTCACGACCCTCGCCACCATGAACCTGTTCCGCGGAGTGTCTTTCATCATCGCGGGGACCGCCTCGTATGCGGGATTCCCCGCCGGTTTCAAGCTGATCTCCACATATCTCGTGTTCAATGCGATTCCGGTGCAGTTCTTCTATTTCGTGGTCCTCTTCGTGTTCTTCAACCTCGTCTACGCCCGCGGAAGCCTGGGGCGGAGCCTCAAGGGTATCGGCTTCAACGAGGGCGCGCTCATGTTCTCGGGCGTGCGGACGAAGCGGACGCTGCTTTTCGTGTACACCCTCTGCGGTTTGATGTGCGCGATCGCCGCCCTCATCTATCTTGGCAGGCTCTCCGCGGCAAAGACGAGCATGGGCAATGACCTCAACCTGCAGGTGATCACCGCCGTGGTTCTCGGCGGCACCTCGATCATGGGAGGCGTCGGCAGCATGGTCGGCACCTTCATCGGTGTGCTGATCATCGGAGTCCTGCGCAAGGGCTTCACGCTCGTCAATTTCAGCGGCAACATCTTCAATTTTACTCTGGGGTTGATACTCATCATCGCGCTCATCGTCTTCGCCGTGATCGAGGAGCGCAAGAAGACGTCGGGACGGAAAGCGGGCTCGTAAGGTGCCGTCGATGTCATGGGGAGGGTCGCGTTGAGGAGTCATGCCTTCAAGATGAAGCTCAAGCCGGGGTTCGCTGAGGAGTACAAGCGGCGCCACGACGAGATCTGGCCCGAGATCTCAGCTCTCCTTCGAAGGAGCGGCGTCTCGGATTATTCCATTTTTCTCGACGAGGCTACGAATACGCTCTTCGCTGTGCAGAAGCAAAGTGGACCCTCTTCCTCCCAGGACCTGGGCGGCGAACCGATCGTACAGCGCTGGTGGGCGTATATGGCGGACATCATGGAGACGAATCCGGACAAATCGCCCGTGAGCGTTCCGCTTCGGGAAATGTTTCACATGGACTGACGGTCCCCCGCTTCAAGCGTCACTGGCGGGCATACGGCTTCCAGCGGGAAGGGGAGAGTCCGGTCTTGTTCTTGAAGAGACGCGAAAAATAATACTGGTCGCTGATCCCGATGCTGTAGGCGACCTCTTTGACCGCAAGGCCCTGTCGGAGAAGCTCCTTCGCCCGGACGATCTTTATGCTGATGAAGTACTGATGCGGAGTCATCGAGGTGTATGACTTGAAAACTTCGGTGAGGTAGGATGCGCTGATGCCGAGGGACTCGGCTATCCAGTTCAGGCCCGCGTCGCCGCCGATATTCTCCTCCATGAGGCATTTTGCCCGGACAACGAGCTCCTCCGCGTGCGTGGGCTGAACAGCCTTCCGTTCGCAGGAAAGGATCTCGGCAATGAGCCGCAGGATGAGCGCGCTGGCGTTGAGCTGGTAGAGAGGCGCCTGGTTCCGCACGAGCTCGAGGATCTGCAGATAGTGGGAGAGGATGGCATTGTCCAGCCCCAACCGATAGAAGGGACGTTCGGGAGAGAGGAATCCCGCCCGACAGAGGGCGTCGATATGTGCTCCCCTGAAACCGACCCAGTATTCGGACCAGCCTGTTTCGATCTCGGGCCTGTAGAGGTGCTCGATACCGGGGAAGAGGAGGAGCACGGAGCCGGGAGAAACCGAATAGCGGCTGCCCTGCGTTTCGAAGATGCCCCGCCCTTTGGTGATGTAGATGATATGGTATTCTTTCAGGACACGGCCGACCGCGACAGTCTGATAGGGGCCCGGATGGGCGTCGATGTTGGGCGGATACGGCACGCAGGGGCCGACCTCGCTATGACCGGCGTCGGTGCATACGATCTGCCACCGCTCGTCCTCCTCGCTCCACGTCAGATAGCGGAAGAAAGCGCCCTTCTCGTCCGGATAGCTGCTGGGCATGGTCCGAAGTATACCCACAGAGACCGCGACTGGCAAAGGCCAGAACACGGCACCGCGCTGATGGTCCAGGCGGGCGGTCAGCGGATCACCATCGTTGCCAGCACGAAGGGCACGCCTGCGGGGAAAACACTCCTGATGATAGTGCGTCAGTAGACCTTCAAGGTCACGCAAATCATGCCCCTGCTTTCGGGTCGCGTATACATGCGCTTGACTTCCATGACCCCGGGCGCGCACGCCTTGATGGCGCTGCAGCATCGGCATTCCTCAAGGTCGCACCGGTTGAGGAGATCGCAAAGCTCGCCGTCGTGCTCCTCTTCGTCTGGCGCAATCCGAACTTCAATGAAGAGAACGACGGCATCGTCTACGCGGGGGCGAGCGCCATCGGCTTCGCCCTCCTGGAGAACCTCGGCTACGTCTTTCATAACGGAATCGACACGGGGATCGTACGCGCTTTCACCGCGGTGCCGCTGCATGTCTTCACCGCAGTCATCATGGGGCTTCTTGTCGGGCGTGCCCGTTTCGAGGCGAACCCCGGACGTCGCGCGTGGCTCATCCACGGCACCTATGACACGCTCGCAATGGCGGAAAGCGGCATCCCGATCCTCATCCTTCCTGTTGTCGCCGGGGTTGCCGCGTTCGGCACCATGGCATTGAAGAGGGGACGACGGCTTTCACTCCGCCGATGGGAGGGCGGCGGCTTTTTCGAGCCGAGGACACCCCCGCCTGTGCGGAGAAGCGCGCCCCGCTGGATGGCCGTTGTTGCGCGAGGTCTCCTCGGGGTGTGCGCGCTGTTCTGGGTCCTGCTCTTCGTGGGGTTCGCTACCATGGGCGGCGCCAAAAGCCTCGGCTTCGCGATCATCGGAGGAGCGGTCCTCTCCTTTTTCCCGCTCACCATCGGAATCGTCCTGGAGGTCATGTATCGAAGATGGAGGCGAAGAACAGTAGTTGGCGGAGCGTGGCCGGGGTCGTAATGCGTCGGCAGTCGTCGACGTGGCCCCCCGATGGACCGCGTCCATCGGGCGTGTCGATCGTACCATCCGATTGGCCCCTCCTGCATTCCTTTCCATCAGCGCCAGGAACGTACCGGGCTGACGAGGTTGGCGGCGGGAGAAAGTGTGGCCGCCCGGAACGGGCGGCCACGACAGATTTGACTGTCTAGTTGCCAAACCACCTCTGGTCAGGCATTTCATTTTCGTTCTTCACTGCGCACCTCCTTTCCTTGCTTTCGCAAGATGTAAAAATTTCCGTCCGCGGTCGGATTGCCACATAAAAAAACCATCCCGTGCAGGGATGGCTGTTCTCTTTACACTTGTTGCCACCCCTTTAACATAAACTACCAGCGTCTACTGACGCCGTTCCCGATGAGGTGGCATTCAACAATCAAATCTGGTAGAAAAATATCACGCGCCGGACGGGTTGTCAACAAGAATTATCCGGTCCCGGCTGTCTTCGCCGGGCGCATGCACACGAATCCCGACCAAGTTGCCGTGTTGTCTCCGCACGCGGTTGCTTATACCTTCTACATAATGAGGCGGATGATAGCTCTTCTTGCATCCGTTCTCTCTCTTGTCAGCCTGCCGTTGATCGCCCAAACAATGAACACCTACCGCGACAGAACAGGCACGGCCGAGGTGGTTATCCGCATGGAGCAGGATCCGCTCCCCCACGGTTTTCTTGTCCGATCGTTTTTAAGCGACGGGGATTTCCACGAGGTGGAGTACGGTGCGGCGGACACGACTGTGAGATACCGTGTCGTGAGCCCCGCGCGCAACCTGGATTACTCCGCGCGCCGGGAAGGAAATCTCCTTTCGTTCGAAGGTGTTCTCTCGGGCAAGCAGATCTCCCGAACACAACAGATCGACGATTCCCCCTGGTTCGAAACCATCGAAGTCTCGATACGTGCCTTTGTGCTCGCCGCGCCCCGATCGCCGAAAGTATTCTGGATCGTTCAGCCGTGGGAGGCGAAAGCGCACCTGATGCAGGCGTCCAACGAGGGGGCGGACACCGTTTCGGTCAATGACGTACAAACGGAGACGCTGCGCGTCCGCGTGAGCGCGGCCGGCCTGCTTTCGCTATTCTGGAGCTCACTGTACTGGTATCGATCCTCGGATGGATCCTTCGTGAAGTACGAGGCCGTACGCGGGCCGCCTGGCTTCCCACTGACGACAGTGGAGCTGGTATCGGAGAACTAGTACCCGGCGGATGGTCGGCGCGCGGCTCCGTGCGGCGTATGTACGAAGTTCCGCAAAAGCCGTATAAGCTGACGCATGGCTCATCTCCTTGTCATCGGCGGAGCGTCACTCGACGTGCTTCATCTCGGGGGGCGCGGCATCGCCTCTGCGGGAGGCGCAGGCATGTACACCGCCATGGCGGCGCAGCGCTGCGGGGTTGCCGTTTCCCTGTTCGCCCCCAGACCCGTTCCCCTGCCTGACGTTCTTCGGCCCGTTGCAGTTCGTTTGACGGAATGGCTCGGTCCCGCTGTCGCGCCTGACGAGCTTCCGCGCTTCGAGATCTCCCATGAGGGCGGCACGACGACCTACATCGAGGCTTTTTTCGGCTCGGAATCGGCCCTCATGCCCGCCTCCCTCCCGGACGACCTGTCCCGGTACGACGTCGTTCATGTCGTGCCGCTCGGCGATGTCCACAGGCAGATCGAGTTCATCCGCGGGTGCCGTGAGCGCGGTGCAAAGCTCGTCTCTGCGGGGACATACATCAACAGCGTGCTCGCCGAGCCCGCCTTGATACGGCGAATCATCGAGGAGACCGACATCTTCTTCATGAATCGCGGTGAAGCAGCGGCGCTTTTCGGATCGATTCAAGCCGCCGCGACGCGCCCTGGCAAGCTCCTCTTCGTGACCATGGGATCGCAGGGGGCGCGCGTGATCCAGGGCGGGTGCGCCTCCGACGTGCCCTCCGTGCCCGCGAAGGAGCTCGATCCCACCGGGGCGGGGGACACCTTTTGCGGCGCGACCCTGGCCGGCGTGATCTGCCACATGCACCCCGTCATGGCTGCCCGCGCCGCCGCGCCCCTTGCCGCGGAGATGATCGAACAGCTCGGACCGACGGCGCTGCTCTCGGGGGGACCGCCGTCCGTTCCTCTGGAAACCACGGTGACCGTCGATGCTGCACAGGTGGAGAGGATCGCGCATCTGCTCGCCCGGCTTGACGATGCCTCCGCCTTTCCTTTCGTCAGCCCCGAGCTGCCCACCGTCGGTCACCCGAAGGCAGTCGACTTCTTCTTCGCTGCAACGCTGCAGCAGTTCGGATTCTGGTCCGTCCAAGGGGGAAGGTTCGACGCGCCTCTTGTCGCGCAGCTCGGCGGAACCGCCCTCAAGGGATCCTTCTACTTGTTTTCAGCGTTTCTGCGCCGACTGGAGCGGGACGAGGAGTTCTGTTCCCCTGCCCGTCAGGCCGCAATGACAGTCGACGAGCTACGGGAGGTCTTTCGCGCGGATGACGGCTCGGATCCCATGCCCGCGTTGGATCTCCATCTCGAGCAGGCTCATGCGTACGGACGTGACATGCTTGCCCTCGGTCTCAGGCCCGAAGATGTTCTTCGCAACGCTCGGGGTTCCTCCCACCCTTTGCGGACCTTCCTCTCACAGCTGGATCGCGTCGGCGGGTACAAGGAGGACCCTCTCCGCAAGAAGAGCGGTCTTCTGGCGCTCATCCTCAGCCAGCGTCCCGAGCGCTTTCTCGCGTTCGGCGATGATGAGGATGTCGATCCGGTCATCGACTACCACCTCATGCGCTCGTGCCTGCGAACAGGCCTGATCGACGTCCATGACGGCACGCTGCGCGCGGCGCTGAACGCCCGTCAGGTGATCGGGGCGCCTGAAGAATGGGTGGTCCGCCTGGCCGCCTATCGCGCGATCCAGCAGGTGGTGAAAGCATCGGGGAAGAGCCTGGGTGCCGTGGATTGGTTTTTTTTCGGCGCGCGCCGCCGGTGTCCTGAAATGAGCGTACCCGTTTGCGCGCAGTGCCCTGTCGACCCCGTCTGCGCGCATCGTGTCGGGCTGTTTCAGCCCGTCCATCGGACGGCGTTCTATTGAGCGCCGACTTCGCTATCTGCGGCTGAGGGCCTTCCTGGCGGTTTTCTTCTTCGGGATCGGTCGGGATTTCGCCGCCGATTTCTTCTTCGGCGCGGGTTTCCTCACCTGCTTCTTCACGGTTTTCTTGATCGGGGTGCGTCTTACAGCCGTCAGGCGCGCCAGTTTTTTCTCGAGCTCCGCCGTATGCGTTTCGAGGTAGCCGAGGATGTGAAAAACGTCCTCCATCGCCTCGGCGTAGAGCTCGCGCGCTTTCGTCGGGTTGGACTGCGCAAGTTCCTTGATATTGTAGTAGGCGATCGTCGTTCCGTTCTCGCCTGCGACGATGTCGACCATGCGGCTCTTCTGCCTGAAGATCGCCGCGGCGCCGAAGGTCGAGCCGACGGCGTAGTGCAGCTCGGGCAGTTTCTCATTGAGGGCGAATCCCCGCACGACTTCGCAGACGGTTGCTGCGCTGTCCCCCCTCTTGATGATGATGTCGCCGCGCGCGAAAGTCCTGGTGGAGGCGACAGGGGAGGGCGTGGACGGGAAAGCAGCCGGCCTGGGGGCTGCTGCAGGAGCCACTCCGATATGATCGTACGTAGCGGAGATCTTCGATACCTCGGGGTTCTCGATCTGGTGGTTTCTTCCATAGACAGCATCGTGCTTGATGTAGCCCAGGTTCTTCGCGATTTTCATTGCCTCGGAATCCACGTCGGCTTCCGTGGCGCCCATGATGTTCTCTTTGACTGTAAACTCTACGTTGAACGGACACCCGGGCTTCCTGCAGCGAACCTTATAGACCGCTTCTTTGAGCCTGAATGACATTCGTTTCCTCCTATCGTAGATACGTTCTCTATTATATGCCCCCGGGGAAGGTGATTTCCAATGCGTTGCAACGGCCCGGATTCACTCCGGAGGCAGCTCCGCGAGCGCTCGGCTGTAAGCCGCCGAAAGCTCGCGGATCCCCGTTGCGTCCATGTGCAGGTCCCGCACCAGACCGTCGTCCAGCGCGTAGATCCACCCGTGGACGGAAAGGGGCTGCGCCCGCTGCCACGCCTGCTGGACGACCGTCGTCTGCGCGACGTTGAGAACCTGTTCGATGACGTTCAACTCGCACAATCGATGCACGCGAGCCTCATCGTCCGCCAGGCCGGAGAGCAGTGCGGCATGCTTCTGTGAAACGTCCTGCACGTGGCGGAGCCAGTTGTCGATCAGGCCGAGGGTGCGGTTGGCGTGCGCGGCGGTGACGCCGCCGCATCCGTAGTGTCCGCAGACGATGACGTGCCCCACGTGCAGGACTTCCACGGCGTATTGGAGGACGGAGAGGCAGTTCAAATCCGTGTGTACGACGATATTCGCCACGTTTCTGTGGACGAACAGCTCCCCCGGCTGCAGGCCGACGATCTCGTTCGCGGGGACGCGGCTGTCCGAGCACCCGATCCACAGGTAGGAGGGGCTCTGCTGCCGGGACAGAGACGAGAAGAACGCGGGGTCCTGCGCCGAGATTTTTGCCGCCCACTCCCTGTTGTTCCTCAGGAGATCATCGATTCCCTCTGGGTCGTTCATCGCTCCAGAGAATATACGAAATTTCTTTGGCGTCAGAACGCCGGTTCAGATGTCGCAAGGAGCGGCGTCTGCCGTCGACCGCCGGGCTGCACGACATTCACCGTCCAACTACCTCTGCGGTAAGGCGCTTCGAGGTCCCTATGTCGGGCTCATCACTGGCCCCAAAGACGGCGCACGATTATATTTCGCAGCGGGAACGGAAGGAGACGCGTACGGCTTTCATTGAAGATATGTTCGGCCTCGATGGCTCGACTGTTGTCATCACGGGGGGCAGCGGCGTGCTCGCCGGCTCCATGGCGGAAGCCTTCCTGAGAGCAGGCGCCGCGGTGTCGCTGTGGGGCCGCAACGAGGCGGGCCTGGGTGAAGCGGCACGACGTGTGGGCGAGCTGACCGGGCATACCGATCGCGTCGATACGCGCGTTGTCGACATGATGGTGGAAGGATCCGTTTCCGGGGCTCTTGCAGGCACGGTTGCCCGTTTCGGCACGGTGGACGTGCTTGTGAATACGGTCGGCGGGAACAAGGGGAAAGCAGCTTTCGTCGACACCGACGCTGCGGAGTTCCAGGAGGTGCTCGCGCTCAACCTCGTCGCGGGCCTCCTGATTCCGTCGAAGATACTCTGCCGATTCTGGAAGGAGCACGGGCTGCGTGCGTCCATCATCAACATGGCGTCGATGGCCTCGTACCGCCCTCTATCGGGCGTCTGGGCGTACGACGCGGCAAAGGCCGGCGTCCTCAACCTCACCATGGCCACGGCGCGGGAGCTCGCCCCTTACGGAATCAGGGTGAACGCGATCGCTCCGGGATTCTTCCTGGGCAGGCAGAACAGGGACCTTCTGATGGACCCGTCGACGGGGGAGCATACCGCTCGCGGCCGAACGATCATCGAGCGCACACCCTTCGGGAGATTCGGAGAGCCCGCGGAGCTCGCCGGAGCCCTCCTGTTCCTTGCCAGCGAAAAAGCGTCGGGCTTCGTCACGGGCGCATGCATCCCCGTGGACGGGGGCTTCCTGACGGACAGCGTCTGAAGAAGCGGATGCGGAGCGATGGCGGCGGTGTTCTTTTCCCATACCCCGAGCCACGCGTAGCGCTTTCCCATCTCGGATGCCTTCCGCAGCGCGAAGTTCATGAGAACGGTCCCCAACCCCTTCCCTTTGCGGTAGCTCCGCACGTGTCGCCTTGACAAATGGATGCAACCGGCCGACCATCGGTTTCTCGGGAGAGGCGATGGTGAGGAACTGCACCGTTCATGCACCGCTCGGGCTCATCCTCGGGATTGCATTCCTGATCATTGCAGCATCCCCTGCCGGAGCCGTGCCCGGGATCGCAGTGCCCGTATCGATCGCGCAGGCGGAGCAGGAATCCCTCCAGTGGCTCCTGCGACAGATGGTCCCCAATGACCTCGTTCCCATGCCCGATCCCGGGCGACGGCGGCTGCTTTTGAGCTTCAGGGTTGCTCCCGAAGACCCCGCGTACAGGTTCATCTATGGAAGGTCGTACGTCTACGACGACGCGCTTGCGGCCGTCAGCTTCACGATGGTCGGGCGTTACCGTGAGGCGGAGTTCGTTCTCAACGCTCTGCGCCATGCGATCAGGCCGGACGGCAGCCTCTGGTTCGGCTACAACACGCAGAACAACTGGCCGGATGAAAAGGACCACGACGGTGCAATCACCCGCACGGGCGCTGCGGCGTGGGTCGGGTACGCCTTCACCTATTACCTCACCGTGCGCAACCACGAGGCGCCCGGATTCACCGCCGACGATCCGCTGGGCAGGGAATACCTCACCGCGGCGCGTTCCATCGCGTCGTTTCTCCTGAAGCAGGAGGTGACCGAACCCACCGATCCGCGCCACGGGCTCCTGACCGGAGGGCTCGGAGCGTCCACCGTGACCATCGACACCTCCTCCCGTCCCGCCGAGGTCTACAGTCCGGCTGCCGTGGGGTGGGTGAGCACCGAGCACAACATCGACTCGTGGTTCTTCCTGCGGGACCTTTCGAGGCTCGACCCTGAACCGCGTTTTTCCGCGGCAGCGGATGGGATCGCGAAGCGCGTCCTCGACCTGTGGAGCGATAGCAACGGACAGTTCTTTCAGGGCATCCACGCGGACGGCACCATCGATGCAGTACTTCCGCTGGACGGCGCTTCGTGGGGCGCTCTCTTTCTCTCCGCCCTGGGCAGGGACGCGCAGGCGGCGCGCAGCGTTGCCTCAATACGGAGGTTTCTCGTCGCTGAAAGCCACGGGTATAGACCCTACGGACCAGAGCCTGTCTATGCGGATGATCAGGTGAACAGGTTCTACTACCCGGGAGGGGTCTCGAAGCTCTGGCAGGACATTCCCCTGGTATGGGGAGAGGGTTCCTTCGGCGCGGCGGCTGCCATGGCGCGCTCGGGGAACGGCAGCGGTGCGCTCGAGATCCTCTCCTCCCTTCGCATCCTGGCGGTAGGCGGCGGGTACCGCTATTCATCCATGGCCGTCCCGTATGAGTTCGCCGACTACCCGAGCGTCGCCTCGACGAGCTGGTTCCTCATTGCCGCAGAAATGGTGCGGGGAACACCCGCGGCAGAGCTCTTCTGGGGACGGTAGTCAACGATGCTGAAAGCCCGAGTTACCGCCGGCATCGCCATACTTCTGCTCGGGGCTGCCGTAACGCTCCCCGCTGGCGCGGTCGCGCTGCAATCACAAGTGGCCTTGCTCGACGTTGGTGCGCCGGGGGGAGGTGCCTCCCGGAACCTGGAGATCGTGACGCTGCGGAGGATATTCACCACTCTCGGCATTCCCGTGGATGAAATTTCGAGCGTCGACAGACTGTCCGACTACCGGATCGTCTGCACCGCAGGGGCGTTGACGAACACCGCGCTCAGCACCGTGACGGCGAATGCATTTTACGATTTCGTGGAGTCGGGAGGCGTGCTCGTTTCCGCGGGGGAAACGGGCAATGCGCTTTTTTCCCTGTTCGGGCTGGCCAAACAGATGCCGAGCCGGCAACGGTATCGCTTGAGCTTCACAGGCACAGGTCCCGCTCTCTCCTTGATCGCCCCTCCCTACCTGCGCACCATCTCCCTCGGCAACGGGGAGAAGCATTTTTTCGACGACGTCATCTGGTCCCACGGGGCCGCACTCGCGGGGGATGCCGCCGCACTCGGAGTGTTCGACGACGGAACGGTCGGGTTGTCCGTGCATCCGTACGGGCGGGGGAGGGCATACCTCCTGGGGGTTTCCTATACGGACTCCGTCCTGCTCCCGCAGACCGGCGGCTCGTACAACGCCGAGCGCCAGTACGCGAACGGGGTGGAGCCGTCCGCGGACGTGATCATGCTGATCCTGAAGTCCGTGTGCGCTTCAGTCGTCTCCCCCTTCGTCTGCCTGTCCACCATCCCCTACGCCGCACCGGTCGGGCTCGTGCTCAGCCATGACGTCGACGCGCAAAGCTCCTTTCTCGATTCGCTGAAGTTCGCCTCATTGGAGGCGACATTCGGGGTGAAGAGCACTTTCTTCATAACGACGAAATACTTCACCGATGCGAGCGACATCGGCTACTTCGACGTGCCCGAGAACGCCGGTGCGGTCAGGGAGCTCGGCCGGAGAGGGTGGGAGATAGGCTCGCACACGGTGTCCCATTCGGTGGATCTCGCACAGGCGCCGGAGGGGGACCCGGCGGTGACGCGGAAGACCTACGACCCCGTATCCCATCTCAGCGTCTGGGGGGAAGCGAAGGTGAGCAAGGAGCTGCTCGATCACGGGATCACGGGCCAGCATACCATCTCGTATCGTTCGGGGGACCTTGCTTTTCCCCGCTCGCTCATCCGTGTGTTAGAGGGATGCGGCTACCGGTACGATTCCACCTACTCGGCGAACGCCGTGCTCACCGCCTTCCCGTACTTCGCATTCGAGGACCAGGATCTTTCGTCGCATGAATCCTCGATCGTGGAGATCCCCGTCACACTCGACGATTCCCAGGGGGCCCTCACGCCCGACAACGTCAGTGACGTCGTAAAGGAGTGGCTCGACGTCGTCGATTCAACCGGCGGTTACGGCGGATTGACCGTGCTCCTCATGCACCCCTCGGATACAAGGACGAGGACCTACAAGCTCCAGGCGCAGGAAGCTGTCATGCGGGCGGTTGCCGCGCAGAAGGGGTGGATGGGAGACCTGGCGACGGCCGGCGCGTTCTGGCGGAATCGCGCGGTGCTCCGTTTCACCACTCTCAAGAGGGACGACGGCGCTCTGGTCATCCGATTGAGCGCCCCTGACCGGGACATCGACCCGGCAATTGGCTTCGAAGTTGCCGGTGCCGTGAAAACCGTCGAGGTGCAGGATAGCGAAGGGAAGAAACTCGATTATTCCATCCTCACCCGCGGTGGGAAACTCTTCGCCGCGCGACGCAGGTAGCCCTGTCGTAGTACTATCTGAACCACGACCAGGGGCGATGTGTTCCAACAACGCTCCATGGATGTTCCATCCGATGTGAACACTTTCCAGCCATCCCGGGCTATCGCCAGGAAATAGTGGCCGTTTCATTCCTGCATAAGCACGATTCCGCCCAAAACGAGGCATCCGCAATCGAATTCGTCTTTGGCACGGAACTTGTATTAGAGAAGAGTCGAATTCCCAAAATCGAGCGGAGGCGGACCTCATGTTGAAGAATATGCGAATCAGTCTGAAATTGATTCTTGTCGGAACTCTCATCATGGCAGTTTCACTGGCTGCTGTTGCGGTTGTCTCCATCATGAAGGCGAGGGCCGGCCTCGTCACCATAACGAACGAGGAGGTGCAGCGCGTATCGCACGAGGTCGCGCGCGAGGTCGACGCGCGCGTCCAGTCGGAGATCAAGCTGCTCCTGAGCCTTGCGAACGACAGGGATTTCATCGCGGCGGCCGCGGCAGTGGACGAGAGGGCGGCCGGCACACTTTCCGCCAAGGATGAGCAACGGGTCAACGCGCTCGTGGAGCTCGCCAATACGAAGCTCGCCTCCTTCCAGGCCATCAAGGAGATCGGGGCGGATTACGAAGGGATCCCCATCGTCGGCCTCGACGGGATCTGTTTCGCGAACAACGATCCGAAAGCCCTGGGAATAAACCTGTCGGAAAGGGCATACGTCAAGAACGGCCTCCAGGGGCAGGTCAGCGTCAACTCCGCGACCCTCAGCAAGGTAAGCGGGCAGCCCGTGCTCCCGATCGGCGCCCCGCTTTTCTCGAACGGAAAGGTGGTGGGAACCATCGCCTTCGTCCTCAAGCTCGGCTTTCTCAGCGACCTGATCAAGGAGGTGAAAGTCGGGAAGTCGGGGTACGTCTTCATCACTGACAGCACCGGCCTCGTCATCGCCCACCCCGTCGCCGAGAACGTTATGAAGCTGAACATGGCAGAGCTCAAGGGGATGGAAATAGCGTCACGAAGGATGATGGCGCAGGAGGAGGGTGTGCAGAACTACTTCTTCCAGGGCAGCTACAAGACCCTCGGATTCGCGCCCGTGTCGAGCACGCGGTGGAGCGTCGGGCTCACGATGCCGGATTCCGAGTTTCTTGCAGCGGCAAACGAAACGACGCAGCTGGTGGGGATCATCGCGATTGTGGCACTCGTCCTCGCGTTCCTGATCTATTTCATCTTCTCCCGCAGCATCACCAAACCGTTGAGCCGTGGCGTCGCCTTCACGCAGAGCCTGGCCGCAGGGGACTTCACCCAGCACCTGGACATCCATCAGAAGGACGAGGTCGGCATTCTTGCCGAAAGCCTCAACATGATGTCGGACAAGCTCCGCGACCTGGTTGCGACGATACAGGATAGCTCCGAACAGGTGGCGGCTTCCAGTGAAGAGATCTCCGCAAGCGCGCAGTCTCTGGCCGAAGGGTCCCAGAGCCAGGCCTCCTCTCTGGAAGAGACGAGCGCGTCGGTGGAGGAGCTGACTGCCTCGGTGGATCAGGTTGCGCAACATGCACAGACGCAGGCCGCCGCAGTGGAGCAGGGCTCGGCTTCCATGACCCAGACGCAGAGATCCATCGATGCAATCTCCCGGAGCCTTACCGACATCTCCACCCTTGCCAAGGGTTCTGTGGAGAAGTCCTCCGAAGGGTACCAGGCCGTTGCCACGGTGGTGGAGGCCATCACCCTCATATCGGAGAGCTCGGAGAAGATCAGCGGCATCGTCAACGTGATCTCAGAAATCGCAGACCAGACGAACCTGCTTGCGCTCAACGCCTCCATAGAGGCGGCACGCGCCGGGGAGCACGGCCGCGGGTTCGCCGTCGTGGCCGATGAGGTTTCGAAGCTGGCCGACAGGAGCTCCACCTCCACCAAGGAGATCGAGGGCATCATCAAGGAAAGCGCGAAGAACATCAGCCGTGGGGTGGAGATCGCCAAGGGCTCTCAAGGCTCCATGGAGCAGATCAAGCTGACCTCCCAGAAAGTGGAGGAGACGATTGCGGGCCTGTCGAGCCTGATGAACGAGCAGGTGGCCTCCGTGAAGGAGCTGGCACTCGCTCTGGACAACGTGAACGAGATGAGCCAGAGCATATCCGCCGCAACGGAAGAGCAGACGACGAACGCCAAGCAGGTGTCGAAGGCGATCGAGGGGATCAACGACGTGACGCAAAGCGCGGCGTCCGCGGCCGAGGAGATGTCGAGCTCAACCGAGCAGCTCTCCTCCATGGCGCAGCAGCTGCAAAGGCTGACCGCCCAGTTCAAGATCAGGGCGGACGGCATGACGGAGGCGGCGAAGAAGCCGCAGGACCCTGACGGGACCGCAACGGCAATAGCGGTGCGGTTGCCGGCGTAAGGCCGCAAGACGGCGGGGTCGATTCCGACCCCGCTGCCGCTTCACTCGAAATGGATTCGGTGATACGATTTCCACCACTGCGACTGCGGACGACTTTTACGCCCTGCTGAACGGAATACTCTCGATCAAGGACCGCGACACGTGAAATCGAAATCACTTTCGCCTCTCAAACGCGACGGGTTTGCCACGTCCATCGGCGCGCTGGCCGCCACCCTCGGCTCGGCAGTGGGCCTTGGAAACATCTGGAAGTTCCCCTTCCTCGCGGGGAAGAACGGCGGGGCGGTGTTCGTGTTCGCCTACCTCATCTGCGTTGCTCTCGTCGGCCTGCCCGTGCTGGTGGCCGAGCTCACCATCGGCCGACGGTTGCGGAGGAACGCGGTCAACGCGTACCGTGAGGCGGTTCCCCGGCAACCATGGTGGGCGTGGATCGGCGGATTCGGCATTGCGTCGGCCTTCCTCATAATGGCTTTCTACACCGATGTCGCGGGATGGGTGTTCGCGTACGTGTTCTTTTCGCTGCGCGCTTTCATCCTGGGAAGCGGGCCGCTTGCGGCAAGCACTTTCGGCGCGCTCTCCAGCGGAACGTGGCTGCCCCTCCTGTGGCAGGTGATCGCACTCGGGGTCACCGTGGCGATTGTCTCCGCCGGGGTCAGCCGCGGGATCGAACGGGTGACGCGGCTGCTCATGCCCATCCTGCTCGTCCTTCTCATCATCTGCGACATCCGGGCGCTCACGCTCCCTCAGGCCGGGAAGGGGGTGGAGTTCCTCTTCAAGCCCGACTTCACGAAGCTCACCGGCATGGTGATCCTGATGGCGCTGGGGTTGTCGTTCTTCAAGCTGTCCCTCGGGATGGGCACGATGACGACCTACGGATCGTATCAGCCCGACAACGCGAACCTGGTGGGGAGCGCCGCGAAGGTCGCGCTTGCCGATACGCTCATTTCGATCCTGGCCGGTCTTGCCATATTCCCGGCGGTGTTCGCTTTCGGGTTCGAGCCTTCTGCGGGACCGTCGTTGCTTTTCATAACGATCCCCATGGTGTTCTCCAAGATCCCGCTGGGGGGGCTTTTCTCCACGCTGTTCTTCCTCCTTGCCAGCATCGCGACGATCGGCGCCATGGTCTCCCTCCTCGAGGTCCCCGTTGCATGGCTCAGCGAGCGGAAGAAGGCGATGAGGCGCCCGTCAGCGGCCTTGCTTGCCGGTGGTCTCATGCTGGTGCTCGGCATCCCCGTGACTCTTTCCCTCGGACCACTGGCGGGCGTGAAGGTTTTTGGCAAGGGGTTCTTCGACCTTGCCGACTTCATCTCTTCCAATATCCTGCTGCCCATCGGGGGAATAGGGATTGCAGTCGTTCTCGGGTGGATGTGGAAGAAGAAGGACGTAACGAAAGAGCTCGCGAAGAAAGGGGTCGGGGAGAAGTGGTACCAGGAGGCGGTCTACCTGGCGATCAAGATCGTCGCGCCCGTTGCCATCATCGTCGTCCTGCTGAACGGGCTGGGGATCTTCGGGGCGTAATCGGGCCGCTCGCGGGCAGCGGGGGCACGGCCTCCATTCGCTTTTCAGTTATTCGCCGCGAACCTGCATCGTACGCGGTTTCACGTGTTCCTTCAGCTCTTCGTGCTTGGGCAGCTCGATCTTCAGAACGCCGTCCTGCAGGACAGCCTGGACATGCGCGGGGTCCACCGGCAGCGGCAGTCGAAGCGTTCTCTTTCAGTCCGCTACATCCTTGGAACGAATTCGTCTGCGGGCCGCTTCTCCTTGTGTCTGGCGGTTGCGAGAATCTCCCGCCAGCACTTTATGACGTTCTGCCGCTCCGGGATTGGGTAGTCGAGAGCTTCGCGGAGCCGGGTCAGGTTGCGCGAGGGAACGGCCGGGAAGAGATGATGCTCAACGTGCTCGTCGAGACCGCCGTAGAGAAACTTGACGAAGCGCGTAACCTTGACACCACGGGTGCAAAGACGCTGATCATTCGTGTTGAACATCATGCCGATGTGTTCGGTGAGATGCCAGAATGCGGCGATGGCGTGGCCCACCTGCGGGCCAAGCATCAGAAGCAGGATGAGGTCCCAGCGTTGCCACCACACCAAACCCGCGAAGACAACGACGTTGATGACGAGAATGACGACGGACTCTCGCCGGATGAACTTCAGGTCTCCGGCGTCGCAGTGCGCCTTGATTTTCGGATTCAGGCGGCCTCGGGAGCGCTGAAACAAGTCCCACAGCATCTTGAAGAACGACGGAATGCCAAACGTCAGCACAGTTACCAGCAATCCCAGCAGAACCTTCCAGACCCACCGTCTTGTAATTGCCTCCGGAAAGGCGGTCTCCGGATCAACGCCCTTCACCATGGTGTATCGATGGTGGATTCGGTGCGAAACCCGCTGATTGCGGGACCCGATTTTCCAGAGTAGATGGATCAGGAAGTAGACGGCATCACTGAACCAGTCCAGGCGCCTGGAAAAGACGATCATGTGACGCATCTCGTGCTCGATGCCGTTGAGGAAACCTACAAGGAACGCGTAGAACAGGAACGGGGCCACCGCGAAAGGTATGTAGTATCGCCATGCGAGAACCGTCAGCCAAGCCGTCGCTAAAATCAGGGCCGTGTGCACAATGAGACGCAGCATCCCCTCCGAAGTGCTCCGCCGGTTCAGTTCCTGAAGGGTCTCGCGGTCGATTTTCGGCCGGTCCCACAGTTTAGCCTCATTGTCCCACTCTCGAGCCTCCAGTTCAGTTCGTGGGACAAATGTCAGTTCCATCGACCTCTCCTGCTTCCCGAGACAGACACCGCCGGGATGCCCACTGCGGTCGCCCCTTGGCTACACTCGTCGGGACGACTTGACACAAGACTACCATCAGACCGGCGCGCGATCTACCCCGTTGCACGGGACTTAGTCGTTGTCGATCCAAACGTCCGGGGATTGCAGAACCGGATTTCGGATCCTGTAGGGCCACTACGTGGAGGGGTGCACAACGGGATGCAGGACTGTCCAAGAAGAAAGGGACCTGCTCCTAGTTCATGTCTTGTGCTCAATCGACACAAGACAATGGAAAAAGGTTTCAAAAAGCTGGCAAAAACTGACGCATCGTTCTCGCAAAGCTATGAGGATTGGAGTTTCTTTGGACCCGTTGGAAGCGCCAAAAACCGCCGGTTTGATCAGCTTGGTCTGGCACACTGTTCGCGCGGTTTTCGGATCTACGCTTAGACGGCAACTCTAAGAGGGTCACGAGCGAGTTCTGAAGCAGGCAAGCCGCGTCATGCGCCAACCGGCCTTTATCCCGCTCTCTTCCACCTCTCGAACCTCGCTGCCAGCCGCTCCCGGTCCGGCCTATCTGTGGCCCTCGTCGGCAGCACGATCCGCGCCCCGTCCAGCTCCTGCAGGCCGTGCCGCAGCATCGGGCCATCGTGTTCCGCCAGGACCTTCCCGCTGATGTGAACCTCATAGTCCGGGCTGATTCCAAGGATGTCCGTGTCATAGGCCGCGTGGTGGATCTTGCAAAGGGAGAGGCCGTTTTGCACGATCGGGATTCCCCGATCGTCGTTGTCGGGAATAATGTGGGCCGCATCGAGAAGCTCATTGTGTGCCAGCCGGCAAATAGTGCACTTGCAGCCATACGCGGAAATGACGATGTCTCGGAAAGCGCCCTGATGGAGACGATGTCGGGTCTGAGCCCACGCGTAGCGGCGCAGGTCCAGAGGCGAAAGGGCGATGCCCGCGGTATCGACGTCGGCTCGCAGGTCGACATAGGCGGGATCCATCGCGGCTCTGACGGAAAGCGACTCGGGGTGGTCTTCCAGGATTATGACCGGCCAGATGGCCTGGAAATGATGTTCGTGGATCTCGAGGAAGTAAATGAGAGGCGTCCGGGTCCTGCACGCTTCGCGAAGCCCTCGGTTGTGACGATGTGACGGATCGCTTCCCCGATATGCATACGTCAGGATTCCGTCGTCATTGCCGATGTCATCGTGATAGGGGCTGTTGAGACCGCTCGTGATCGAAATCGGAATCGAGAAACCACGGGGGAACCAGATCCCCGTTGCTCCTTTCAGGGTGATGCGGCTGCCGTCGCAGACGAATCCTTCCTGAAGCTCCACTCCGGGAATCACGCCTCCGTTTGCAGCCCCCTTCTCTCGGAGCCAGGCGAAAGCGGCAATGCGGACATCCATCTCCGGCACTGGCAACCCCTTAAGGTGGTTCTACCGCGAATGTCGCCCCCCCTTCAAGTCGTCTCAAGACGAGACACGCAGAAACGCCTGGTCAATCAGGGCGCCATTCCCCATTCTCAGTGATAGCATATGATGATATCATATCATCGTGAGCAGCCACGATAGGACGCTCACCACGTTGTGGCGCCATCCTCGGCCGTCCAATCTGCAGTAGGCGGATGTCGAGGCCTTGCTTGTCCATCTCGGCGTCGTCGTGAAGGAAGGGAATGGTTTGGACCCGGTCGACATGGCAAGTCTGTTCACCGTCCTGACCGGAGTGAGGGCAAATGATGACCTACAAGGGATACGCGGGTCGTGTTGAGTTCGACGGCAACGCGGATGTGTTCACAGGCACCGTCGTAAACGCGATGGTCCTGATGTCGTTCCGTGGTCGGAATGTCACCGAGTTGAAGAAGTCATTCCGCGATGTCGTGGATACCTGCCTTGCCGATTGCAGGGCGACGGGCCGCAGGCCGGAGAAACCCTACAACGGCACGATCGTCCTTCGGGTGGACCCCGAGATTCATCGACGAGTAGCCATGAAGGCAGCCACACTAAGGAAGTCAATGAACAAGTACGTCGAGTCGCTATTGGAAAAAGCCACGGAGGATCTGGCTTCTCGGCTGTAAACTACGCCTCGGTTCGTGGGACGGAAAGGTGGGAGCCGTAGCAGGGCGGCCAGTCACTGCGCTCCCTGCGTCCCGACCGACCCCGTCCCCATCCGCGGACGTCAGGTCCGCCTCAGGTGGCTCTTCCCGGCGGTTCCGCGCGATCAATTTCCTTGATGAGTGCCAGGGTCATTTGCCAGGCCCGATCAAGAATGTCCGCGTCTATCTTGTCAAAAGTGTCCCCCAATTGATGCCAGTAGGGGAGTACCCCGTCTCTCGCTATTCCCCATAACGTTATCGCCGGAATACCAACGCGGGCGGCATCCGCAAGCTCCGAGTTGCCGCCGCTGAGCTTCGACGGGTAGGCATTCCATTCAGGGTGAGCGAGCGCAAGACCCTCGATCATTTGAAGCATCTGTGGGTCACTGCGGAAGGGGACGATGATTCCTTCGCTTGTCGACCATGATGGACCGGCACAGCCCATCATCTCGAACACCACGGCGCGGGGCGCCACCAGCTCTGAACGGTGACGCCGATAGAAATCGATCATTCCGAAGTGCTGGACTTCCTCGCAGCCCGTGACCACTATAAAAACCCGGGTATGTTCGAGCGGCTGTTTCAGGAATTGACCGGCAAGGGTAAGGACGAGGCCCGCGGCGCTTGCATTATCGTTTGCCCCGGCTGTAAAGGGGGTACACTCGGCCTCGATGCAGAGTGCCGCCAGCAGCACTTCGCAGATCACAGCGGGGAGCGCTGCCAGCCATGCCCACGGCCATCCGAAGACAAAACCCAGCACGAAGTCGACGGCCTGCCAGAGAAACATGACGAACGCGATCGTGGTGAACTTCTCATACACCTGCACCCACCCTGCCGTTCGAAAGATCAGCGGAGTCCTCTGCGTATCGACGTGTCCGACGAGCACCAGGTCGGATTGGTGCTGACCATTCGGGGGTATCGTCGCGAAAACGTTCTGGCTTTCCCCCTTGGGAACGATGGCGCGAAGTAGGTTGCCGTGGAATCCCAATTCCTGCAGCTCGGAGATGATGACGACGATGGTGAGAAGGGCTGCAATTCCTTTCGTTATCGGACCTCCGATCGGGAAGACCGCGAAGGCGGCGAGCAACAGGAGGCTGCCCAGGAGGTGAGGGTGAAAGATGGAGCGGGCGCTGCGGAAAGTCTCCCAGACGGGCGTGAGGCCCAGGCGCGAAAAACATGCCTTTGCATACTCCGATCCGCGACGTTCTCCTTCGCGGGTCGAGCCCCGCGGGCCGATCCCTTCTGACAGAGCTTTTATATGTGCCAGCCATTCAACAGCGCCAGGATGACTTTCAGAAGGCTTTGCCATTTGACCCTCCCGGTTCACGTCAATCGTCTGCAACCTCAAAAGGCCAGAATTGCGTGCGTAACTATTCTTCTTGCTTTCTCCAGTTTCAGGAATGATACCACGTCCGTATGCTGTAAAAAAGGCCATGATTTCTCGGAAGCAACCACTCCTCACCTGGCCGCATCATAAAGAAAACAGATTAACCAGACCCTCCGATACTATAACTCCCACGCCGCAGACATTGCGCACCGCTACGAGTCCGTGAATGGGGGAATAGCGACCCTCTTTCCTTTTATCTTCGCGGTCGGGCAGTCAGTACTGGAAATTGCTGCAGGCAGCGGTCGCGATTCGGCCGCCTTCCTGCAGTTGGGCGTCGACGTTCACGCCGTCGAACCGAGCGCTTACCTGCGCTCTCCGCATCGTCAGTAGCCNNCGCTTGGCAAGTTAAAACTCAACTACCTCGCGGGTTCACCGCTGGGGATCCGGTATGACGTCGAGGCTGACGGCCCCGATCATGTGACGGAGAATAATGTTGGTCATGATAAGCTTCGTGACAGAGCTGTGGAAAAGCATGGACTCAAGGTAGTTCGGATCGATGCGCGACGAGTCTTTCGGTCTGCCGGCGAGGTGAAAGCACTTCTCGCGAGGATCTGCTGAGCGCTACGGTACAGTGTCAGGAAGATCCGAACGGGGCCAAGCGGAGGGCCCTTGTCTTGACAGGGAATGCCCGTGGGGCAAGACTGCAAGAGGAAGGTCATGCATTGAAAAAGTTCAAGGGATTACGAGCGCTTCTTTGGATCATTCCCCTTGCGTGTGTTGGAATCGTGGCTTCGATCCTTGTCGATCTGGAGCCGATCAAGACTACACTCTCGTCGCCAATCCTGCGTGTCGTCATCAAGTCCGCGGCGCTCTTGCTGGCTGCGAGCCCGGGGATTGTATCATTTGCGAGAGCCGAGCTCCGAGCTGAACAAGGGCTGGCTGAGAAAAGCGCAAAAGAGGGGATTGCAGAACTGCAGAACATACTTGTGTCCGCAATATCGATTCTCTTCGATGATGAGCCCATGAATCACATTCGAGCCAATGTCATGCTACGGATCGGTGACCGATTGAAGATGTTCTGTAGTGCCAATATGGCGGTGTTCCCGGATTATCAAATGGAACTCTCCAAGAGTCAGGGTTGTGCCGGTGTTGCATGGGAGCGGGCAGTGACTGTACCCATCAGCGAATGCTGGAAACCGGTGTTTGCCCCCAAGACACAACTGACAACCCGGCAATTGCGGTCTCGATGGAAGCTATCTGCGGAGCAGATTGGGATGACGTCTCACATCCTTTGGGTTCTCAGCGTACCGATATTCGGCAACGTCAGGGGACGACGCGAGTTCCTGGGTGTCTTGAACCTCGACGGAGTCGTAGCGGAGCTCAGGCATCCCGACGTGATCGGGAAGAAGGAGTTCATAGGATCATGCGTCAAAGTTGGTGAACGAATCGCAGATCATTTGCTGACCGAGTGTAAAGCTGTCTTGGTTCGGCTTGACAGCCGATTCAGTGAGAAGTAACCTCTACTTGGGATTTGGAGGACGGAATGGCCACGTCGAAAAAGAACAATATCGTCAATATGACTCCGATCAAAGGCAAACCGGGCCTCTACACCTTTGACAGTTTCACTCGCGATCCCAAGGCAGAGAAGAAAGTCGTGGACAAGATCATGCGCAAAGCAAAGACACTCCGTCCGCAACTTCTCGCGAAGAACGGCTTCTAGTCTGCCAGACTGAGGTCGTACCCCAACGGCGCCCATTTGAATGTCACCCCGCTCGCTTCCACTTCTCGAACTTCGCTGCCAGTCGGTCCCGGTCCGGCCTATCGTGGCCCGCGTCGGCAGTACAATCCGGCTCCCGTCCAGCTCCTGCAGGCCGTGTCGCAGCATCGGGCCGCAAGCCCGAGAAACCCTACAACGGCACGATCGTCCTTCGCGTAGACCCCGATATCCATCGACGGGTAGTCATCAAAGCAGCCACACAAAGGGAGTCAATGAACAAATACGTCGAGTCACTGCTGGAAAAAGCCACGGAGGGTCTGGTTTCTCGGCAGTAAGCCACGCCCCGTTTCAGCCCTCCTCGGTCATTCGACCAGCGCCAGCCGACAGAAGCCGCTCCTCACGGCCGCGCTTTAGCCGACCGTCGCCTTCTTCATCAGCCCGAGGAGGTGCGCCATGTTCGCGCCCAGATTCTGCATCGTCTTCACGCCCTCGGCGTCTTGCGCCACCTCGCCGATCTCCCGGCCGTAGACCATGTTCCAGTACGTGGAGCCCACCATGAAGGTCTGCATGTAGTGCAGCCAGTGGTTCATGGTATCGAGGCAGTGAATGGCCCCGCCGCGACGGACTGCCGTGATGGCTGCTCCTGCCTTGTGCCGCAGCGGAGCGCCGTTTGCGTTTGCCACCATGCCGGCCCGGTCCATAAACGCCTTCATGTCGGGGGTCACATCGGCGAAGTAGGTCGGGGATCCCAGCACGATCCCGTCGATGGAGCCGAACGTCGCGATGACCTCATTGAGCATGTCCGTTTCGATGACGCAGCGGCCGTTCTTGTTCTTGAAGCAGCTCCGACAACCGTTGCAGCCGTGAATGGCGTGTCCGCCGATCCTGACGATCTCCGTCTCGATTCCCGCCTCTTTCAGGGGTGCGAACACCATCTCGAGGATGGCTTCCGTATTGCCGCCCTTGCGCGGGCTGCCGTTGATGCCGAGGACCTTCATGCATGTCTCCCTTTATCTGGCAGTATACTCGGTTTGAGCCGATCGTGAAGGAGCGCAGGGCGGGGATGAAGTGCGGACGCGGCCACCCGCGCCCGTCGCCGCCCCGGCGCCACCATGGTGTTCGTTCATAACATCCGGTGATACAATTACGATATGCATAAAGCGGGTGCCCTCTCCGTCACGTCCCTGGTCGTTTTCTTTCTGCTTGCCGGTGAAGTTTTCGCCCAGGACTCGAAGGACTTCCTGAAGGTCGTCCGCACGGCGACACCTGAGGAGATCACCGCCGCAGTCGCTCAGGGCGTTGACCTGAACAGGTGCGACAGGGACGGCGGGACACCGCTGATGTTCGCCGCGGCGTGCAACCCGAATCCCGAGGTGATACCAGCGCTGCTGCAAGGCGGGGCGAAGCTCGGCACGCGCAACAAGGACGGTGTCACCGCCTTGATGTACGCGGCGGACCTCAATCCGAACCCCGAAGTGATTGCCGCGCTGCTGGCAGCGGGGGCGAAGATCACCGACAAGGACCAGGACGGGGAGACGGCCCTGATCTGGGCGGCAAGGGAAAACAACAACCCCAGGGTCATCGCAGCGTTGCTGGAGGCCGGGGCCAGACTGGACGAGAGGGACGATTACGGCATGACGCCCGTAATCAAAGCGGTACGGTACAACCCAAGCAAGACCGTCATCAGCGCTCTTCTGGCGGCCGGCGCAGGGGTCAACGACAAGGACAGGGCGAAGCGGACGCCGCTTATGTATGCATGCGAGAATCCAGGAAAGGCAGAGCTCGTTGCAGTGCTCCTCTCCGCCGGAGCAAAGATCGACGATCGTGACAAGGACGGCAGAACGGCCTTGATGTGGGCCGCGGCACGGACCCGCAGCCCCCAGCTCATCATGACCCTGCTGAAGTCCGGTGCGAATGGTGCTGTCACGACGAATGACGGCTACACGGCGTATGACTACGCCGTGGGAAACGCGAGCGTGAAGGGGACTGAGGCGTTGGTAACCTTGCAGAAGGCGCAGGCGTTCTTTCAATTCGTCCGCTCGGCGACCCCCGATCAGGTGACGGCCGCTCTTTCCCGTGGTGCGAAAGTCGGGGACAAAGACGAAGGCGGTTGGACGGCGTTGATGTATGCGGCTGAGCGGAATCCGAGCGCCGATGTCATTTCCGCTCTGCTGAAAGCCGGAGCCAAGGTCGACGACAAAGACCCGACCGGGCGGACTTCGCTGATGCTGGCCGCGCGGAAGAGCAAAAGCCCGGACGTCGTCGCTTCCCTGCTGGCGTCGGGCGCGAGCGGCCAGATGAAGTCACGCGACGGCAGGACCGCCTTTGACTACGCCGCGGGAAACGAAGCTCTGAGGAAGTCGGCGGCGTACGTGGCTCTGCAGAAAGCGCAGAATCTCTTCGAGCTCGTACGCACGGCACCCCCGGAGTTCGTGACGGCTGCCCTGGGGAACGGCGCGAAAGCCGAAGACCGGGATGAAAGCCAGTGGACGCCGCTGATGTGCGCGGCGGAGCGGAACCAGGACCCCAGAGTCATCATGGTGTTGCTCGAGGCGGGTGCCGTCGTCGACAGCCATGGCCCCGGAGGTTGGACCCCGCTGATGCTGGCAGCGCGGGCGAATCAGAGCCCCGACGTTGTCATGGCCCTGCTCAAGGGAGGGGCGAACGGCCAGGTCGTATCGAGCGACGGAAAGACGGCCTTTGAGCTGGCCGCGGGCAACGGAAAGCTCAAGGGGACTCCCGCGCTCAAGGCGCTGGAGCGCAGCCAGAATATCTTTCAGCTCGTGCGTACCTGTACGGCCGCGGACGTGCAGAACGCCGTGACCGGCGGCGCGGACGTCAACGGCCGCAACGAGGCTGGATTCACGCCGCTCATGGTTGCCGCGGAGCGCAACGTTGACCCCAAGGTCATTGCGGCATTGGTAAAGGCCGGCGCGAACCTCAACGACCTCACCTCGGATGGCCGCACGGCTCTCATGCTGGCTGCACACGATACGAAGAATCCCGACGTGATCATGGCACTGCTGAAGGCAGGCGCTGACGGGCTGCTCGCCTCCGACGACGGAATGACCGCCTTCGACCACGCTGCGGACAATCTCAAGCTCAAGGGGACCGCAGCGCTGAAGGCGCTGGACAAGGCGCGGACGCCGCCGCCAGCCACGACCACACCTGCGACGGTCCCCGCACCCCCGGCAGCAACGGCCCCATCAGCCCCTGCCGCCTCGTCAACATCGGCAGCCCCCGCACCCGCGGCCCCATCGGCAAACTGAGAGAAGGAGACTGTATGAGCAAAGTCGGATACCTGCTTGTGATCGCCGCTGTTCTCCTGGCGGGCTGCGCCTCCGCTCCTCCCATGACCGCGAGCTCCGAGCCTGCGCAGCAGGCCACCCAGCCCGCGCAGCACGGCGACACGACAAGCCAGTCCGCGGCCGCGCAGGCAGCGGCGACAGACACCTCCGCCCAGACGCCTCCCCATTCGTCCCTCGTTTCGGCGGAAGCGTTGGGCATCTACCGGGATCCGGCGGAGCTGCAGGATCCGCCGACACACGACGAGCTTGCCGTCATTGCCTCGGCAAAGACACTTATAGGGCAGAAGCCGGACGCAAAGGTCACGGTCAACGGCAAGGGCTTCACCCTCGACTGCATCGGTACGGTGAGCGCCATCTTCTACGGGGTCTCGATGGACGTGTCCAAGGATTTCGACATCTATTCGGGAAACGGGGTGAACCGGCTCTACATGACCTTGAAGGAGCGCAACGCGCTGCACACCGACAAGTACCCGCGCCCGGGGGACGTGATCATCTGGGACAACACCTGGGACGTGAAGGGGAACGGGGACAGGATCCATAGCCCGAGGACGCACGCGGGGGTCGTGCTGGCGGTGGATGAAGACGGCACGATCCACTACGTTCATGAAAACCTCTACAAAGGGGTCGTGATCGAGACGATGAATCTTCTCCATCCGACCGTGGCCAGGGATGAAGAGGGCAAGCTGATCAACAGCGGCATGGCAATTGCTTCGAAGCCCGGCGGGCCCGCTCCCGAGCACTCCCTCTCAGGCGATGTTTTCGATTGCTTCGGCGACGTGCTCGGCTCGAAGGAGTACTTCCTCCTGGACCTGGCGCAGCTGGAAGGTGACACCACCGGCGCCGCGGCAAGTGTAGCGCTGCAGACCGCTCGTTGAACCTCTGACGTTCGCGCTGTCCTGAGCAATCCTTGCCCTTGACCGCCCGGACGTACGGCCCTACGCTGGGGAGCAGGAGGTGCTCATGATCAACAGTCAATCGCGTCCTCCCCTCGCCATCGCCAATTTCATCGCCTTCGTGGTCGTCGTTGCGGTCAACGCCCTGGCTACCACGATCCCCCTCGGCGGAATGACAACCGGGCAGCTCTCCGATCTGTATCCCAACCTGTTCGTTCCCGCGGGACTGACCTTCGCCATCTGGGGGGTCATCTACCTGCTGCTGGGAATCTTCGTCGTCTATGGGATCGTCTTCTCCCTCAGGAAGTCGGAACCGAGCAGCAGCTTCGTGGAGAAGATCGGCATCCTCTTCGTTGTCAGCTGCATGGCGAACGTCGGCTGGATCTTCTCCTGGCAGTACCGCGTGCTTCCCCTGTCCCTGGTCTGCATGCTGATCCTGCTCGTGTCCCTGATGTTCATGTATGGCAGTCTCAACATCGGACGGTCCAGCGCGCGGGGCGCTGAGAAGTTCCTGGTCCACCTGCCGATGAGCATCTACCTGGGCTGGATCACCATCGCCACCATCGCCAACGTCAGCGCGCTTCTCGTGCATTATCGGTGGAACCAGTGGGGGATGAGCCAGCAGCTCTGGGCGATCATCATGATCTCCGTCGGGATTCTCCTCGGGCTGTTCGTGCTCTTCTCCCGGCGGGATATCTTCTACGCGCTCGTGATCGACTGGGCGGTCCTGGGAATATTCCTCAAGCGCAGCGCGATGGACGGCGGGTCGACCCGGGGGGTGATTATCACCTGTATCACAGGGCTCTGCCTGTTATCCCTCGGCATCGTCGTTCAGATCATTCGCGGCAAGGTATACCGCTAGAGCGCCGCCTGCAATAATCACTTGCCGGGCTGTGACTCCGTCGCGGCCCGGGCCTTCTTCCTCCGCGCCATCATGGCCGCATGAGCCTCGGCGGACCCATCGTGAAAGCTTCCGAACCACTTGTCCAGCGGCACCGCCTCGGAGCCGAAGTTCACCGTAAAATACCGGTGATGGAGGTAGTGGAAGAAGTTGTCGTTCATCAGTCCGTGCTCTTCTTTGGTGACAAGCTTGTGAAAGCCTGCATGCCCCAGGGCGGGGCTCACCCCGGCGTGGATGAGGTGGAAGATCGCGTGAACGGGATGGGACGGAATGATCCAGTGGAAGAGAACGCCGCTGAAGTACAGCAGGTGCTCGAGGGGGTGCATGCTCAGGCCGGTCCATGGCCCGATGTTGATGTTCTTGTGGTGGAGGTAGTGGGAGGCCTTGTACAGCGGCGCCCAGTGGATCAGGCGGTGAATGAAATAGAAGTGGAACACCCTGAGGAACGGGACTGCGATCATGATGAGGATGAAGTAGACGGGGTGCACGCGGAAATCGACGTAGGGGATGATGTGGTTGGAGAATGCCCACAGCGTCACCGCCTCCCATCCCGTCCAGATCAGACAGCCGCTCGTGAGGTTCCAGAATACGTTGTCCCATACCTGGCTTCCGAAGAGGAACTTCGAGTCGTGCTTGGCCAACCGCTTGTTGTTGTACTTGAACTTCATGCCCTGGCCCTCCGTGGTATAGAGGCGCAGGTGCAGCCCGCCGGCAACGAGCGTCACGAGAACCACGTTGCGCAGGTAGACTTCGGCGATCCAGCCCACGTGGAAATGCGCTGTGCGGGCCAGGCTCGGCGTGAAGAAGAGCCAGCTCACCACCGCAAGGGCCGCGTAGATCAGGTTGAAAGGACTGAAGAAGCCTTCGGGAGCGAAGAGGTATTTCAGGATCACCAGCGGCTGCCATGGCCGCCGAAACAGCGGGCTGGGTTTCGGCAGCTCCGAAGGCTGCCATTCGCCACGAGCATCCCGGACTCCCCAATCGCCTTCTGCCATGCCGTCACTCCTCTCCCGAACCTGTCTAAAATATGGTTTTTTCCTTCGAGGGTCAAAAACAATCCGACGGGCCCGGCAGTTCTCAATATGGACCTTCCGGGGTTTTCAATGTCCCCTTGTGTTACAAATTCGCCCATTTTTCAGGGGACATATTGAGAACTGCTTCATAACGGTGCCAAACTTAGAATTGCTGTGACGGGCCTGACAGAAAACCGGCCGCATCGCGCTGGAAGGCGCCGCTACCGATCTCGAAGACAACCCCCGTACACGCGAAGCCTATCTGGGAGGAAGCGCTCTCAAGAACGCATGAACACCCTCCACTCTCTTTCCCCGCTGCGCTTCTATCGCATGTTTGCGCCGGGGGTATCGAGGTCTTGCGCCCCCGCGCCTTGAAGATTCTGATTTTGCTGCGCGTAGAAAGCGGCGGTGTTCCCGAACGCGTCCTTCGCCGCGGGGTCTGCCCCAGCCGTGAGCAGAATTGAGAGCACTTCGCGGTTGTGACAGCTCTCGGAGGCGAACATGAGCGCCGTCTTCCCGTAGGTGTTTGAATCGTTGACCCGTGCTCCTGAATCCAGAAGCATGCGATAGACCCGAACATCATCGACACCCGCATTCGCCGCCCGCATGAGCGCGGTGGAGCCCGTGTCGCTGTCCTTCCCGTTCACGTCCGCGCCGCCTTTGATGAGGGCCGCTATGATGTCCAGTTTCGGCCGCTTCGTAACGGCGCTGGCCAGCGACCGAACCCCGTCGGCGCCCTTGAGATCGGTGCCGGCACCCTTGTCCAGAAGCTCGAGAACTGCTACGGGGTTGCTCGATTCCACGGCGAGCAGGAGCGGGGTCTGGGCCAGACTGGCGAGCCTGAGATGAACGTCAGCCCCGGCTTTCACGAGCGCGGTGATCACCCCGGGGTGCGCATTCCCCGCGGCCATCCACAGGGGCGTTGCCCCCGGAACGGTTTGAGCTTTCACGTCCGCCCCGGCCCGGATGAGCGCGGTCACGACAGCCGCGGTATTTCCCATCGCGGCGTACATCAGAGGGGTGAAGGAGGTCGAGCTGACCCCGTTGACGGCGGCGGCCGCTTTCAGCAGCACGGAAATCACCTGCGGGTCGGGATTGTTGGCGGCTGCCGTCATGAGTGGCGTCACGCCACCCAGATTCCGTTCCTCGATCTTTCCGCCCGCTTTCAGCGCGGCCAGGACCTGCTGGGGGGTTCCCGACTTCGCGGGCTCGAAGAGGTCTCGGGCAAAAGTCTCGTCGACCGCTTTCTGCGTGGCATCCATCTGATCCTGGGACTTCTGCCCCAGCTGCTTCAGGCCGGCAATGGAGCCCGTCCCGGCAGCCGTTGCAGCGGTGATCGTGACATTCAGGGTGATCTGGGTCTTCTGTTCGTAGCGAGGAGGGTCGTCGTCGGTGATGCTCTGGTCCCTGATGTCCAGGGAGAACGAGCGCGCCACACCGCCGGCGTCCTTCGAGCTCCAGAGGAAACTGGCCCCCTGAACCCAGTCGGTACCGGCTGCTTTCCTGCGTTTTGAAAACGCGCGCTTGATCTCCTCCGGTGCGGTGCTCAGGAAGCTTTTCCCGTAGACGGCGCCCGTCATGGCGGCGACCCCCGAGGTTTCCCCTGGTTTGAGCGTGGCGGCCATCGCGTACGGCTTCTGCGCGGGGGTTGCCAGCCGGGTCCTGTAGAACTCGAAGACCTCGTCCCCCGAAGCTTCCGTGGAAAACGTGCGGTTGAGCCGCGTCATGGCGGGGGAAAACTGATTCTTCTCGTCCGAGAGAAGAACAGAACCAGGAAAGGGAGGAAAGTCGGTCTCTGTCGCGGGAGGCGCGGCGGAGGCACGGGCCGAAAACGCGAAGAACAGCAGGGCGGGACACACTATATGAAATAATGACTTCATGGGACGAGCATACAGCGCTCCGCACATTCCTGCAAACTCAGGGAAGCCCCCTGGCCGCTTTGACCGCGTCCCGCTATATTTGCGGCCATGGAATATCGATTGCTCGGCAGGTCCGGCTTCTCGGTTCCCGTGCTCAGCCTCGGCACGGGAACGTTCGGCGGTACAAGCGATTTCTTCAAGCCCTGGGGCTCTACCGACGTCAAGGAGGCGTCCCGGCTCATCGACATCTGCCTGGAGGCGGGCCTCACGATGTTCGATTCGGCCGACGGCTACTCGAACGGGCGTTCGGAGGAGATCCTCGGAGAGGCGATCGCCGGCAGGCGGAACAGGCTCCTGATCTCGACGAAGGCGGCTCTCCGCGCCGGCGCCACCGGGCCGAACGACGTGGGCGCATCCCGGTTCCATCTGACCGAGGCCGTGGAGGTGAGCCTTCGCAGGCTGAAGACGGATCACATCGATGTCTTCCAACTCCACGGTTTCGACGCAAAGACCCCCGTGGAAGAAACGCTCGGCACATTGAATGACTTCGTGAGGGCGGGCAAGATTCGCTACATCGGTGCATCGAACTTCTCCGGCTGGCACATCATGAAGTCTCTCGCCGTCTCGGACCGCTACGGCTGGCCGCGCTTCGTCGCCAACCAGACCTACTACTCCCTCGTGGGCCGTGACTACGAGTGGGAGCTCCTCCCCCTGGGGCTCGATCAGGGCCTGGGCGCCGTGGTGTGGAGCCCGCTGGGCTGGGCGCGGCTCACGGGAAAAATCCGGCCCGGTGCGCCACTTCCCAAGGTGAGCCGCCTGCCGGCTACCAAAGATTTCGGTCCGCCTGTAACCGATGAGCTCTTCGCGCGAGTGCTTTCCGCCATCGACGAGGTTGCCCAGGAAACCGGAAAGAGCGTCCCCCAGATCGCGTTGAACTGGGTCACGCAGCGCCCCACGGTGTCATCGGTCATCATAGGAGCTCGTGACGAGAAGCAGCTCAGGGAGAATCTCGGTGCCATCGGATGGGCGCTCACTCCCGAGCAGATCGCGAAGCTCGACGCAGCAAGTGAAGAGCCGCTCAGGTACCCGTACTGGCACCAGCACGGGAGCTCCCGGGAGAGGAACCCGTTTCCGACGCTGAAGTAGCCCCGTGATCTCAGTGCCGAGGCAAACTGGCGCTACCGGTAGGCCTTCCACGCCTCGATCATTCTCTCCACCGAGCTCCACGGCGTGTCGGGAAAGAGAGCATCCACGGGGTGCAGGATGAAGCGGTTCGTCGGTCCGAGGACGTCCAGCGCATGCTTCACGTCACGGTCGATCGCCGCGGAGTCCTTATTGCTGAGGAGGATCGAGCTGAGGCCCCCGACGAGGGTCATCGACCCTGACAGCAGGTCCCTCACCTTCTCCAGCGAGAGCCCCTTCTGCACGGGGTCCATGGGGTCGACGAAGTACAGGACATCGACGCCCGCCTCGGCAAGGAGCGGCCCGAGGACTTCGACCCCGGTCGTCATGACGTAGCCGAACTTCTTTCCGTGCCGATGAGCGATTTTCGCGAGCGTTGCGACGTGGGGGTACACGAACTCCTTGAAGATCGAGGGAGACCAGAAGTTCGTGGAGGAATACCAGCCGCGCCCGACCACGAGGTCGATGGCCGGGTGAGAGGCGGCAAGCTCGGTCCGAGCAGCGTCGGTTTCCGTGATCACCTCGAACAGCTCACCGAACTCCTTCGGATGGTCGAGGGCGAGCATTATGGCGCCTTCGGTGCCGCAGAACCACACCGCCGCATCCATGCCGAAACCGGTCCAGGCCTGGACGGGGATCCCGTTCGCCGCGCGGAACTCCGCAATGGAAAGCATGCGGGAAGCGAACCACTCCTGTACGGCACGGTCGGGCGGCCGATAGCAGAAGGACAGCGCGGCGACGTCTGTCGGGTCGGTGACAACGTGATGAACGGCCCGGGGGATGTTGAAATCCTCGATGAGCGGAACAGTCTCGGGCTGGATGACCCAGCCTTCAGCCTGCTCTTCCCCCGTCTGGCGCACCTCATGACGCAGCGTTCCTTTTGGCGTCTGGTACTCTCTGGTGAGGACGGGGTATGTCTCTTCACCCTGCGGCGGCCGTTTGCCGTCCCGCCACGTCACGCGCGGATCCACGCTCCAGGGGACCGACACGTCGAGCACGTCGTCGACCCCCAGGGATTGCCACGCGAGTGCGCGCTTGAAATCATCGTCCAGCCCCCATTCGAAGGGGAGGCGGTGGAGAAACTCCATGCGCTTCGAATACCAGTACCTGACCTCACCGCTGCCGTTTGCCCAGCGCAACGACGCGGGTGCCGGCAGCCCGAAGCACCACGTCGTGAGGGGCACGTGATCGGGGCTTTTCCCGCTCCACGCGCATTGAAGACGGTCTTTGCTGTTCATGGGGTACTCCAGTGGCATAGTAGCCTGATCGCCATGTTTGTCAAGAAAATTGTTGAATTTGGGCGGATGCACAGTATCCGGCGCGCTACTTAAATTAAAAAAGCTACAAAGTTGTCGCTGCTGGTTCAAAATAACCCACATTTAAGTTATTGGAATTAATAATTGTTGACATTGCCAATGGGCGACCCTATAATTTGGCCTCATCTGAAATCATACTTGGGGCGGCACGCTGAGCCGGGCAGTCGCATGACTGTTCCTTCACCGCCGCACCATGAAACGGCCTGAGCGATCGGTGATCCAGGGAGGGCGTTGCCCGCCCTTGAAGAATCAGAAGGAGGTTGCGATGGCACGAAATGCAAAGAGGGCATTGATCGTTTTTGCCCTGCTGTTCGCCGTGGTCTTCACCGCGGTGGCAGACAAACCTGTGCTCAGCATCATGTGCTTCCAGGGCTACGCCGAGGACAGCTGGGTGAAGCCGTTCGAGGAGAAGTACAACTGCACGGTGAAAATCGCCTATGCCGGGGCGGTCGACGAGATGTTCTCCAAGGTGAAGTCGGCCCCGACGGAGTACAACATCGTCTCCATCGATCCGGGACGCATCGCGATGTACAAGAGCGCGGGGCTCCTGCAGACCACCGACACGAGCAAGCTCACCAACTATATGAAGGTGGGCGCATTCTTCCGCAACCACCCCTACAATAAGATGCTGGGCGGCGGCGGGACCTACCACATCCCCATCGTCTGGGGCACGCAGACCATGACGGTGAACGTCGCGAAGATCCCTGCCGCGAAGCTCGCGAAGTACGTGGATGCGAAGAAGGGGACCATTTCCCTGGACGTCCTCACGGCACCCGAGTTCAAGGGACAGACCGCGTTTTTCGATGAGTCGGCGAACGTCGTGGCCATCGCCGGTATCCAGATCGGCGCAAAGGACCCGTTCCATTTCAAGGACAACGAATGGCAGAAGGTCCAGGACAAGCTCTACGCGTGGAAGAAGAATGCACGCACCTTCACTTCCGGTCTGGACTCCGAGTTCAGCGTCCTGTCCACCGAGGATGCCATGATCGTTCTGGGCGGCAATGACGCCCTTCTGAACCTCAAGCTGGAAGAGGCCGGCATCCGCTCGAGCTTCAAGCAGTACGCGATGACCGAAGGAACGATCTGCTGGATCGACGGCTGGGTGGTCACGAAGCCCACCTCTGGGGCGTCCCTGGACCTCGCGTACAAGTACATCGACACGATGATCGGCGACAAGGTGCAGGGCGAACTGGCGAAGCTCATCGGTTTCGGCGTCGTGAATCCCGCTGGTGCCAGCGGATTCAGCTCCGTCATCAAGGACAGCACCTACTGGTACCAGGACATCAAGACCTTCCCCTCGCGCCTGGAGATCATGGTTCCCGAGGAGTACCCTGAAAAGCGCGTGGATCTCTGGAACAAAGTAAAGGCGATGCCTTAGCATTGAGCATTCATCCCGCGGGCCCGACGGGACCGCGGGAATCCTTTCCTGCAGGAGCGCGCAAGGATGTCCGACGGGTTTGCGATCGAGCTTCGGGGCGTGAGAAAAGAATGGGACGAGGTCGTGGCTGTCCAGAAGTTCGACGTCGGGATCCGCAAGGGGGAGTTCTTCTCCCTGCTCGGACCGTCCGGGTGCGGCAAGACGACGACGCTGCGCATGATTGCGGGGCTCGAGGAGCCCACGGAAGGGGAGATCCTTCTGGAGGGCAGGGACGTCAGCCGTGTCCCGCCGTACCGCAGGAACGTTCACACCGTTTTCCAGGACTACGCGCTGTTTCCCCACATGACGGTGCGGAAGAACATCTGGTTCCCCCTGAAGATGAAGGGAGTGTCCTTCGCCGATGCAAAGGAGCGCATCGAGCGCGTGCTGAAAGTGGTGAGCATGGAAGGCTACGATCGCCGCCTTCCCCAGCAGCTCTCCGGCGGCCAGCGCCAGCGCGTCGCTCTTGCCCGTTCGCTCGTGGACGAGCCCGCTGCGCTCCTCCTGGACGAGCCGCTGGGCGCCCTGGACTTCAAGCTCCGCGTGGCGATGCAGAAGGTGCTGAAGGACATCCAGCGCAATGTCGGCATCACGTTCATCTACGTCACCCATGACCAGACCGAGGCGCTCACGATGAGCGACAGGATCGCCGTCATGAAGGGCGGGTTCGTGCACCAGATCGGCGCCCCGGATGAGATCTACAACCAGCCCGCCACGGCATTCGTGGCATCCTTCATCGGTGACATGAACTTCCTCCACGGGCGCCTGGTATCCGGGCAGGGCAGTGAGTGCCGTGTCGACCTCAACGGCTGTATGGTTTCCGCCGCACGCTCCGCGGGTTCCACCGCCCGGCCGCTCGCCCCGGGGTCCGACGTGCTGGTCTGCATCCGCACGGAGCGCGTACAGGTCAACTCCCGCCGGAGCCCGGACTACTCCATGGAAGGGACGATCAAACGCATCGTGTACCGCGGTACGGACTACGAGGTGACGTTCGGGATCGGTGCACAGGAGGCGCGGGCGGTCGTGAGCGCCGTGGAATGGGACGCCTCACTTTCCGTGAATGCGCCCGTAAGGCTGGGCTTCAACAGCTCGGACCTCAGGCTTTTCCCCGCATCCGAGGAGAGCGAGATCATCCAGTACTCGTCGGAGGCGGTCTGACGTGAGAGCGCTCACCTCACCACCGCGGAGCTTCCTGCGCGGCATCCCCATCGGCGTCTGGATGCTCGCCCTCGTCGTCGTTCCCCTGGGCTACACGTTCATCATGAGCTTCTACCAGGTGGACAGCCTGCAGATCGTTCCCAGGTTCACGCTGAAGAACTACGCACTGTTCTTCACCGATCCGATGTACTCGACCATCCTCCTGCGGAGCGTCACCCTGGCGCTCACGGTTTCGCTCCTGGGCGTGCTCACCGGGTACCCGCTCGCCTACATGGTCTCCCTGCGGGTGAAGCGCGGCAAGCAGTTCCTCTTCATGCTCTCCATCATCCCGCTGTGGGTGAGCTACCTCGTTCGCATCATCGCGTGGAAGACAATCCTGGGAAACCGCGGCGTGATCAACTCCGCGCTGCTCTCCCTCGGGGTCATCCAGGAGCCGCTGTCGTTCCTCCTGTACAACAGGTTCGCCATCGCCGTCACGCTGACCTACATCTGCATCCCGTTCGTTTTCATTCCCGTGTACACGGCGATAGAGAAGATCCCGCGCAACATCCTTGAGGCATCCAGCGACCTCGGCGCCGGGGAGATACGCACCTTCTTCAACATCGTGCTTCCGCTTTCCCTGCCCGGGCTCGTCACGGGGTTCATCTTCGCGTTCATCATCGCCCTCGGGGACTACATCATTCCCCAGCAGCTGGGGGGGACGCAGGGGATGATGTTCGGCAACCTCATCTGGAGCCAGTTCGGGTTCGCCTTCAACTGGCCGTTCGGCGCGGCCCTCGGCTTCATCCTCCTGGTCATCTCCGTCACCGTGCTCGCCCTCACCTCCCGGTTCGGCTCGACGGAGGGGGGATTCATCAGTGAATAGGCGCGGCGGCGTGCTCAAGGTCTACGGGTTTCTCGTGTTCTGCTTCCTGTACTTTCCCCTGATCATCGTCCTGCTCTTCTCCTTCAGCCCGACGAAAACGATCGTGGGACTTTCGGGTTTCACGCTGAAGTGGTACCAGGGGCTCCTTGCCGACCATAACCTGCTCACCGCGTTCGGCCACACGCTCATCATCGGCGTCTCAGCGGTGGTCATCGGCGTGGTGCTGGGGATCTCGGGCGCCTTCTTCTTCACCCGCGTCCATTTCCCCGGGAAATCGATATTCCGCACGATGGTGCTCCTGCCCTACATCCTGCCGGGGATCATCGTGGGGTTGGCGCTCCTGATCGTGATCAAGCGGCTGAACATTCCGCTCACGTGGTTCACCGTCCTGCTGGGACACGTCTCGTTCACCGTGCCGATCGTCATGTTCCAGATCATGAGCAGGATCGAGCGCATGGGCCCGAACTACCAGTCGGCGGCGATGGACCTCGGCGCGAATCCCGTGCAGACCTTCTGGTACGTCACCCTCCCCATGATCCGCACGGCCATCATCGGCGCCGCGCTCCTTGCATTCACCGTGTCCTTCGACGAGATCGTGATCTCCTACTTCCTCACGGGCACGTGGATGACGCTCCCCGTGTACATCTACGGGATGATGCGCTACGGCTTGTCTCCCAAGGTGTACGCGATTTCGGCGATCATCCTCCTCTTCTCACTCGCGCTCATCATGCTGATGTCCCGGTACACGGGCAGGTCTGCGGATACATACCGTGTCCGAACGAGGGAGAAGAGGCCCGCCATCGGGAAAGCGGCCGGCGAACCCCAAGCTTGAGAGGGGCGTCGATGGATTGGTTTCCACCGCGCTGCATGACCTACGCCTTCTGTCGCGGCGAGCCATTACCGCGTTTTGCATAGCTCCCGCGCGGAGGTGTCGGCCGCGCCCGGTAGCCGCCTTCACCGCCGCCGTCCTCCTTGGCCACGCGGATCCGCGGCAACCCGCTGGAGCCGCGCGATTCGCGGATGATCCGCTCCGCCGCGTCGAAGGGGACGGTCACGAGGGCGAACGCGTCGAAGACCTGGATGCCGTCGATGAGCCGGTCGGGCAACCCCGAGACGCGGCGGATCAACGTTGCAAGACCCTTGCGGTCAAGGCCGCTGCGTCGGCCGGCGGACACGAACAGCCGGGTCTGGCCCGCCTGGTCCACGAGATGCCCGGGGCGTTCGCCATGCTCCACCTCGGAGATCTGGCCGTAGCGCTGGGGATCGAGCGTGCCGGTGAACGCGATGGAAAGAGCCGAGGCCAGCGCGACGCGCGCTTCGGCCGTGGCGAGGATCTCGTCGGCGAGGGTGAGCCACGCCGACCCCTCGGCGCCCACGTCCTCAGCAACGGTGTTCACGCGGGCAATGGCCCGGGCGCGCCGTGCGTCGATGACGTCCGTCACGCGCGGCACCGACCCCTTCTTCAAGCCCGAGCCGGTGCCTGCCCGCATCTGTACGAGCTTGCGGTACTCGTAGGGGGTGACGAACGTGATGGCCGTGCCCTCATTACCGGCCCTCCCCGTGCGGCCGATGCGGTGCATGTAGGCCTGCGAATCGTGGGGAAGGGACCAGTTGATGACGTGCGTCAGGCCCTCCACGTCGATACCGCGCGCGGCGACGTCGGTGGCGACCATGATGCGCGCCTTGCCCGAACGGAATCGCGCCATGACGCGCTCCCTGTGGTCCTGCGCGAAGTCGCCGTGGAGCGTCTCCGCGGGGTAGCCGCGTTCTTCCAGCGACAGGCCGATACGGTCGGCGTCAACGCGCGTACGTGCGAACACCAGGCCGTAGAAGTCCTCCTCCATGTCGATGATGCGACAGAGGGCTTCCAGCTTGTCCTGCTCGCGCACTTCCAGCCAGATCTGCTCGGTGAGCTCGGTCGGCTCCGTCTGCGCGTGGTCCTCGATGGTCTTGAAGTCCCGAAGCCGCTTGCGTGCCACGCGCATCACCGCCTCCGGCATTGTCGCGGAGAACATGAGCACGCGCCGCTCGGGGTTGACCGCTTCGAAGATCGCGTCGATTTCATCCGCGAACCCCATGTCGAGCATCTCGTCCGCCTCGTCGAGGACGAGGAACTCAACGCGGGAGAGATCGAGCTTGCCTCGCTGGATCATGTCGAGCACCCGTCCGGGCGTCCCGATCACGACGTCAGCGCCGCGCTCAAGGGAACGCAGCTGCAGGCTGATGGCCTGGCCACCGTAGACGGCGACGAGGCGCGGTAGGGTGCCGTGGCGCAGGGAGACGATCTCCCCATGCACCTGGATTGCGAGCTCGCGGGTCGGGACGAGCACCAGGGCGCGCACGTGGTCGGAGGGTTTGCAGAGCCGCTCCACCAGCGGCAGGCCGAAGGCGGCGGTCTTGCCCGTGCCCGTGCGCGCCCGCGCGACGAGGTCCCCCTCGCCGGTGAGGAGAAGCGGGATGGCGAGCGCCTGGATGGGGGTGGGTTCTTCGAACCCCTTCTTCTTGAGGAGGGTCAGCGTTTTTTCACTGAGCCCGAGGGACTCGAAATCTGTTGCGCTCATGTGTGCCTCGTGGGATATGCAGGGCGGGATGTGTTCTCGCGTGGTGTGATGAGCGCAGTCTACTACGGGGAGGGGGTGTATGACTACAGCCACCCGCGCCGCGGCCCTGATGACACGGTGTGCGGGAACGCATTATGCTGTGCGCAGAAAGGGAGCGCAGTGACCCGACGGAAGGATGATTCATCGATCCTCAATACGATCCTTGAAAAACAGGAAAAGCTGCATCACATCAGGGACCTCAACACGCTGCTGGACAGCCTCCTGTACGAGACCCGCGCGCTCACCAATGCGGATGCGGGGTCCATCTTCCTCGTGGAGGACAAGAAGCTGCAGTTCAGCTACGTGCAGAACGACTCCCTTTTTAAAAAGGATTTCCTCTCCAACAAGTACATCTACACGAACAACCGCATCGAGATCGACAAGAGCTCGATCGCAGGCTATGTCGCCTACACGGCGGAGGCGCTGCTCATCGACGACGCCTACAGCATCGACACCTCCTTCCCCTTCTCCTTCAATCCGTACTTCGACCAGATCTCCTCCTACCGGACGGTTTCGATGCTCATCGTGCCCATCCGCACGAGCAAGAACGACATGGTCGGGGTGCTGGAGCTCATCAACCGGCTGGACAAGAACGGGACGCCCATCGCCTTCACGGATGACCAGAAGTTCTACATCACGCAATTCGCCTTCTACGCGGGCATCGCCATCGAAAGGGCGCTTCTCCTCCGCGACGTCGTTTTCAAGATGGTGCGCACCACGGAGCTGCGCGATCCCGAGGAGACGAAGCCCCACGTCAGCCGCGTGGGCGCCTATGCGGTGGAGCTCTATCAGAAGTGGGCGGAGAAGCACGCGGTTCCACGGGAAGAGGTGAGCAACTTCAAGGACATCCTCAAGATATCCTCCATGCTTCACGATATCGGCAAGGTGGGTGTGACGGACGCGATACTGAAGAAGAGGGAAGACCTCACGAAAGAGGAATACGAGAGCATCAAGTATCACACGCTGTACGGCGCGCAGTTCTTCGAGAACCCCACCTCCGAATGGGATACGCTGGCGTACGAGGTGGCGCTGAACCATCACGAGAGGTGGGACGGGACCGGTTACCCCGGAACGGTCAAGGACATCCACGAGAAGAACGTGAAGTTCGGACCCGGGAAAAAGGGCGCCGTCATCCCGCTTTCGGGGAGGATCGTCACCCTTGCCGACGTGTACGACGCACTCATCTGCAAACGCGCGTACAAGGACGCATGGGAGGAGGACCGGGTTCTCTTCTACCTGAAGGAGCAGTCGGGAAAGCAGTTCGACCCGGAGCTCGTTGCCATCTTTTTCGAAATCTACGACGTCATCAAGGCCATTCGGGAGAAATGGGCATGAAAAAAGGGGGCCGACCTGCCCCCTTTTTTTACGTTCTTACGATCGCTTAGTAGCGGTCGCGATATCCGCCGCCGCCGCCCTGGCCGCCGCCGCCGCGATCTTCGCGGGGCTTGGACATGTTGACGGTGAGGTTCCTGCCTTCGTGCTGCGTGCCGTTGAGGGCGGCAATGGCCTTTTCAGCCTCTTCCTGCGTGCTCATCTCGACAAAGCCGAACCCGCGTGAGCGGTCGCTGTCGCGGTCCATGATGACCTTGGCGGATTCCACGGTGCCGTGGCTCGCGAAAAGCGCCTGCAGCTGGGAATCGGTGACGGAATACGAAAGTCCGCCGACGTAAAGTTTCTTGTTCATTTGCTCCTCCTTGGAGTTACGAACATCATCGCCCTTTTCTTCGCACTGCCCAAGGAGCGAACATGGCACACTATCTCTGCACAACGCTGTTCGGTCGGAAGTTCCTTCTAGGTAGGATCTGAAAGGTCCGAATGATCAGGCTTCTTTGTTGGTTTGTGGATTCCACGAAGCCGCGCAAGTTGAAATCCACGTAGACAATACATCAGTACGAGATACTAGTCAACAGGGCTCGTAACTCTTCGCGCGGCACCGATCAGCGGGACTGTTTCCTGCGGCCGCGATACCAGCGGATCAGCGCGTTCGTCGAGCTGTCATGCGAAAGGTCGCCCTCCGACTCGAGCTCGGGAACGATGCGGCCGGCGAGCACCTTGCCCAGCTCCACTCCCCACTGGTCGAACGAATCGACGTCCCAGATGACCCCCTGCACGTAGACGCTGTGCTCGTACAGCGCGATGAGCTTTCCCAGCGCCGCTGGGGTAAGCGAGTCCATGAGGATCGTCGTGGAGGGGCGGTTGCCCTCGAACGTGCGGTGGGCAACCAGCTCCGGCGCGGCCCCTTCAGCGGCAACCTCCGCGGCAGTCTTGCCGAATGCCAGCGCCTCGGCCTGGGCAAACACGTTGGCCATGAGCAGATCGTGGTGGCGCCCGAGCGGGTTGAGCGGCTGCGCGAAGGCGATGAAATCGCACGGTATGAGCTTCGTGCCCTGATGGATCATCTGGTAGAACGAGTGTTGTCCGTTCGTCCCCGGTTCCCCCCAGTAGATAGGGCCGGTCTGGTAGTCCACAGCCCGCCCGTCCCTCGTGACACACTTGCCGTTGCTTTCCATGGTGAGCTGCTGGAGGTAGGCGGGGAACCTCTTGAGGTACTGGTCATAGGGCAGCACGGCGATGGTCTCGGCGCCGAAGAAATTGTTGTACCACAGCCCGAGCAGCCCCATGAGCACGGGGAGATTGCGGTCGAAGGGCGCGGTCCTGAAATGATCGTCCATCTCGTGCATGCCGGAAAGCAGGGCGCGGAAGTTCTCAGCGCCGACGGCGATCATGGTGGACAGGCCGATTGCCGCATCCATGGAATACCGTCCCCCCACCCAGTCCCAGAACTCGAACATGTTCGCCGTATCGATCCCGAACTCGCTGACCTTGGCGGCGTTCGTGGAAACGGCCACGAAATGTCGGGCAACGGCGGCCGGGTCCTTCAACGCGGCAAGGGCCCATGCGCGCGCAGTCTGGGCGTTCGTCATGGTCTCCAGCGTCGTGAAGGTCTTGGAGGAGATGATGAAGAGCGTCTCCTCAGGGCTCAGGTCAGCGGTGGTTTCGGCGAAGTCCGTTCCGTCGATGTTCGACACGAAACGGAACCCGAGGTCTCTCTGGCTGTAGTGCCGCAGGGCCTCGTAGGCCATGACGGGCCCCAGATCCGATCCGCCGATCCCGATGTTGACGATCGTACGGATCCGCTTTCCCGTGTGTCCTTTCCACGCGCCGCTGCGAACCCGCGCGGCAAAGTTCGCCATCCTGTCCAGCACCGCATGGACCTGGGGGACGACGTCGGTGCCATCGACGTCGATGACCTCACCCTTCGGGGCGCGCAGCGCCACGTGGAGAACGGCGCGCTTCTCCGTGACGTTGATCTTTTCTCCCTGGAACATGGCATCGATGCGTTCCCGCAGCCTGGATTCCTCGGCAAGCTGGAGGAGGAGCGAGATGGTCTGGTCGGTGATGCGATGTTTCGAGTAGTCGAAGAGAATGCCGAGGGTCTCCACGCGCATCCGCTCGCCGCGCCCGGGGTCCGCGGCAAACAAGCGCCGCAGGTGCTCGTCTTTCATGCCTGCATAGTGGCTTTCCAGCGCTTTCCACGCTGCGCGGTCGGCAAGTGGCGGAATGGCTTTAGTCATGATCGTGCCTCTGATCCAGTGTAACAGATTTCGCCGCCCGGGGAAAGATTGCCGCACATACGCCTTCGACAAACAGCGAACGCCAGGAAGAAGGGGAAAAGATTGACGGCTGTTATGCCGGGTGCTATGGTCTGTTATCTCTGGAGGATTCCAATGAAACGTATCTTGAAAATGCTGTGTGCCATTAGCATAACCATGCTCGCGGGGTGCGCCTCGGTTGGAACGGGAACGGCGGCTTCCGATCCGTCGGCGGCTCAGTGGAGCCTCTATCCCGCGTTCCAGGAATTGGGAATGCAGATGACCGCCAACGCACCCGCAAGCGTTACAGGCCCGATGGAAGTCGTTCTCACGACGACGCAGGATGTCGATATCCGCGCGACGTACGTGAATACCTCCATGCCCAACACGACGATGACGAAAACCCCCGCTCATCAGGGGAGTGAATGGCGCGTGGAATTGGACTTCCCGACGAGCGGCACCTACCAGGTGACGCTGATGGGGAAGCCGAAATCTGCGGCGGACAATGCGTTCACCCCGATGGCCACGGCTCAATTCACGGCAAAGATCGATGCCGCCGGCAGCATCAAAACGTACCCCGGATTTTCCCGCTACGGCCTTGCTTTCGTCGCGGAGCCGAAAGCGGACGCGCAGGACGAATCGGAGTTCGCGATCTCCATCCAGAAGGACTTTTCCCTCGCCTTCGGATTTGTCAACACGATCAGCGGCAAAAGCGCCACGGATGCCGTGGACATCGGGCACGACCCGAAGGAGCTGCGCGTTTCCATCGCTTTCCCCGAGACGGGGGATTACGTGTTGACGCTGTACGGAAAGCCGAAGGACGACACCGCAAACGACTATGAAACGCTCACGGTCGTCCGCTTCCACGCTTCGGTGGACCAGACGAAAGCCGTCGTGCTGCCGACGAACTGGACCGCAGGTCCGGGCTTCAGGAAGTACGGCGTGACCATTACCCAGGCGCCGGACAAGACCGTGAAGGATTTCGCGCAGATGCTTTTCACGACGTCCAAAGCGATCTCCCTCGCCACCAGCTACAGGAACAACACGACGGGGAAGGACTCGAGCAAGCTGCCCGACATGGTGGACACATCGACGGACGGAACCAAGAACGGCATCGACGCGTACTTCCCGGAGAACGGGGAGTACGACCTGTGGATCTGGGGGAAGGCGAGCGAAGACAAGGACTACCTGCAGATCGCGCGCGTCGCGTTCTCGGCCACGGCGACCGACAGGTCCGGCGTGCTTCCCGCGAACTGGGTGGTCAATCCGCGGTTCTGGAGGTACGGCCTCGGCGTGAAATCAAGCCCGGCTCGCGAGGTGGGAGATTCGTTGAAGATGCTGTTGGATCTCCCGGCAGGTCTCAAGCTCACGGCAAGCCTCAAAAACAAGACGACGGGCAACTTCGTTTACACGATCGCTTCGGACGCGGTGGGCTCGACGGAGCAGATCAATGCGCTTTTCCCCAAGAGCGGTGAGTACGAGCTCGTGATTTCCGGCAGGATCGAGCCCGACAAGTACGGGCGGGATATCGCGCGCGTGAGCTTCGTGGCCACCGTCGACGACTCTGTCCCGCATTACCGCCTGTGGGGATCGAATGGAGCATGGCCCGAGGTCATGCTCACGAAGGTGGAGACCGTCACCACGAGCTGGAAGCCGCGCGGTCGCTGGTCGGAAGAGGATACGCATCTGAAGGGGGTTCTCTCGGCAGACCTGTCCGTGCCGGTTGGCGACATCTCGGTCCCGCTCCGCAAGGGAACGGTCATCGAGTTCGCAAAGGCGGAAGGCCAGCCGGTTCTGAATACCATCGCTTTCGCTCTTCCCAAGGATTTCCCCCAGAAGATCGGGGAGACGACGGTGACTTTCAAGGCAGGGTCGACCTTCGCAGTGGAAAGCTACGGTATAGCGGGAGTGGTCGCCCGTGATACGAAGGTCTCCCTGGAGGGCGGCGAGCTTTCCTGCCCCAAGGGATCGCGCCTCGTCATCGACGGCACCGATCTGTCGGAGATCGCGCTGAACGGCAAGGGAGTCTACACCTTCAACAAGAAGGCGTACGAGTGCACAGACTCGGTGAACGTCGAGTCCAACTGCGGCAGTGATGCGCCGTGCGAAGTGCGGATCCTCACGTCGAAGATCGCTCCGATGCAGTTCGGGTCCACGAAGTTCGCGCTGCCGGCAGGCTCACTGATCTCCTTCACGAAAACCGGCATCGACCACGTCGTGCTCTCCGAGGACTTCGAGCTCGTCGTCAACGGCCAGAAAGAGAAGATCCCGGCCGGGTGGGCGGCACGGTTCGACGACAAGGGCATGATGGAGAAGTTCCAGGCGGAATAGCCGGTGCGGGCCTTGCTCCTCACGTTGAGTCTCCTGATCTGCGCGGAGACAGTCTCCGCGCAGGACTATGAAAGCACCTTCGGGAGGCGCTATGCGGTAGCCCTCCATTTCGCCCTGGAAAGGGCGGGGAGCTGGCGGCAGCAATGCGCGTCCATGGGCGCCGACGCAGAGACGCTCATCCCCGTCATCTTCCCCGAGCTCCTGCGATACTCCCTGTTCCGCTCGGAGGTGGAGAGCCTCGGCCTTGCGACATTGTACGTTGCCGAAGGGACCCAGGCCGCGGATTTCTCCATCGGCCGGTTTCAGATGAAGCCATCGTTCGTGGAGGCGCTGGAAGGCGCAGTCGCCGCTCTCCCTTCGGTGCCCCCTGCCCTGAGCTGCATCCTGGAGTTCCCGGGTGCTGCGACCGACCGTGACCGTCGGGCTCTCAGGGTCCGGCGCCTCCAAAGCGATGCGTGGCAGCTCCTCTATCTCTGCTGCTTCTCCCGCGTGATGGAATCCCGGTTCGCGATGGCGCCGCTTTCTGCGGTCGAGCGCATTCGGCTCCTCTCCTCAGCGTACAACCACGGTTTCTGGAAGACTCGGGAGCAGATCGATGCCGCCGGGCTCCTGCACCTGTATCCGAACGGTCGCGCTTTCGGCAGACCGTCTCCGTACCGCTACGCGGACGTCGCGGTCGACTTCTACGAGAGGTACTGGCGCGCGCTCAGCTCGGGCGGTTGAGGGCGATCGCCGGCCCGTGCCCCTCACCGTAGGCGCGCGAGCTCCAGCCGTACCGCCACAGCAAGCTCTTCGGCGGAGTAGGGCTTCTTCACGAACGCGCCGACCCCCAGCCGTTTGGCCTCCTGAACACGATCAGTCTCGGCAAAACCGCTCACGATGATCCCCTTCTGGCGGGGATGCATCCGAACGATTTCACGCCAGCAATCCAGACCGTCGAAGTCCTCCTCCATGATCATGTCGAGGACGACGAGGTCCACGGCGTGGCCGCGCAGCCAGGCAATGGCCGCCCGGCCGCTCTCTGCGGTTTGAACGGAGTACCCGTAGCGCCCGAGAAGCCTGGAGGCCACGAGGCGCACGTCGGCCTGGTCGTCGACGATGAGCACGCGTTCCGTGCCCCGCAGATCGTGCAGGGCGTGCTCGGCGCGAAGCGGCTGCTCGCTCGAAGCCGGGAGCCACACCTCGAAGACGGTGCCGGAGCCGGCGGTCGTGCGCACGTCGACCCGTCCACCGTGGTCGTGCGCCACTCCGTAGACGACGGCAAGGCCGAGGCCGGATCCGCTCCTTCCCATTTTCTTTTTCGTGTAGAACGGCTCGAAGATCCTTTCCAGGTCCTTCGCTTCTATGCTCGGCCCCGCGTCGGCCACCTCCAGAACGGCATAGTCTCCCGCTTCGATGCGCTCGTACCCGGCGAGGGGCTCGGCGAGGGTCCGATTGGAGGTGGAGAGGGTGAGCCGTCCTCCCTTCGGCATGGCCTCGAAGCCGTTGAGAACGAGGTTCGCGACGAGCGTCAGAAGGTGAGGGGCCGAGCCGCGGATGGGCCGCAGGTCGGGCGCGAGGTCCCGGGTCGGGCTGACGCCGGGCGCGCGTGCCTGCGCCTCGAGGAACGCCGGGGATGCGAGGCATTCCCTGACGATGCCGTTGAGATCGAGCGGACCCATTTCGACCGTACCGCGTCTGCCGAGGGTGAGCAGGTCCTGAACGATCGCTCCCGCGCGACGCGCGGAGCGGTAGAGCTCGGACAGGCTTTCCCGTAACGGACTGTCGGGCGGCACGTCGGACATCATGATGTCGGCGTAGCCGACGATCGGCGTGAGCATGTTGTTCAGGTCGTGAGCCACGCCCCCGGCGAGTATGCCGAGGGATTCCATCCGTTCCGCGCGCTGCAGCCTCTGTTGGAGCTCCCAGCGTTCCTTCTCCGCGCGCTCGTGCATGCTCATGTCCCGTATGACGTGCGTCGTAAAGGTCCCGTCCCGTGTGCCCCAGGCCGCTGAGGATATCTCGATGGGAAATCGGGTCCCGTCGGCCCTCACCCCGAGCAGCCGCGCCTTGCCCTCGCGCTCGGGGGCGCCGTCCTCGCGTTCCCCCGTCCGCAGGGCGATGAAATCGGACAGCGCAGCTCCTGCTGCCTTCTCCGCTGAAATGCCGAACGACAGCCATGCCGCCTTGTTCCAGAAGACGATCCTGCCCGAGGGGGCGACGGTCACGATGGCATCCGCGGCGGTGTCGACGACGGACTTGAACCGGCGTTCGTTCTCCCGAAGGCTCTCCTCCATGCGCAGGCGGCCCATTGCGGTTGCCAGTACCGCGGCAACCGCCTCGAGTGCACGCCGTCGGAAAGAGGCGGTCGTGCACCGCGGGCGGTCGATCGCCGCAATGCACCCGATGGCCCTGCCGTCCTCGGTGATCGGTGCAATCGTCACCGCAGTGGCACCCCGCTCTACGAAGGTGCGCTGGAAGGCGTTCGGATGGACGAGCGCCTGGACGGTCCGAGGATCCGGTTCCCATTCAACCGGGAGGACGCCCTGGTTTGTTGAAACGTGGAGAATGAACCTGCCCGTGGCCTGATCGGCGAGGTAGATCGACACAGCACGGCCTCGCAGGAGCCGTGAGGCCGTGCTGGCGCACATCTGCAGGCATTCGTCCAGGGGGAGGAGCGCGCCGAGCTTCAGGGAGAGGTCCTTCTGCTCCTTGAGCAGCGCCTCGAACCGGCTGCGGCGGGTTTCTGCGAGCCCCCCTACCACGAGCAGCGCAAGAACGAGAAGCGTCAAAGCACCCAGGATCTCCCGTGAGGTGCGGATCTGGCGTGCAGCGCCGGTGGAATCGAGGATTTCCTTCAATGGCGTGGAAAGCCCGACGACCCACGTGAAGGGTCCGACCTTCACCGGTGACCATGCGGCGATCTCAGGACCCTTCGCGGGGAGCCAGACGTACCAGCCGATTCCTTCCTGCGCCGCCATCACCGCGGCGGTCATCTCCTCATAATGTGAGGCGCCGTCGAGCTTCTGGATCGCGAAGACTTCCTCCATGCTTTTGCCGCGGTACTTGTCGGGGAAATCGCTGCTCTTGTCGTACACGACGTGGTCGGGGGCGTAGATCCATGCATCGCCGCTCTGGAGGAGGCGCACCGGATCGACGAAGAGCCGGAAGATGTCCTGCTCGATCGCCTCTCCCACTCCCGCGGTCGCGAAGGTGGCGCCGAGCCGGTTGGCGACGAAGGACTGGATGCTGCGGCCGACGTTTCGCACAATCTCGGTCTCCGTGTCCTGATACGCGCTGATTGCGGAGCGCATGATGATGATGCTCATTTGCTCAGTGAAAAGCCATCCCAGAGCCATCAAGACGAGTACTGCGACACTGATCGAGATGTTTTGAGGAGACCTCCTGATGGATGGGTACTCATTTTTCCTGCGCTTTTCCCCCTGCATTCTGCCAGCTCCTTGCATTCAATCTGCAAGCAGCGTGCCAGCGGGGGCGCTGCGGAGATCTTGGTAATTTCATACTGATTAGAGAAATGCATCCCTATGTTTCGGTTTGTAGCTTGAAAGGCAAGAATTGTAAGCTTTTAAAGACGGAGGGACGTCAATTCCATGCACTGGCGCGCGATTCCGAGGAGCAGGAGGACATGAGGGCCGAATTTCATCGATGCGATCCGACTTTCAGCTGCAATGGCCCCGAACGGTGTGTTCCTCCCCCTGTTCCACGCTACGGGAAGCGGAGGTCCAATCTGGAACAGGCCGCTCAGCCCTCGAGGAGAGCCTCGATCTGACGCCGGTGGTTGATATCGTGCCCGGCCATCATCTCCGTGATACGCAGTACCGATTCCTTGCCGCGTTCCGAGTGCATTCCGTAGCTTTCCCACATCTTCTTCGTAAGGCTCTTCAGCAGACGGAGCGTTCGCTCCCGGTTCACCCGATACGCTTCCATTGAGAGGCGGGGATCGTGCGAGGCGTAGTCCGAGTAGCGCGCCCAAACGTCCTGATCGAATCCCTGGATTTTCGCTCAGCTCTCACCGAGGACCAGTCGGATGCGGAATCCCTGCACTATCTCGACGTCCGCAAGGTGTGCCAGGATCTCCGTCACCGACCATTTGCCGGGAGCCGGACGTCGGGCCAGCCGTCCCTTCGTGGCTCCTGCGATCAGCCGTTCGATCTGTCGGGGCGTGGCCTTCAGAACGACCATCGGGTCCTTGCCTTCGATGTACCCGAGGACCCTCTGGGTATACTGCTTCGGTGTTTCCTGCATGGTCGTGAATATACGATCTTTCTCCGTGGTCGGCACGCGGCATCTTCCCCCCGACCCTGGGTGCGCGCTATTGTGTGCGGGGAGGCGACATGAGCTCTGACATGGGTGATGTTACGGGGACCAGGAAGAATCCATGGCTGCTTTCGACTCCGGGCGGCGCATCGAGGTTCAGCGCCTATCGGGATCCCATGAGCGTTCCACCCGGCATCGTCGTGAAAGCGGGGGAGACCGTGCTGCGTTTCCACCTCCGCTGCCTCAACGATCTGGACGAGATGCTGAAGTCCCGCGGTGACTGGATGCTGCTGGGCAGCGTGGAGGAGAATCAGCCTGCCGCCCCAGGCACGGTGGAGGAATGGGCGCGTTCCCCGCACAACCCCGTGCAGGGATGGTACGGCCTGACGAAAGGCGCGCGGGGGCGCTTCGCGGATTACATCCCGCCCATCATGGCGGCGCTGGATCTGGCCGAGCTCGATGAGAGCCCGGAGGGAATGCGCATCAGAACCCGCTGAGCCCCTCGATGATCCCGCGCTGCGCCATGCTCGCCATCGGTCTGTTTCTGGCTGTTTTCGTCGACGCGCAGAGACGCCCGCCGACGGGGGACGTCGAACGATCGGGCTGGGTGCCTCCCTGGGGTGCACGGCGCGTGACCGTGCTCCCGTTTGCCGCAGCGTCGGCGTGTGCGGACCGGGCGCTCGCGTTGCGCATATTCGCCTACAGCGAGTCGCAGTAATGACGCACGAAGCTCACCGGACAGCGATCGACGATTGACCACGCAGAGGGAGCGGTTGCCTTCCATGATTTTATGTGTTATGTTACAAAATAAGAATGATGTTATCATCGGAAAGGGGATCCTGATAATGGATGAAAAGAGCTCATCACACCAGGGGCAGGAGGAGCTTCTCGCCGAATTGGAAGGCATCCGTGACGTGTACCAGCTCGATGTGAAGCAATTCGTCGGCTTCGTCAGGGAGCGGAAGCTGCTCGTCGTCGACGGTTTCCGGCAGTACGCGAAATGGCTCGATGCGGAGCACGATGGCAAGACGTATTCCCCGGCAACGATCAACAGGAAGCTCTCCGCGGCCCGCAACCGGGTCCGTTATGCGTTCAAACGCAGCGCGTTCGCGGACAGCCTGAGGCGGAAGTATCAGGTGGAGGACGTCCTGAAATCCGTGAAGCTCAGGAAGATCGACAAGACTGCCGTGCCCTCGCAGAAGGTTCTGGACATCGCTGAAGCGCGCGCGCTCGTCGGGCAGACGAAGGACAGGACGATTCGACTGATGGTCACGTTCCTCGTCCGCACGGGAGTTCGCGTGTCCGAGATGCTGGGAATTCGACTGGAGGATCTCACTGCGACAGGCGACGATCATGTACAGGTGCGCGTTCGGGGTACCTCGGGTCGGGAGCGCGTCATCCACGTGAAGAAGGACCTCATCGAGCAGATCAAGGCCCGTTTTTGCGGCCAGTCGCTGTTGTTCGAGCACCAGGGGGGTCCGTACAGCCGCATCTCCGTGACGAACCGCATCAAGCATGAATCCCTGAAGATCCTCGGGCGCGAGGTGTCAGCGCAGATGTTGAGGCACACCTGGGCCGCCATCCAGATCAAGCGGGGGCGGGGCGTCAAGGTGGTTGCCGCGGTCCTCGGTCATTCGGATCCCGGCCTGACTGCCCGCATGTATTCCGAGGCCTCCCCCGGGGATGGCTTCCTCGACCTGGAGGAAGTCACGCGGAATGACCTTGCCAAATTGGACGATGACGGCGGCGCGCAGTCCGGCGGGCAGACCAGGGTTTTGCCGGGCAGCGGCCCGGTGGCATAACAGGCGGCTCCTCCGCGGCGTCAGGCCCTGATACGGGCAGCGCCACGCCCGCTATCTTTCGCAGCGGGGATGAGGGCCAGGATGGTCGGCACACTCATGACTTTTCCCGCTCCTTCAAGCGCCCGTAGAGCTCCTCCAGCACGGGCAGCGCTTTCCGTATGTCCGCATCGGAGGTCGCCTCGGCGAGCGGGCGGTATAGCTTCTCCACGATCGCTCCCGCCTTCGCGAAGGAGCGTGCCCCGTCGGGTGTCATGCTGATCCTGCGCACCCTGCGATCCGCCGGATCAAGACGCCGTTCGGCAAGCCCCTTCTTCTGCAGAGAATCGCAGATGACCATCACGGTGTTGGCATCCGTTTCCAGGCGTCCCGCGAGTTCCCGCTGGCTCTGCCCGTCTCTTTCGGCGATTGCCGCGAGCGTTCCGAACTGCGCGTAGGTAAGGCCCAGCGGTGCGAGCGCTCTTTCGGCGGCGCGCTGCGTCTTGATGTGGATGCCCGTGGCAAAGCCGACGAGGCGCGTGAAGGGCTCACGGTCGTATACCAAGCTCGTCTCCATAGGACATGCATTATAGAACAATTGAGATTATCACATCTGTTACCATTTGTCCAAAAAAAACCGGGCGCCCGTCAGGGAACCCGGCATCCAAGGGGAAAGGGGAGGGGGAACTAAAGCTTCATTTCCACGCCGACGCCCACTGATCCTTTGAGACCGGCAAGCGCTCCGATGAGCATGCCGAGCCCTGCAGAATCGGCTGCGTTGACCGGGGAATTGACCGTATAGTTGATCTCCGACTGCACGAGCAATGCGCCGAAGGGCAGAGGGAGCCTGAAGACGTTCACGCCCAGCGCGTACGTGTTCGGGAACCCACCGTACGTCCAGGGGATGGCGGTCCCGTTCGTTCCCGTGATGCTCGGGGAGCCGATGCCGAGGGTGTAGCCGGCGCCAATCCAGAAATCCCTGCCGAAACCGATCAGGAGCATCATGGGGACATTGAAGACATTGAACCCGACGTCATAATCGGCTTTCACCTCGAGGCCGACGGCAATGAATCCAAAGTCATAGAAAGCCTGGCCGGCTACAGCGCCTCCCCTGAGATAATTGCCGATTCCCACGTTGACTGCCGCACTCGGCGTCACGTAGAACCCGCTGGCGGATACAGCGGTGAGAGAAAGGATGCTGAGGATAATGACCAGAACGAGCCTTTTCATTGGTACTCCTTTGATGATGGATTAATAACAATGGTGATTATAGAGATAATGGTTGTGATGTCAAGCGGACTATTTGTTATCAGGGGTAAGGGTGAAATGGCATACGCCGACTCTGCAACACGATTCAGCCCAATCCCCTGGGCGCAAGATCTCCGAGGGATGCACCGGCGGCATCCTGGCCACCATGAGACTCCGGCGGCTTGGGCAGCGGCGTGTCGAACTGGTACCTCGGATCCGTCTTCTGCCTGTGGTAGGCGTCACGCATCTCCTTCCACGACTCGATGACGCCGCGGGGCCGGGGCATGTCAGGTGCCAGGATGCGGGACAGGCGGTGGAGATTGTAGCAGGGAACCGCCGCATACATGTGGTGCTCGGTGTGGAAGTTCATGTGCCAATAGATGAACCGGGAGAACGGGTCGAGCGTGATAGTCCTGCAACACAGCCTGAAATCGGGGACATTATCGCGCAGGCCCGCATGCATGGGCAGGCCCACGAAGTACGACCACCAGTTGGCGAAATACATCCCGAAGGTCACGAGCACGGGAAGCATCCAGAGGCGGAAGACGATCCCCACGGCGATCACCGCCGCGTGGAAGACGAGCAGGACCCACGCCCACCTGCGGGCCTCCGCGCGGGCGGCAGTGTCCCCGGGCGGGAAAACGGCTTCCGACCATTCATTGGAAAACCTACCGGTGAAAGCGAGCCGCACCGTTCCCCCGATTGTCTGCCAGAGAACGGGGACGTTGAGCGTGAGCAGGAAGAGCACCTTCACGGGGTGAAGGGACGGTGTGGTGGGAAGCACGACTTCGCGGTCCCCCCGGGGATGCAGCGTGTAGAGATGGTGGAACGTATGGCTGCGCTTGTACTGATGGAAGTTCGTCCATCCGATCAGGCTGTAGAAGCGAAGGAAGAAGGCGTTCAGCCACTTGGTTTTAAAAACCGTTCCGTGGGAGAGCTCGTGCGTCACGAGCCCCGGGTTGAAGGAGTCGATGGTCCCGAAAACGAACAGGGCAACGGCGAACCACACCCAGAGGGCACGGGAAAAGCAGAACCATGCCGCTCCCCCCGTGACCACGAGCAGGGCGAGGTACCCCAGGGTCTGGAGGAGCCCCCGCACGTCGCTGCGCCGCGTCAGCTCCTTGAGGGTTTCCCGGGGGATGGGGCATCGATACCAATCCACCTTGAACGTTTGACGAACCTTGTCCATCGGCTCGCGTTGTTGCGCCATACACGCCCTCCACATGATAAAATTGGAATGAGGGCAGTATAAGCGCTCCTGCGGGCCGGCGCAACTCAGCAATTCTCAGTTTGCGTCTCATTGATCCGCATTTCTCATTTTGTCCGACGAAAAGGGCCATATTTGGCAGTACGACCGCTTCCTTGTAAGCTCCAAAGGTACAAAATGAGAAATGCTGGGCGCAACTCCTACTGGTTGACGTGCACGACCTTCGCCGGCGGGAACCCGTTGAAGTACGTGGCCGATGCGTGGCTGTAGGCGCCGATCATCTCGCTGTAGACCAGGTCTCCCCTGTGGAGGTCGGGAAGGTTTTCCGCCATGGAGATCACGTCCAGGGCATCGCAGGTGGGACCGAACACCGCGCTGATGTGCGTCGGACCCCGCTTGAAGGCCTTCACGGGGTACTGGCAATGGTCGAATATGATGCCCGAATACGTATGGTAGACGCCGTCGTTGATGTAGTAGCACTTCTTGCCGTCGCGCACCGCGGTCCCGATCACCTCAGAGATGGCGTATCCCGACGTGGCAACGAGGAAACGTCCCGGCTCGGCGATCACCTCGATGTCCTCGGGGAAGAGCCGATCGAGCTCGGAGTTGACGATCTTCGCGAGCTCCTCGAACGGCTTGACCGTTGCATCGTACGGAGCGGGGAACCCGCCGCCGATGTCGACGAGGTTCATCTTCGTGTACCCGCGGTCACGCGCCTCTTTGAAGATATTCGCCGTCAGGTTCAGCGCCTGCACGTAGTTGCCGAAGTTCGTCGTCTGGCTCCCGACGTGGAAGCTGATGCCCTCCACGACGAGCCCCGCCCGGTCCGCTTCGAGGATGAGGTCCACCGCCTCGCCGGGGGAGGCCCCGAACTTCGAGGACAGCTCAACCATCGCCCCGGTATTGGGGACCCCCAGGCGGAGCGCGAGCCCCGCGTGGGGCGCGAACTCCTTGATCTTCTGGATCTCGTCGCTGTTGTCGAACGTCACCAGGGGCTTGTACTGATCGAGCTTCTCCAGTGTTGCCGGGGTCTTCGTCGGGTTCGCGTAGATGATCTTGTCCCAGATCCAGTCCTGCCGNNACTGGCGCTCCTTGGCCGGCATCGCCTTGATGTTCTCATGGACGATCACGAACTCCGGCAGCGAGGCGACGTCGAAGCTCGATCCCTCCTGGAACAGGGTGCGGACGATAGCGGGATCCGGATTCGCCTTCACGGCAAAATAGGCCTGCACGCGCGGAAGGTGCTTCAGGAACGTCCTGTAGCATTTGCGGATCTCGTCGTGGTCGACGACGAACAGCGGCGTGCCGTGTTCACGGGCGAGCTTCTGCAGGCGGGCGAGGGATATCATGTGCGTGCTCCCATGGGTGGGGTGGGATAGGCGATCAATCGCCTTCCTTCACGAGGAAGTTTTTGAATTGCCACGGATCCTTGAAATCGAACTCGGGGCTGTTGAATCCCTCGAACGCGTTCGGCAGGTCCCTCAAGGGCGTCCAGTCCGAACGGGTCGATATGAACCTGCCGAGGTACGGTCGTGCGATGTCGAGGACGAAATCGTGCGGAAGGTCGTCGGGAACGACCACTCCGCGGCCCGGATTCTGGATCATCCATTCGACTGCNNGCCCCAAGGGCGTCGCTGCCGGTCGTGATTTCGTTCGTCATGATGCGCTGCCGGGACTGCAGCCTGTAGTTGTTGCCCCTGAGCTCGGTCAGGGAGGCGATTGCGCTGTCGCAGGGACAGTACGCGTAGTGGACGGTCGGGCGGTAGGCGGCTTTCCCGCGTTCTTCGACGGTCAACCGCTCCGAAATGGAGAAAGCCTCCCCGTGGCGGATCACCA
>PLNO01000088.1 GCA_003141795.1 Spirochaetaceae bacterium | reverse complement strand
TCCGCCAGATCGAGGCGAAGGCCCTGCGGAGGCTGCGGCACCCGACGCGCAGCCGCCGACTGAAGGACTATCTTGAGCACTAAAGAGGTAAGTACCATGCCACGCACAGTGTATGACAAGCTGAGAGCACTCCAGGACGTCCTTTCCAAGAAGTTCGAGGTGGAGAAGGAGATCCAGGAGATCCCCAAATCCCTCGCCACGAAGACCGAGCTCCTGAACCGGCTGAAGAAGTCCTTCATGGAGAAGAGCGCCACGCATCAGGGGACTTCCACCCGTATCCAGGACATCACGCAGAAGCTCCAGGACGCCGAATCCAGCCGTGAGAAGTCCGAGGGTCAGATGGACGTCATCAAGACCCAGCGTGAGTACGAGGCGCTGGACAAGGAGATCAGGGACGCCACCGACAAGGAGCAGAACCTCCGCAAGGACCTGCAGCGCGAGCAGACCGGAATCGAGGAGCTCAAGGGAGTGCTCGACAAGGAAGAGATGATGATCGCCAAGCAGGAGGAGGACGTCAAAGAGGAGCAGTCCAAGATCAAGCTCAATATCAAGGAAAAGAACGCGGAGCTGAAGAAGCTCCAGGGGGACGAGAAGAAGATCACCCCGGGGCTCGAAGAAGATATGCTCTTCAAGTTCGAGAGGATCATCCGCAACAAGTCCGGCGTAGGAATCGTCGCGCTGGCAAAAGGCGTCTGCACCGGCTGCTACATGATCCTGCCCCCGCAGTTCGTGAACACGGTTCGCCTCGGAGAGAAGGTCGAGTTCTGCCCCTATTGCAGCCGCATCCTCTTCTACCAGGAGGACGAGACGGGGGAAAGCCTGGAGACGGCCCTGCTCGACGAGGAGAACGAGGAAGAGGACGAGGAGGAGGAAGAGGAGGAGGAGGATGCCTCCGAGGAGGACGAGGAGGGGATCTAGCGGAATGTTACTGCGCGTTGCCACCTTTCAGGCCGACAATGCGCAGGGGCGGATCAGGTCACCGCTGTCGTGTCGGGCTTGCCCGGCGCGCCAGAGGAAAGTCCGGGCTCCAAAGAGCAGAACGCCGGGCAATACCCGGGCCTCGCCCTCGAGGCGGGGACAGAGAGTGCCACAGAAAACAGACCGGCCTGCGCGAGCCCTCGGGCGGACGCGGACCAAGGGTGAAAAGGCGGGGTAAGAGCCCACCGCTCCTGCGGCAACGCAGGAGGCACGGTAAACCTCGTTCGGAGCAAAGCCAAGCAGCAGGGGGGCTGCTCGCTCACGCGGCGCTCTGCGCCGCTTGACCCTGCGGGTAGGCTGCACGAGGGCCCGGGCAACCGCGGCCCCGAGAGAGATGGTGACCCTCGACAGAACCCGGCTTATCGATCCGCCCTTTTTTTGATACAGGGAGTGAATGATTCTGAACTACGATCACTACAAGTCAGGCCAGCGGAAAAAAGGCCTGCGTTCCATCCTCATACCCGTTTTCTCGGGGATCCTCGTGATCCTCATCGTGTTGTTTTTTGTCCTCAACATCCCCGGCCGCCTCTTCGGCACGAGCACGCAGAGAAAGGCACCGGGGAAGCTGCCCGAGCTTTTCCGCTCGGAGAAGTACGACGAGGTGATCAGCACGGCGAACGCGGCGCTCGTCGGAGACCCGATGAATACGGTCGCCCTGACCTACAAGGGCTTCGCGAGCTTCTACAAGTCCGTGTCCCAGAACGCTTTGGAAGAGAAGATGCCCTATCTCGACCAGGCCATCCTGTCCCTTCGCAGGGCCCGTCTGGCCAACACGCCCTTCGGGGGTGAAACCGACTACGTCCTGGGAAAGGCATATTTCAACAAGGGGAAGTACTATTACGACCTCTCCATCTCTTTCATGGAGAGCTCTCTCGCCAGGGGCTACGTCCAGAAGGACACCCACGAGTACATCGGTCAGGCCTACAACCAGCTCGGGGACAACGAAAAAGCCCTCCAGAACTTCCTCGTCGCCCTCGAAGACGATCCGACCGATCTGCTGCTCTTGACAATCGGGCAAACTTATTACCAGATGAAGCGTACGAGCGACGCCGTCGATTACCTCCTGCGGACCCTCAACAAGACCGAAGACAAGGACATCGAGGAGCGGACGCGGTTTCTCCTCGGGGGGATCTACCTCGACACGGGGGAATTGTTCAAGGCGGAAGAGCAATTCTCCTCCATCGTCAAGCTCGATCCTTCGTCTGCGGATGCGCATTACGACCTCGGGGAAGTGTACGCGAAGATGAACGACCCGGTGAAGGCGCGCGGGGAATGGCGGAACGCCTTGATCATCGACCCTTCGCATTACGGTGCGAAGCTTCGATATTACAGCGGGAAGCGGTAGAAGAGAGAGGAAAGGAAGGGATCCCGAATGGCCTGGGACAGGATGTTTGAAGCGTTTTCGACCGACCTCGGCATCGACCTCGGCACGTGCAGTACGCTCGTGCACGCTCGCGGGAAGGGAATCGTGCTCTGCGAGCCTTCGGTCGTGGCCATGGAGCGCGGCACGAAGAAGGTCATGGCCGTGGGCACCGAGGCCAAGAAAATGCTCTGGAAGACCCCCGGTGACATCATCGCGCTGCGGCCCATGCGCGACGGCGTCATTGCGGACTTCGAAGCCACGGAGAAGATGCTTCGCTACTTCATTGAAAAGGTCATCTCACGGCGGTGGTTCGTGAAGCCGCGGATGGTCATCGGCGTTCCCACCTGCATCACGGAGGTGGAGAAGCGCGCGGTACGGGACTCCGCCGAGCAGGCGGGCGCACGGGACGTGTATCTGATCCAGGAGTCGATGGCCGCGGCGATCGGGGCGAACATCCCCATTCTGGAGCCTGCGGGCCACATGATCTGCGACATAGGCGGCGGAACGACGGAGATTTCCGTCATCTCCCTGGGCGGCATGGTCGTGACGAACGCCATCCGCGTCGGTGGGGACGAGTTCGACGAAGCCATCATCAAGCACGTGCGCAACGTGCACAACCTCATCATCGGTGAGACGTCAGCGGAGAACGTGAAGATCACCATTGGCAACGCCTCCCCCGACAAGAAGATCGAAAAGATCGAGATAAAGGGGACCGACGCGATCACCGGGCTTCCGCGCAAGCTGGAAATGGACTCGGTGGAGGTCCGCGAAGCCCTGCAGGAACCCATCAACACCGTCATCGAGGAGATAAAGAAGACCCTCGGCCAGACCCCGCCCGAGCTCGCGGCCGACATCGTGGAGCGCGGCATCGTGATGACCGGCGGAGGGTCGCTGCTCAAGGGTTTCCCCAAGCTCATCGCCAAGGAGACCGGCGTGCCGGTCATCCTTGCCGAGAATCCGCTTCTCTGCGTCGCCCTGGGAGCCGGGAAGTTCCTCGAGAGCCTCGTGAAGGAAAAGAACTCCAAGTACTTCAATGTAAAGCCCTGAACCCATGCGGGGGCTGTTCGAGGGCTTTTTCTCCAAGCACAGGAAGGGCGCCACCCTTGCGGCGCTCGTCCTCGTGTCCTTCATCTGCCTGCTCGTCTCCAGCAAGAGCTTCATCGTCAAGCCCAAGGAAATCGGGCTTTCCGTCACGGGCTTCTTCCAGAAGGGTTTCACCGGCTTTTTCGTCTGGTTCGGCGACACGGCGGGGTCGATCAGACAGCTGCGCGCCGCGCGGGAGGAGCTCACCGCCGCCCGTGGACGCCTGGAGCAGATGGACCAGGAGACGCGCGAGGTGCTGGAGCTGCGCAGGCAGAACGCCGCTCTGATGGCGCAGCTCGATTTCGCCCGGACTTTGCCCGCGGAGAGGATCGCGGCGGAAGTGATCGCCCGGGATTCCGATAACCTGTTCTCCACCATCACCATCAATAAAGGCTCCCGTCAGGGAGTGAAGCGGGGGATGCCCGTCGTCGCCTGGCAGGGCGACATCGATGGCCTCGTGGGCAAGGTTGTCGCGGTGGGGCCGGGCTCTTCCGAGGTCCTTCCGTTATACGATCCACAGTGCATCGTTTCCGCCAGGGTCGACACGACGCGCGATGAAGGGCTGATCGCCGGCCAGGGCAAGGACCGTGGCACCATCCTCATGAGCTACGTGAAGAAGATCGCCAAGGACAAGATCTCCTACGGAGATCTCGTGGTGACCTCGGGCCTGGGCGGGCTTTACCCAAAGGGCATCAATGTCGGCCGCATCAGGGACATCACGGCGCCGTCCTACGAGCCGTCGCTCGTCCTGCAGGTACAACCCATCATCGATTTCGACCGGCTGGAATACCTGTTCCTCATCGCCCCGGCATCCGATGCCCCCTCGGCGCCCGCACCCCCGGCAGCCCCCCCGGCTCCGACAGGAGCCTCGCGATGAACCGTGATGCCCGTGTGACCCTTTTCACGCTGCTCGCGCTCGTCGTCTGCATCCTCCTGCAGACCACGATCCTTGGTAAAATCGCCATCCGTGGAGTACGCCCGGACCTCGCGCTGCTCGTGCTCATCTTCGTCTCCATGCGCCGCGGCCCCATGGTGGGACAGGTGTCGGGCTTCGCATCGGGCTTCCTCGAAGACCTCATGAACGTCTCTCCGCTGGGCTTCCACAGCCTCATGCGCACGGTGATCGGTTATCTCTACGGCCTGCTGTCGGGCAATGTGTTCATCGACCCGTTCCTCATGCCCATCATCCTGGCCGTGGTCGGGACCGTCCTGAAAGGGATCCTTTCAGGGATCATTTCAGCGATCTTCGGCATCACCGCTTCCGGCTTCATAACTTTCACGGGGCGCCTCTGGATCGAGGTCGGCTACAACGGAGTGATTGCCCCTTTCCTCTTCGCCTTGCTCAACCTCTTCAAGGTCTTCAAGCAGGCAGACAAAGAAGGTGCCTGATGGAATACGGCGAACGCCAGCAGAAACGGCGCTTCGTTGTGCTCACCGCGCTGTTCGTGGGGAGCATCGGAGTGCTGGTGCTCTATCTGTTCTGGCTTCAGATCATCAAAGGCGGGGAGTTCACCCAGCGCGCGCGCAACGTCTCCGAGCGTGAGACCCCCATCACCGCCCAACGCGGGGAAATATTCGACAGGAAGGGCGATGATCCCCTGGTGTTCAACGTCGACTCGTTTTCCGTCGACGTCTCCCCCGGGGAGGTGGCAACAGCCGACCTCCCGGCGCTTTTCAACAGGCTCTCCGGGGTGCTCTCGATCCCCGTCCAGGAGATCGAACAGAAAGTCCCCCCGAAGACGTACAAGCAATTCCAGCCCATCGCGATAAAGGGCGGCGTCACGCTGCAGACGATCTCCGCCATTGCCGAGCACGTCGAGGATTTCAAAGGCGTGAGCTGGCACAACAAGCCCATCCGCAGCTACGTGGAGTCGGGGACGCTTGCCCACGTGATCGGATACGTCGGGGACATCACACGGGAAGAGCTGCAGGTCCTGTACAATAAAAGCTACGGGGCGGACACGTCGCTGGGAAAATCCGGCATCGAAAAGCAGTACGACGACATCCTTCGCGGAGTGGACGGGCAGCGCTTCCGGGTGGTCGACGTAAAGGAAAAGGGCGTCACGGGCGCGGAGGAAAAGGTCGTGCCGCCGACCCCGGGCAAGAACGTCGTTCTCACCATCGACAGGAAGATCCAGAAGCTCGCCGAACAGGCCCTGGGGCCGCGCAACGGCTCGGTGGTGGTGCTCAAGCCTTCCACGGGGGAGATCCTGGCTCTGGTGAGCTACCCGACTTTCGACCCCAACCGCTTCTTCTCGGGGGACAGCTCGGCGTACTTCAACAAGCTCTCCACCGATCCCTCCTCCCCCTTTCTTGACCGCGCCATACAGTCAGCCTACCCGCCGGGATCGACCTTCAAGATCATCATGACGACGGGCATCGCGGATGACGGCACCATCCCCATCAACCAGTCCGTGCTGTGCACGGGGAAGATCGAGTTCGGCGACAGGGTCTTCAACTGCTGGTTGAGGACGGGACATGGCTACGAGGACCTCTTCGGAGGGCTCGCCCAGTCCTGCGACGTATACTTCTGGACCATGGGGAACAGGCTCGGTCCCGACAAGATACTCAACTACGCGCGGGACTTCGGGGTCGGATCGCTCACCGGCATCGACCTTCCCGGAGAGAGCTCGGGGCTCCTGCCGACCCCCGAATGGAAACAGAAGATCAAGCACAGGCAGTGGGTGGGCGGCGATACGCTCAACATCTCCATCGGGCAGGGCGACGTCACGATGACCCCGCTGCAGCTCGCCGACAGTGTCGCCATGGTCGTCAACGAGGGGGTGGTCTACAAGCCGCACCTCCTGTTGAAGACGATCGACCCCCAGACGAATCAGGTGGTGTCGCAGCCCGCGCCTGAAGTCCTCCACAGGTCGGCGATCAGCAAGGACGTATTCCAGACAGTTCAAGCGGCGATGCGCGGAGTGATCACGAAGGGCACGGCAGGACCGGTCATCACGACCAAGGCCGTGGAGATCGCCGGCAAGACGGGCACCGCCCAGGTCGTCGCGGGTATAGAGACCAAGTCGTGGCACTCGTGGTTCGCTGCGTACGGACCCTACGAGACGACGAACCCCGACGACCGCGTCGTCGTCGTCACCATGGTGGAAGCTTCCGACAACTGGGAATGGTGGGCGCCAAAGGCCGCGGACCTCATCTTCCAGGGTATCTACGCCAACCAGACCTATGAGGAAGCGGTGGCGACGCTGAAGCCCTGGTACGCACCGGTGGTGGGGAGGGTGGATTGAGGCGAGCCTCGCTGGCGCCGTTCGACTTCGTTCTGTTCGGCGCGACCCTTGCATTGATCTGCATCGGGATCCTCTTCATCTATTCCAGCGGCATCAATGCCGCCGGTGTGCTCGTTTCGCACGAGTTCGTGCGCCAGATCATTTGGGCGGTCCTCGGGCTCGGGATCCTCATCTTCTTCGCGCTCTTCAGCTATACGACCCTCCGCGTGCTCTCCCTGTACATCTACGCGGGCGGGCTCTTTCTTCTCCTCGTGACGCTCATCATCGGCCGGCAGGTCAACGGAGCCCGCTCATGGCTCGGATTCGCGGAGGTCGGAATCCAGCCGGCGGAGTTCATGAAGATCGCAACGATCCTGTTCCTGGCGACCTACTTCACGGGCATCGGCAACGGCATCCGCGAGCTGCCCCGATTCATCCTCGGTCTGCTCATCGCGCTCGTCCCCATCATCTTCATCCTTCTGCAGCCCGACATGGGGGAAGCACTCGCCTTCATCCCGATTTTCCTCCTCATGGCCTTCATCGCCGGCGCCCAGCCACGGCACCTGATGTTCATCCTCATGGTGGGTTTTCTCGGGTTCATCCTTGCGGCCGTGCCGACGCTTCATGCGCGCTCGGGCGCGGCAGGCGCATCGTTCTTCACGCTCATCTCGGACCCGGAGATTCTCAAGTACCTCCTCCTCGCGGGGGCAGTCGTCACCGGGCTCGCCTTCCTCGGCTGGAGGTCGTTCAAGCAGCGCTACTTCTTCTGGATCGCATGGACGGGCGCCGTGCTCGTCGCCGGCGGCCTCATGTCGCTTGCCCTGCGCTTCGTGCTGAAGGACTATCAGATCATGCGGCTGGTGATCTTCGTCAATCCGAAGCTCGACCCGCAGGGATCGGGGTGGAACATCATCCAGTCGGTGACGGCCATCGGGTCGGGAGGCCTGCACGGCAAGGGCTGGCTGCACGGGACGCAGAGTCACTACCAGTTCCTGCCCCAGCAGAGCACGGACTTCATCTTTTCGATACTGGCGGAGGAATGGGGCTTTCTCGGCGCCCTGCTCGTCTTCGGTCTGCTCATCGTGATTTTCCTCAGGGGCATCAGCATCGTCTGGGCCGCGCGGGAAGACTATGCAACGCTCGTCGGCACGGGGATACTCGCCATGATCTTCTTCCATACCCTGGTCAACGTCGGCATGGCAATGGGGATCATGCCGGTGACCGGGATCCCGCTCATGTTCCTTTCCTACGGCGGCTCCGCGCTGTGGACGGGGCTGATCGGGGTGGGCATCCTCATGAACATCAGCCGCCGCAGGCTGCGCTACTAGCATGGGAATCAGCTCCGACCTGCGTGCTCTGCTGAGGAAGGTGGAGAAGCCCGGCCGTTACGTGGGCGGAGAGTTCGGCTCGATCCGCAAGTCGGGCGAACCGCTTTCCATCGTGATCTCCTACCCCGATCTCTACGAAATCGGGATGTCCAATGCCGCCGTCAGGATCCTCTATTCGCTTCTCAACAGCATCGACGGGGTGTCCTGTGAAAGGGTCTTCGCCCCGGCGCCTGACTTCGAGGCGGCGCTCAAAGCCGCCGGGCTGCCCTTGTGCTCCCTCGAATCCGTCACCCCTCTTTCACGGTTCGACCTCGTCGGCTTCTCCTTCGGATACGAGCTCACCCTCACGAACCTCCTTGCGATCCTCGTCTCCGGCGGCATTACGCTGGAGAGCGCTTCGCGGGGAGATGACGAGCCCATCGTGCTCGTCGGAGGGCCTGCCGCCACCAATCCAGCCCCACTGGGGCCGTTCGTCGATGCCGTGTTCATCGGCGAGGCCGAGGGCTGGGCGCAGGATTGTTTCAGCGAAATGGCATCAATGAAAAAGCGCGGCGCCCGGCGCCCGGAGCTCCTCGAGTATCTGCGCGCGCAGCCCTGCATCTGGTACAGGGGCAGGACGGAGCCGGTGCACCGAGGCTACTGGCGGGGTTTCGGTGTCACCCCGGCGGCGTCCGGTTTCCCCGTGCCCAGCATGCGTGTGGTCCAGGATCACGGCGCGGTGGAGATCATGCGCGGGTGCCCGAATGCCTGCAAGTTCTGCCACGCCACGGTGCTCTATCGCCCCGCCCGGCCCAAGGAATCGAAGGTCATCGAGATCGAGGTTCGCGAGCTCGTCGAGCGGGCGGGTTTCCGTCAGATATCCCTCTCCTCCCTTTCATCGGGAGATTACCGGCAGATCGACGGCCTCGTGCGCGGCCTGAACGCACGCTATGCCGGCCGCAGGGTGTCCTTCTCCCTGCCGTCCCTCCGCGTCGATTCCCTCGGCCTCGAGCTGTTGAAGGACGTCTCCGAGGTTCGCAAGAGCGGGCTCACCTTCGCCGTGGAGACCGCGCGGCCCGAGTGGCAGCGCGAGCTCAGGAAGACAGTCACGCTGGAAAAGACCATCGCAATCCTCCGCGAGGCGCGCGCGCTGGGGTGGAAGGCCGCGAAGTTCTACTTCATGGTCGGGCTGCCCCCGTCCTTCGACGAGGACGAGACGACCCCGATCGTGGACTTCCTCCGCGCAGCGCGTGCGGCCACGGGGATGAGCTTCAATGTGAACATCGCCTCGTTTATCCCCAAACCGCATACCCCCTGGGAGCGCGCCCGCCAGATGGGGGAGGAGGAGTCGACAAAACGGATCGGGGCGGTCCGCGCGATCCTCAAGGGCGACGGCTTCAGGATCGGCTACCATGCCCCGATCCTGTCGATTCTGGAGGGGATCGTCGCGCGGGGGGACGAGCGCGCCGGCCTGCTCGTGCGGGACGCATACCTGCGCGGTGCGCGCCTCGACGCCTGGGAAGAGCACGTCAATATCGACCTGTGGCGTGAAGTGATTGCCGGCGCCGGTTGGGATGTGCTCGGAGAGACCTGCCGGGAGCGCGGTCCCGAGGAGAGGCTCCCGTGGGACGGCATCTCCCTTCGCCTCTCGACGAGCAGGGTGGCGGAGGCGGGGCAGGCATCTTCATTCCCCGCACCGGCGGAAAATGCTCCCGCGGCTCCCCCCGCCGAGTGGAAGCGATTCATATTCAGCTTCACGAAGAAAGGCCCTGCCGCGTTCGTTTCCCACCTCGACCTCATGACCGTGTTCGAACGGGCGTTTGCCCGGTCGGGCTACGCGGTGCGATTCACCGAGGGGTACAACCCCAAGCCGCGCCTGGAGTTCGCCAGTCCCCTGAGCCTCGGGCTCGATTCGGAGGAAGAGATCGCGGCGATCGACCTGCACGATTTCGATTCCGCGGACAGCTTTCTCTCACGCATGAACGCGAGCCTTCCTGAAGGGCTCGCGCTCATGCGGGTGGCGGAGGCGCAGCCGCAGGGCGCGGGGCGTCGAAGGTCGTTGATGTCGATGTACTGGGGATCGGATTTCGAGGTGACGGACGCTTCAGGCAGCTCTCTGCTCCGTCTTCCGGCCTCGGGGCCTTCCATCCGCAAGACCTTGGAGGCCAGAGGCGATTGGGAGACCTCTACAGCGCGGCGCCTGTCCACGTGGGCGACGAGCCCCGTGGGACAGCCCGGAAGCTATTTCGAGCTGCTCTGCATCCCGCCCGGTCCCTCGGCTTCCTGAGCTTTTATCTCGTTCCACAGCGCATCCATGCGCTGGAGCCCCGCCTCCGCGGGACGAACTCCTTCCGCGTGGAGCCGTGTCTCTACGTTGCGGAAGCGCCGCTCGAACTTTACGTTCGTACGGTTCAGGGCGACCGCGGGATCGATCTTCAAGAGACGTGCGAGATTCACGACGGAGAACAGGAGATCTCCGAGCTCCTCCTCGGCGTGCTCAGGCCGCCCTGAGGCCAACGCCTCGCGGAGCTCGGCCGCCTCTTCGTCGATCTTCTCCCACACGGGTGCGGGGTCGGGCCAGTCGAAGCCGACTTTTGCAGCCTTCTTCTGCAGCTCCACGGAGCGTTCGAGCGGGGGCAGGGAACGTCCGACCCGGTCCAGGACCGATGCTGCAGGCGCGCCCGCTCCTGCCGAGGTGCCGCCGGAAGCGGGACCCTTGCGTTCCTCCGCCTTGATCCGATCCCACTGGGCGTGGACTTCGTCAGGAGTGGAGGCGCGCGCCGAGCCGAACACGTGGGGGTGGCGCCGTATGAGCTTCTCGGAGATGGCTTCCAGCGAGGAGCTCACGGTGAAAGCACCTTCCTGCTCCTTCATCCACGCCATCATCGTCACGAGGAGGTAGATGTCGCCGAGCTCCTCCTCCATGTTGGCATCGTCCCGCGCGTCGATGGCGCTCACGCATTCCCACGCTTCGTCGATGAGGCTCCCGCGGAGCGTCTGCGGCGTCTGTTCCCTGTCCCATGGGCACCCGTCGGGAGCGCGGAGGCGTTGAATGATGCTGAAGAGCCTCGCGAAAGAGGCTGAAGGGTCGTTCGACATGGGGGGAAGTGAATCGAAGGAGGGGAGCCCTGTCAACCGGCGGCGATGGCGCGCAACTGCGCGATGAGGTCGTCGGCGGATTTCACCTTCAGCACCTTGTCGTTGACGCTCACCACGGGGGCTTCGGAGCACATCCCCCTGCACGGGGCGATCTCCAGGCTGAACAACCCGTCAGCGCTCGTCTCGCCGTCTGCGATGTGCAGCTCATGTGCGATGGCTTCCAGCAGTTTGTCCGAGCCTTTGCGCGAGCAGGTCTCCCCCCAGCAGAGGGAGATGCGGAACCGTGCCGGCGGCTCGGTCCTGAACACGGGGTAGAAAGCAGCGGACTCGACGACTCTCTCCCGGGCGATGTTGAGGTAGTCGGCGATGTACCCGATGGATTCACGGGAGAGATATCCGAAGGCCTTCTGCGTATCCTCGAGGATCTGCACGAGGAACTCCCGTTTGGGCTGGTAGCGCGAAAAGATATCGATGAGCTTCTGCGGCGGGTTCTGCCGCGTTTCGGACGGTGCCGCGCTCAGCTCCTCTTTCTTGCGCCGCTTGAGGTAGTGGGAGAGGATGGCGAGCCCCAGCGCGATGTTCTCATTGCGCACGATCACGTCCGAGGGCACGGTGAGCTGTGTGGGGGAGAAGTTCCAGATCGCCTTGATTCCCAGCGACACGATCCTGCCCGCCACCGCCTGCGCCGCATCCTTGGGGACGCACACGATGGCGATGCCCACGTCGAAGCTGCGAACCACGCGCTGCAGGGATTCCATCGGGAGGATGGTGAAGGCGCCCAGGACGTTCCCCGTTCGTGCGGGGTCGTTATCGAAAATGGCGACCAGGCGCAGCCCGTATTGGGCAAGGCCCGGGTACTGGCTGAGCGCAGAGCCGAGCCTCCCGGCCCCGATGAGGATCGCCGTGTTCTCGTAGTTGATGCCAAGGAACTCCTCGATGGCCTTCTTCAGCCCGAGGATCGAGTATCCCGATTTCGGCTTGCCCTTGTACCCGATGAGGGAAACGTCCTTGCGGACCTGGGTGTCGTCGATGCGGAAGAATTGCGCCAGGTGCCGCGAGGAGACGTAGGCTTCGCCCCTGGCCTGCATCTCCGCGAGGATCTGGTGATAGAGCGGAATACGGCGCAACGTCTGTTCGGGTATGGGATGCCGAATCGTCTCGGGGGTTTCTGCTTCGTCCACTGGTCGTCTACTTCGCGCCGATTCCCTGCAGTTGATCCTGCAGCGCCATGGTCTGCTGTGCCGTTCGGATGTCCTCCGCTGCCGGCGAATACTTGGGATCCAGCCTCAACACCTCCTCCCAGAGCGTGATGGCGTGAGCGTAGTTGCCGTTCGCGTATTCTTCGACGCCTTGCAGGTACAGGGCTTCAGCCTCCTTGGCCGCGAGGCCGCGACCGGAGTCTCCGAGGTCGAACTTCGCCTCCACGCTGAACTTGTCGATGGGATTCAGGCTCCCGCTGAGATCGACGTTGTAATTCATTGTGAGCGATACCGTGCCGAGGGCGAGCGCCGTGCCGATGCTGATCCTCGGGTTATCCGCTTTCCAGAGTATGCCGCCCTGCACGGAGACGAAATCGGTGATGGTGACCGTGGTGCCCACTGCGAGGTTCCACGTTTCAGCGGCGGGCTGCCCGGGGAAGCTGAAGGGGTAGTTGTAATCCACGGCGATGGTCCACGGCCGCAGAGGCGCCCAGGCGATGCCCGCCGTGGCTACTTGGGGTAGGGTTTCATCTGACAGCGTCGATACTCCGAGGTTCCGCACAACGAGCCCGACGGAGAAGTTCTTGTCCTGCGAATTGTAGAACTTCAGGAAATTGAAGCTCGTCATGATCCCCGCATCCCCCATGATGGCGAGGGCCGACTGGTCCAGACCGAAGATGGCCGGAATGTTGCGGTAGGCGACCTTGAAGTTCGCCCCGATTGCAAGCCCGCTGTAGTAGTAGTTGGAAAAGAGGTTGTAGGAGGCGTTTATCGTTCCGACGGTTTCGCTGACGTAATCCTTGCCCCCCGACACGCCCCATTCGTTGTAGGCGGTGAACGGAACGTAGAGGAACTTGCCGCCGAAGCCGAGGCCGAAGTCATTGAAGCGGACGGTGTAGACGACCCCTTCCAGATTGGAATCAGCGATCCAGTTGTGATGGTAGAAGGCGAGCTCTGAGCTCTTGAGCAGGGAGCTTGCCGCCGGATTCGACTCGATGTACCCTGAGTCCCGAGACATGGCCGCATAGGCGGTTCCCATGGCCTCGGACAGGCCACCCATGGGGATCTGGAGCGTGGGGAAAGAGGTGAGACCGGTGTTGGAATCTCCGTTCGCGCTGAACAACTCCGTCCAGAGAGAGTAAAAATCGTTGCCGCCCGCCCAGATTGTGAGGGAGTTCACGATGAGGAGGATCGAAATCGCGAATACCCGTCGATTCTTCATGTCTGCCTGCAATTATACATCGGTTCGCGACCTTAATCCAGAGAGAGCAAGTCGACAGCGGCAGGTATCTGCCTGATTTCCCGCTTGAGACGATCAGGGGGTGACCTGCGCCGCTGTTTCAGCCGATAATCGTAGCTGTGGGGTTCTGTGCAAGCGCATAGCCTGAAGACCCGTGCACTTCTCCTCTGCCTGGCGTTCTTCCTGGCAGGCGCCGTTCTGCTCCACGCAGGAGGGCAGGCGGAGCCCCGCCTTGCGGAGGCGCAGATGCTCATCCAACGGCAGGAGTATGCGGATGCTTTGAAGCTGCTTGCAACCATCCAGCGGGACAACCCCGATCTTCGCGACCAGACGAGCCGGATGATGTCGCAGATCCGCGCCGTCATGCAGCAGTATAACGGTGTGCTCTCCGAGCTGAGCGCGGCGCGTGCCGCAGGGGATGTCGCTGCCATGGAGCGGCTCCTCCCCGAGCTCCGCCGCATCGACCCGGGGCGCTCGAGCGAGGTCACTCGGACGACGACCGTGCTCTCCCACTTCCTCACCCTGATGGACAAAGCGGACGCTCTTCTCAAGGCAGGCAAGCCGGGGGACGCCCTTGCACTGTACGCGGTACCGATCGTCGATCCCGCAAAAGCGGGATTCGACATGCAGGCCGGCGATTTCGAAGCGGCCGGCTACGGCTCGATCCTTGCGACGGGGGTGAGGGGCGCCGCTGCGCGAATTGCCGCCGCCGTGACGCACGATCTGGGCGTCGCTGAGGCCATTGCGGCGGCTCCGTCGGCGCTCAATACCCTGTATGCGCGGGTCGGAAGCCCGGACGGTGTCGCTGGATTCGACGCCGCCGCGGCGCCGCTCCTGGACGCGGCGATCACGGAAGGAGCACTGCGGAGCGCCAGTGCCACGCTCGAGGGCCTGGGCGCCACGATACGACGGTCGGAGGGGAAGGGACGGGAAGATCCGTATATCCAGTACCTCCTGTGGTTGTGCAACGGCCGTCAAGGCAAGACCGAAGGCATCGCCAGGGCGATGCACCTCCTCTGGGCGGACCGCGCCCGGGAAGCCTCCGAAAATGCGGCAACGGTGGCATCGGCTGCTTTCAGGCGCGCACGTGAGAGGTACCTGGCCGGGGCGCTGGACGAGGCCGTCGCGGGCTTCGACGACGCATACTATCGCAGCATCCTCGCCGTGAAGTCCGCGGGGCTTTCCGCGGCGGGTCTGCCGCTCTCTGCGGCAACCGGCTGGTCCGTTCCCGGTCCTGAAATGGGAACCGCCCGCACGCTGCTCTCTCACGCGCTCCTTGCCCAGGAGCATGCCGCGGAGGTGGACGGCTATCGCGCTCTCGTGACGGAGCGGAAGGCATTGGCCGCGCTCCCCGCGGTTTCCGATTCGCCGGTGCAGTCGCCAGAGGCCGCCGCTGAGGCGCTGCGGCTCATGTCCGCCCGGACGTCCATGGACTCCCTGCAGAACGAGGTCGCCGCGCATCGCGCGGAATGGTCGGGGCGCGCGGCAGCGTGGGAGGCGCCGGTCAAGGACGGAATCGCCCCTGGGGAAACGATGAGCTCCGCGCAGGGCCTGGCGGATCTGTTTCAGCATTTTTCCGACGCGGATCTCCAGCAGCGCGACCTCGGCTATGCCGTGCGCATCGCCCGGATCGGCGGCAGCGGGTTTGCCGGCAGGCTCTCGGCAGCAGTGGCGCTCCGGGCCCAGGGCGAGGATCAGAGGGACGGTACCCAGGGAGGAAAGGCGCCGCAGGGACAGACGGGGATGGCCGTCCGCTATCCCGATCGCGCAATGACGTCATTCAGCCGAGCAGGTGCGGATCTCGAGGCGTTGATCGCGGACATCGAGAAGCACGAGACGGGTCTGCGGGCCGACAAGCCGTACGTTGCGGCCAGCAGCGGGATGGAGGCCTTGTTCAAGGGCACGCCCGGAAACCCCGGGTACGACGAGCTTCTGGCAAGCGCGCAGCGGGAGAGGGACAACTGTCAAACCCTGCTTTCGGGTGCGCAGAGCCAGCTCGACCAGGCCGCCGTCTTCAGCCGCGAAGGGGACAACTGGTTCGCCCGGGCCCTGGCCTCCCTGACGAAGAACGACCCCGACGGTGCGGAGCTGAACCTCGGAAACGCGAGCGAGTCCTACATCAAATCGCTGGCCTCCGCCTACAGCGACCACGCGGCGACGCGGACCGGGAAGGACCAGAACGATCTGAACGTGAGGATCCAGACCGTACGGAACAACCTCGCAATCCAGAGCGCCCAGAATGCCATTGCGGCCATAACGAAAAAGGTCGGCGCGCGTGACTTCCTCGGCGCGAGCCTCGATCTTGATACGGCGGAGAGCACGTGGGAACGGACACAGGTGGGGAGCTACCCGCCGTTCGACACCCTGCGGCAGTTCATCCAGAACGCGCTCGACTTGAGCGCAGGGNNAATGCGCAGGACAACCTGGCTGCAGGCAGGCTTGCAGATGCCGAGCGAAACGTGAAAGATGCACTTGCCGTTGCGCCGAACTACGGGGCGGCAAAAGTGCTCCAGCTCATGATCAAGAAGCAGACAGACCCTGTGGGGTTCCAGAAGGATGCCCGGGCGCAGATCGCCACGTACGTCGGGATGGCGGGAAACTCCGCCGATTCGGGAGGTCAGAAGACGGCCTACCTCGCGCTCCTCGACTATTCCCGTCTCGATCCCAAGTTCGCGGTTCAGCTCAAAGGCACGATCCAGGAGCTGGAATATTCGCTCGGTTTGGCCCGTCGCCCTGCAAACCCGCAGCAGATCCGCCAATCCAACCAGCTCGTCGACCGTGCAAATGCGCTGCAGCAGGACGGCACGCAGGACTCATATCAGGGTGCCTTGCAACTCCTCAAGCAGGCCCTTCAGATCAACCCCGACAATGTCGCGGCCATCCGCCTGGACGGCCAGATCCGCACGAAGATGGGCAGCACGACGCTGAGCGCGCTCTCCGACGCCGATACCCAGCGCTATAACCAGGCCCTGAGCCTGTACCTCTCGGGGGCGTACCAGGATTCATACGGGGTCGTGCTCGACCTGTGGGACAACCCACGGTCTCCGAGGAACAAGACGTTCGCCCCGCTGCAGAAGCTCAAGAAGAGACTCGAAGTGGCTCTCAACATATCATGATGAAGCGCTGGGCTGCCTTTTCAACGATCGTCGCGATACTCTTCCTTGCCGGCTACCCGCTGTTCGCCCAGACCCTCTACTGGGAGCAGCCCACGATCTTCGTACCGCAGCAAGAAGAATCCTCGATGTCCGCGGCGGGCAGATCGTTCATGACCCTTGCGTGGCAGGAAATCAAGCCGGTCTCGGCGACCGACCGATCGAGCGGAGACATCTATCTCTCCCTCGCCGTCTCACGCGACGGCGTTTCGTGGACGACCCACGCCCGCGCCTTCGGACCCATTCACTACACGGGCGTGACGGAGGGGAGCGAGCCGCGGGTCTTCTCCCTCGCCATGGACGACAACGACAGGATCCACGTCGCCGTGGCGGCCTCCGACAGGGAGATCGACCTGCTGCAGTCGGACGATCAGGGCGTAACCTTCCGGATCGTGCAGCGCCTCACCGATCAGGCGGCACTCGGCGCGCCGACAGTCTATATGACGCGCGGCGGGGGCTTTCTTCTCGTGGTATCGCGCGGCAGCTCGAGCGCTGAGCTCGCCTCGG
>PLNO01000345.1 GCA_003141795.1 Spirochaetaceae bacterium | reverse complement strand
GAGATTCACGGAGGCGACGAACAGATCGTCGTGCCAGACGCTGAGATCCATGACGTCGGGGCTGTGGTCGCGCGCCAGACAGAGAATGCACCCGGCCGGATGGCGTGCCTTGACGTAGGACATCTTTTCGAAGTTGAAGAAGTAGCCGGCATCGTCCATGGCGCTATTCCAATGCGGGGAGCTTGTCGAGGATGTCGAGGCTTTGCAGGTCCCGCGGGGACAGCTTGCCCGCACTGGCGATNNCTTCCTCCGCCGCCAGGCGTGGAGCGAGGGCCGCGAGCGCCGCCCCCTTCAGGTCTGCGATGCGAAGGTAGGAGGACTTGAGTCGGGCGTACAGATCGGCGTCCGGCAGGTGACGAACGGTGGTGGTGACGGAGATGATCTGCACTGCCGGAAAACGTCCGGCAAGCGATCCGGACAGGGCGGAGCTGAGCGCGCCGATATCCGCCCCTTCACGCGGGGAATTGCCCAGTTGGAGAGCGATCTCTGCGGCGCCCTGCTCCAGGCCCGCCTGGAGCTGCCGATGCCAGTCCCCCACGGTCGACAGACGAAGCCCGTCATGCTCCACCAGGGAGGAGAGCCTGTCGGGCTTGAGCCGGTAGAGGACCGATACGCGCATCTGAACGGAGAAATCGGGGTTCTCCCGCATGAGGGAGGCATACGCGTCACCCGAAGGGAGCACGACGTCGACGTCGAAATCCGCGCGCTGCGTCGTGACGGGCACCTTGTACAGCGTGAGCAGGCGCGGGACGATGCGCTCCTAACGCCACGAGAACCGGGAAGGATCGACCGGGGAAGACTCGAAACCGTGTGATGGTGTGAAAATCACTCCCCAAACGTCACGCCCGAGGGAGAGCTGCAGCCATCCGCCGAGGAAAACGGCCACGGCCACGGCGACAAGAGCTGCCGCAGGCATGTACCAAAACTTTCGCATGACCCTTCCCTGTACGCGCGGGACTATTCTATAATTGAAGCTGAATGAAACAATATCCCTTTCTCTCCCACGTGTCCAGTTTCACGGGGAGGGCCGTCGTTTTCTTCTTCATGATGTCAGTGCTCCTGTTCTTTTTCTATTTGCTGGGCAACTATCAGGACTTCCTCACCTCCACCCAGCTGCTTCTCCTCGCGCTCCTGCGCGTGTCACTGTGGCTTGAAATCGCCTCCGCCGTGTGGCTGGCCGCCTTCCTCGTCTACCGCAACGTCCACGAGCGTCGGCCCTTCGTGCTGCGCTGGATCTTCCTCGTCATCGCGTTCGTGTTTTCGGGCTCGCTTCTCGTCGCGCTGCGTTTCGTGCAGCAATGGCTGCAATCCTGAAAACCCGCTATACTTGCCTGCATGATTCCCTTCAGCCTCGAGACGCCCCCCGCCGTTCATTTCGGGATCGGCGCTTTCGACACACTTCGTAGCATCGTCGGCAGCTTCGGCAGCAGGGTCCTCCTCGTCACGGGAAGCCACTGGCTCGGGAGCTCCCCCCTGGCGGACCGTCTGAACCACAGCCTCGAAGACCGAACAGTGCAGACGCTCCGCTGCCCGTCGGCGGAACCTTCCACGGAGTCCTTGTCCGATGCTTTCGCTACGGCCTCGGCGTTCGCCCCGGACGTGCTTGTCGCGATCGGCGGAGGCTCCGTCCTCGACACGGCGAAGGCGCTCTCCGCGCTCGTCCGCTTCCCGGGGAAGGTCGAGCGCTTCCTCGAAGGGGTGGAGGGCTCCATCCCCGTTCCCGGTCCCTGCACGCCCTGGGTAGCCGTCCCGACCACGGCGGGAACGGGTGCGGAGGTGACGAAGAATGCCGTGGTGAAGGTCACCAGCATGGGCGTGAAACGCAGCATGCGTTCCGCACATCTGCTTGCGCGCGCCGTGATCGTGGATCCCGGGCTCACCGTTTCGCTCCCCCTCGCCGTGACGGGCACGTCGGGCCTCGATGCTTTGACGCAGCTCGTGGAGGCGTACGTGACCCGTGCGTCGAACCCCTACGTGCGGTCGATCGTGGAGGGGGCGCTGCCGGGAATGATGGAGTCGCTCTCACGTCTGCCGGGCTCACTGGCAGACGCGGAGCTCAGGTCGATGGCTGCGTATGGAGCACTCGTGAGCGGGATCAGCCTCGCCAACGCAGGGCTCGGCGCTGCGCACGGCTTCGCGGCAGCGGTCGGGGGCATGTTCGACGTCCCTCACGGTCTGGCGTGCGCCGTTTTCCTGCCGCACGTTCTGGAGGCGAATGCCTCCGTGATCAACGGTGCGCTCCAGCGCCTCATGCGCGACGTTCCCGGCCGGGCGACTGGCTCCGACCCGGTTGCGTGGCTGGGTGCGGAGGTGCGGCGCCTGCTGTCGCTCTACGGGTTGCCCCAGGATCTGAAGGACCGACATATCCCCGCGGCCAGCCTTCCGTCGCTTGCAACGTTGAGCTCGGGATCCAGCATGCGCGGAAACCCGCGGGAGCTCTCCCTGGACGAGAGGATCACCATCCTCAGGAAGGTGGTCTGAACCATGACACGAGCGATACGCGGTGCAATCCAGGTCGGCGGAAACACGCGGGAAGGCATCGAGGCGGGGGCGGTGCGGCTCATCACCGAGATGCTCCGACTCAACGGG
>PLNO01000319.1 GCA_003141795.1 Spirochaetaceae bacterium | reverse complement strand
GACCCGATCGTCTCGCTGCTGGTCAGGTTCAATATGGCTGTACCCGCGATCGTCACCGCACCGGTGTTCACGATTGCCGCCCCGCCGGTCAGGGTCAGAGTCCCCGAGCTGCTGATGGCCGTGGTGCCCGTGTAGGTGTTCGTTCCCGAGAGGATCTCCGTGCCCGCGGTGGTCTTGTTCATCCCCACGGCTCCCGCCAGTGCCGCGCTCGCCGTGCCTGCCTGCATGTCAAAGGCAGTGGTGCTCGTGAGCGTTCCGTTCTGGATCGTGCCGCCCGTCTGCTGCACCCCTGCCACCGTGATGGAGAAGGCGCCCAGGTCCAGAATGCCGCCGCTCACCACCAGTGTGCTCCCCGAGGCAAGGGCGTTGGCCGCTCCGAGTGCGAGAGTCCCGACGCTGACGTTCGTCACGCCCGTGTAGGTGTTTGCCCCCGAGAGGGTCACCGTGCCCGCGGTGGTCTTGTTCAGTCCCACGGCACCGGCAAGCACGGCGCTGACCGTTCCCGCCTGAACGTCGTATGTCGACGTGCTCGTGATCGTGCCGTTTTGAATTGTCCCCCCCGTGATTTGCATCGCGGCCGCGGTGCTTGTTGTCAGCCCGCCAAGGTCAAACGTCCCAGCGCTCACCTGGAGGCTCGAGCTCACGGTCAATGCCGTACCAAGCGTGATGGTCTGGCCCGAAGCCGCAATCTGCAGGGTTCCGATCGAAGCCGACGAGCTGAAGGTGTGCGCGCCCGCGACGGACCCGTCCATGGTGAATACAAGGCTTGCCGAAACGGACCCTGCGGAAATAGTGGCCGAATCCTGTACCGTGACGAGCTGGATGCCACCGGTCAGAGTAGGGTTTCCCCCGCTCGGCGACATGGTCAGCGTTTGCGTTTGCATCGTAGCGGTGAGCGTCAACGTTACGGGGCCGGTGAGGTTCAGGGCCATGAGCACTGCACTGAGAGGGGAATTGAGAGTCGGTTGTGTCGACGTAGGACTGGAGATATTCGCGATATCAGGTCCGCCGCTTCCCCCATCGCCGGGATAGACGCCTGTTCCACTCCCGGCCGTTTTGGTCCAGTTGGAGGAATTGGTCCAGTTCGCATTTGAAGGAGCTGCCTTCCATGCGTACGTATCGCCGAAAGCCGCGGGTGCGAGGCCGAACGTGAGGGCAATCGTAACACAGATTAACAGCCGCTGAAACACTCTCTCCCTTTCACAGTCACGTGACCGATCACAGTCAATCGTATCGCATCACTGATCCGCGTTCAGCCTTTCTCATAGAAGTATACATTTTCTGCTGCCATTCTCAACAGGAACGGTAGTACATTGAGGAGCATGAAGGAAGTGGCAAATGAAAAGAAAGTGCAAGTTGAGGGCGTGGCTTTTTCTCACCGTCATGGGCGGCGTGTTCATCCTGGGTGGCTGCGCTCCGCCGATTGTAGGAACCACGACCTCGCCCGATCTCAAGGTCTCGTCGATCCAGGTCCCCTCGAGCGCGCAGAACACCTCCGCCACGTGGACTCTTGGGGCCACAATCGCCAACAACGGCACCGCCTCCTCCGGTTCTTTCACGATTCTCTACCAGCTCAGCACGAAGAGCACGCTGGACGGCACCGCAACCACGATCGGCACGAGCGCCGTGACTGGTCTGGCCGCCGGTGGCACCCACAGCGACACGTGGTCTACCAGTTATTCCATCTCGCAGATCGGCACATACTGGATCTTCGTGACGGTGGATTCCACGAACCCGGTGGCGGGAAACACCTCAAGCGCATCGGTGGACGTCGTAGCCCCGACCCTGCCTGATCTCAAGGTCTCTTCGGTCCAGGTCCCCTCGAGCGCGCAGAGCACTTCCGCCACATGGACCTTGGGGGCGACGATCGCCAACACTGGTACTGTTGCCGGGTCCTTCACGATTCTCTACCAGCTCAGCACCAAGAGCACTCTCGATGGCACTGCCACTACGATCGGCACGAGCTTCGTGACGGGCCTGGCTGCCGGAGGCACCTACACCGACACGTGGTCCACCAGCTACTCCATCGCGCAGGGGGGCACGCACTGGATCTTCGTCACGGCGGACTCGACGAACGCGGTGGCGGAAAGCGATGAGACAAACAACACCTCGAGCGCTTCGGTTCCGATCAAATACCCTGAGATCGTCATCGACACATACCCGCCCATCTACGGCTATGGGACTGTCATGACGTGGGTAAGCCTGTTCGATTCCCGAGGAGATACCACGGTGGACCTGCCCGACCTGTGGAACGGGGACAACGCGCCCTATAAGACGGAGACCTCCCCTGCCCTTATCGCGCAGGACGGGGCGCTGGGCAAGTGGGGACGGATCGATTTTACCGGGGGGCTCGCGCCGGGGACGTACTACGTGCGAGTGCGAGGCCTTTCAAGTGACGCGAACGGAGGATACGGGATACGCGTGCTGGATGCGGCGCCAGACAGCCCGGGAGGCGCGAGCTGGGCGTGGTACTTCACGGCGGTCAACTCGACGGAGGCCAACCCCGCAGGCGGTTCGTATGAGCCGGATGACACGCCGCTGCAGGGGGGAATACCGAGTAATCCCGTTGCCATCTCGCTGAATCAGAAGCTGAATCGCTGGATGACCCCGGGGAGCACCCCGGGCGTGCCGCCGGGAGACGTGGACTGGTTCACGCTGATACTGCCGTGAGAAGCGCAAGGACGATCTGCATTTAAGTCAGTGACTTCCACGAATGAAAAGGGCTGCCCCTCTTGGACAGCCCCTTCTTATCGCGAAAAACTGCTTAGAACAGCCTGATGAGCAGGTTCACCCCGATGAACGGGGTCTGCTGGAATATCGTGCCGATATCGGCCAGATCGGACGGGGAGTCATAAACATAGAAGGCTTCCACGCCCACTGCGAGGTTCCCGAGGTTGATGTCCGCGGCGAGCTTCATGTTCCAGCTGTAGAGCTCAGTCCCCCCTTCGCCATTCGTAAGGAAGGCGAAATCGGGACCGATGCCCGCTCCCAGGCGGAGGAACAGTATGTCGAAGGCGAGCCCGGCGTCGGTCAGGGCGACAAGGCTCTGATCCCCCGGCACGTAGAGGGCATCCGCACCGACCTGGAAGATCCAGAGCTTTGCACGCGCCTCCAGACCGAACAGGAAATCGCTCGAGGATACCGCGGCTGAGCTGATCTGTGTTATATCGTTGTTATAGACGCCGACCGCCCCTATCTGGAAATCCGCAAAAGCCAGGGCGGGAAGCATTACGATGACGAGCACGAGGACGAGTCGCTTCATGAAAGGTCTCCCTTCTAGGATCGTTGACACTCCAAGTCTACACCAGCGCCGGGCCGATCTCAAGGCGGAAGAGGGATCAGAGCCAGGGCGCGATCCGCTTCGCCGCCCGGCCGCAGGCCTCACCGAACCGCTCGATGTCGGATTCCGTGTGGGCGGCCCCCACCGATCCCAGGCCGTGCATGACGAAAACGTCCTCCAGGAGCAGCGCGAGCTGCAGCACGGTGTCGGAGAGCTCGACGTCGCAGACGGCCGGGTTAAGGGTCTGCTCGGGAGTGGCGCACACCGTGGCGCGATCGTAGGGAAAGTGCACGGCGGCCAGCGAGCTTCCCGGGAAAGCCCCCGCGGGGTCCCCCGTACAACGCGCGTCGATGCCCTCGGCGGCGAACGCCCGTTCGACTGTCCTGCGCGCCATGTTTCCCAGCAGACCGATGCGGGGATAGATCTCCGCCTCGTGCGCAACGAGGTGCTCCATCATCGTGGCCGAGGCGAGCATCGAAGCGGGATGGCAGGAGTAGGTGCCTCCGGAGAACTTCACCCCGCCGCCGCGCCCGGCGAGTGCCATGACGTCCGCGCGGCCCGCGACGGCGGCAACCGGCATCCCCCCGCCCATCACCTTCGCGTAGGTGGCGAGGTCGGGCTGAACGCCGAACAGGCCGGCGGTGCTCCCCGCGCAGAAGCGGAACCCGGCGATCACCTCGTCGAAGACGAGCAGCGCGCCGTGCTTCAGCGTGAGCTCCCGCGCGGCGTTGACGAACTCCCGGCTCGCCGGAAGGCAGCCCCCAGACCCCATGAAGGGCTCGAAGATGAAGCAGGCCACCCTGTCCCCGTGGGACGCGAACTGCTGGGTGAGCATGTCCACATCGTTGAAGCGGGTGACGATCACCTGCTCGGCCACGCCGACCGGAAGGCCCCTGCTCTCCGTGTGCTGGAAGCTGCCGCCGTTGCCCGCGTGGAAATCGACGCCCACGAGCCCCCAGGGCTGCGCCCCGTGCCACCCGCCGCCGACCTTCATCACCATTTCCCTCCCGGTGAAAGCGCGTGAGAGGAACGTGGCGTACATCGTGGCGAGTGACCCGCTGGAGGTGAACCGGGCGCGCTCGGCGCCGGTGCGGGAGCAGAGGAGCTCGGCCACCCTGATCTGACGCGCATCGGTGAACCCGGTCTGCAGGCCGGCGCCGGACTGGAGCTCCCGCGCGAGGGCCTCGGTGACCACCGCGGGATTGTGGCCCAGGATGTCGGCGTGATGGCCCTGCCAGAAATCGAGGATGCGATGCCCGTCCTCGTCCGTCACGTAGGCGCCGTGCGCGGAGGTGATCCGTGGTGGAAACGGCCTCACGAGCCGGATCGCGTGGCTTCCGCCGTCGACGAGGTGCTTCAAGGCCTGGGAGTTGAGCGCCGCGGATCGCGGCGAGCGGCGGGCGTACTCCCCCGCCATGGACGCGAGCAGGCGCGTGTGATCTCGCTGTTTCATATGCCCGTGCAGGATAGTCGGAAGCCCGCGCTCGATCAAGAAGCTGCCGCGCCATGCCCCCCGCCACGCTCACGGCACGGATCACGGGAGCCGGCCCGGGCGATGAGGACGACCGCGACGAGGATGAGAACGGCGCCCGTCGCTTTCACCACCGTGATGCTCTCACCGAGGAACACGGCGGCGAGCGCCACGGCGAGCGCGGGCTCCAGCGCGGAAATCGTCGAGGCGTTCGTCGGGCCCACACGTTCCAGCCCCGCAAAGAACGCCCCGATGGCGATGACCGTGGACACGATCGACAGGGCACCGACGGACAGCCATCCCGCGCCCGTCGAGGGCCACACGGGGCCCCGGACCAGCGCAATGAGTGCATAGACCGCGGCCGTGGATGCAATGACGACCGTCGTCGCGGGCAGGGGGTCCACTTCTTTCATCACGGTATCGCCGACGAGGATGTACACGGAATAGATCACGCTGGCGCCGATGCCCAGCAGGATCCCCGCGATCGAGCCGCCGCGCACGAATCCGATCATGAGCGCCGCCCCGACGAGCGCGAGGCCGAGAGCGATCCCTTTGATGCGAGTGAAACGCTCGCGACGCAGGAGGCTCGCCCCGATTGCCACCAGCCCGGGGTAGAGGTAGAGAAGCAGCGCAACGAGGCTCGCCGGGGCGACGGTGAGCGCCATGAAGTAGCACAGGGACTGGGCCACGTAGAGCACGGCGCCGAGCAGGATGAGCACGACGAGCGGCTTCCCGCGCGGCATCCGTGCCCGGGAGAGCGCGCAGAGGACGATCATGATCGGTGTGGCGGCCGTAAATCGAAGGAACAGGAGCGTGAACGGCTCGATCCCCGACGCGTAGGCGAATCGCGCAAAGATGGGCATGACGCCGAAGGACGCCGCTGAGGCGACCATGAGGAGAACGCCGGAATGTCGGGGCATATCGCTGAGTATAGTGGCCCGGCTCTCGACTAACAACACCGTCTCCGGGCTTCCTCGCGATGTTTTCTTCTATATGTGTAGAGCACTTGACCCGGACGGGTTTCAATCGGAAATTCCTGAGTGTGATGAAACAACACCTCAACCCTCTCACTCCCGAAGAGGAGCGCGTTATAGTCCATAAAGGCACCGAGAGTCCCTTCACCGGTGAGTTCGTTTCCCTCAAGGAGCCCGGGACATTCATCTGTCGCCGCTGCAATGCTCCGCTGTACAGGTCGGCGGACAAGTTCGAATCCGATTGCGGGTGGCCGAGCTTCGACGATGAGATCCCCGGAGCCGTGCATCGCGCAACGGACGCCGACGGCCGGCGCACGGAGATCACCTGCGCGGCGTGCGGCGGCCACCTCGGCCACGTTTTCATCGGGGAGGGACTCACGGCCAAGAATACACGGCATTGTGTGAACTCCCTCTCCATGAGGTTCATAAAAGAGACTGCGCCCGGCTCGTGATGGCTGTCACGAGCCTCCCAAATGCATTATTCTTCCAAGAACTTGGAAGGAATGGAATGAAGAAGATCGTATTCATCATGGCTTTGTTTTCGGCATTCATGCCGAGTGCCTTCGCGCAGGAAGCACGCAGCCCCTCGCTGTTTTGGGTAGGTGGCGATTTTGGCTGGAATGGCACTTCATTTGGCGGTGGGGCGAATGTCGACGTAGGGATGGCGGTGGCGAAGAACCTGTACGTTGATCTGGTCGGTGCATTCTTCCTGGCTGACACGACGAGCCTGCTGTTTGGAGCCGGCGTAAAATACGTTCCCACTGAAAATGGCGTGGTAGCGGGATTGGATTTGGGGGTCGGGGACATACAGAAGAATGGGGTTGATGGTTGGTGCCTCGGTTGGACCGGCATGATAGGGTATGACTTTGGTTGGATAGTGCTGGGAACAAAAATCAATCTCTACATTATAAATGGTGTTCAAGCCACCTATGGACTATTCGTTGAGCTGACGTGAGAAGCCTCATGGCATCGTCCGGTCTGCGTATCCTCTACGAGGACAACCATATCATAGCGGTGAACAA
>PLNO01000316.1 GCA_003141795.1 Spirochaetaceae bacterium | reverse complement strand
GCCCTGCCCTGGCGCTTCAAGTCGATGGGCAGCAGGTCCGGCCGGCAGGTGATGAGGAACCAGATGATCTTGCCGCGATACTCCGTGTTTCCCATGAACGAGGCGATCTGCGCGAAGATCCTGTTGCTCGAGCCCGAGTCCCCGTCCTGGTTCCTGTCGCCGAGGAAGGCGTCCGCCTCGTCGATCATCACCCCGACGGGTGCCATCGCCTTGAGGATGTTCAGGATCTTCTCGAGATTGCTCTCCGTCACCCCCTGCCACTTGGAGCGGAAGTTTCGGAACGCCACGATGGGAATGCCGATCTCTCCCGTGAATGCGGTCACCATGAAGCTCTTCCCCGTCCCCACGGGACCGGCGAGCAGGTAGCCCATGGGGAGAACATCCGTTCTGTTCTCCCGAATCGCCTTGGCCGCGCTGCGGAATCGCTTCTTCACGAACTCGTGCCCCGAGACGGCGGACAGGTCGTGGGCGCTCTCGATGAACTCGAGCAGTCCGACGGCTTCGGCCTCGATGATCTGCTTCTTCTTTTCCTTGAGGTACTGGAGGTCGATCTCCCTGTCCTCCTGGAAGCTCTCCGCGGCGAGCTGGTTGAGGTTGACGAGGTTCAGCCCGCTCGTGATGCCGGCGAACTCCGCCACGGTGAGAGAATCCTCCAGCAGGAGCTTGCCCTGCCGATCCAGATAGCTCAGGAAGCTCTCCCGCACCTTTTCGTCGGGGATGGGGATGTTCACCTTGATGGCGCTGGGGGAGCGAACGATCGTCGCGTTGATGTCGGAGAGGTTCTCCGTCAGGAGGAGGATCGACACGTCGCCCTGGGTGAAGATGGGATCGTTGGCCCATCGATTCAGCGTGACGAGGCAATAGCGATCCTCGTCCGTGTAGCGGGAGATCTCCGTATTGGGCACGACCGTCTCCGAGTAGTCGACGATCAGGACGATGCGCTTGTTCAGCTTGATGTTCGCGTAGAAGTAACGCTCGAGTTTGCTCAGCGCCTTCACGGGATTGCGCGACAGGAGCGCCCCCGGTGTTGCGTGGGGGGCGAGCTGCTTCATGCGCGCGAGGTAATCGCTCTTCATCTCGGGCTTGCAGAAGCTCACCCCCGAGGAGCGATCGTAGAAGACGATGATGTCGCGGTTGCCGAACAGGACCTCCGACACGTAGTCCTGGATCTTGACGAAATTGAACTCACCTTCCTTCATCTTGTGCGGAAGGAAGTCGCGGATGTTGCCGGAGAGCAGGTAGAGATTGGCGGTTTTCGAGCAGTACTTATAGGACAGCTCCTGCGCCCACGCGGGGAGCACTTTAATGAAGGGCAAATTCTTTACAATGAGCTGTTCTGCCATTGTTCCCCTCCCAAGGTAATGACGAGCCTTGACAATTATAGGCGCAAAGAGCGGGCGGCGTCAATGACGCGGTCTCCCATGACCGTCACACCGCGCACGGCTGTGATGAGCGGCCGTTTTCCCTTGATAATACGGTTTCCTTTTCATACATTAAATTTCTCCAATCACGCAACTGCGGATGCCGCGGAGAGACCATGGCATCAAGACGATGCGGCATCACGACTTCAATGGGTTATGCGCCAGGAGACAGAAATGAGATCTGTCGATATCGGCCGCACGACACCCCCGAACGAACCACTCCCTGGGGTGTTCCTCCGCTATAGCGTTGCCGTCGTGTTCGTAGCGGCGGGATATGCACTTCGTCTCGCGCTGTCCATCCTCGTCGGCGCCGGCCTTCCGCCATTCATCATCTTCTATCCCACGGTCATAGTCGTGGCGCTTCTGGCAGGAACGGGGCCCGGGATGCTCGCGACTGCCGCGGCGTCCCTCTTCACCGCCCTTTGGGTGCTCCCCTGGCGCGGTCCTGCCGCGGTCTTCAAGCCTGCCGACGCCCTGGCGCTGGGCCTTTTCGCGGCGATGGGCGTTTTCATGAGCCTCGTCGCCGCCCTCCTGCGCAGTACCCGAGAGCGGGCCGAGCAGTACCACAAGGAGTTGACGCAACGCGAAAGCGACACCCGCTTCCAGACGATCTTCCATGCGAGCCCCATCGGCATGGCGATCACCCGATTCGCCGACGGGCGCTACCTCGACGTGAACGAGGAGTTCCTGAGCCTGATGGGCTACGCGCGCGAGGAAGTGGTGGGTGAAACTGCGACCAAGCTGCAGGCGTGGGTCGTGCCGTCGGATCGGGAATGCATCATCGCCCAGTTGAGCGGCCAGCACAGGGTCCAGAACAGGAGCGCCAAATTCCGAAAGAAGTCCGGGGAGATCTGGATCGCGCGTCTTGCGGCTGAAATCATAGACGTCGCGGGAGAGACGGTCATCCTGTCGCTTCTACAAGATATCACCGAGCAGAACCGCGCGGAGGCGGAGATCCGCAAGCTCAACGAAGATCTTGAGAGTCGGGTGGAAGAACGGACCGTCGCTCTGCAGGCGGCGAACAGGGTAGCGGAAGAGGCGAACCGCGCCAAGAGCAGCTTCCTCGCCAACATGAGCCACNNCTCGACTTCTCCAAGATCGAAGCCGGCAAGCTCGAGGTCGAACAGGTCGATTTCGAGCTCGAATCGGTGATCGATCACGTGGCCACGCTGACCAGCCCCAATGCATTCGCCAAGGGGCTGGAGCTGCTCGTCGACATCTCCCCCGGCATCCCCCGGGGCCTCGTCGGGGACCCTCATCGTTTGGAGCAGATCCTCATCAACCTTCTGGGCAACTCCGTCAAGTTCACCCCCGCAGGGGAAATCATGCTGAAAGTGACGATCGTGGAAAGCGGCACGGAGAGGATCAAGCTGCAATTCACCGTGCGAGACACGGGCATCGGGATGAGGGAGGAGCAATCGGCGAGGCTTTTCCAGCCCTTTTCCCAGGCGGACGAATCGACGACCAGGAAATACGGCGGCACGGGACTCGGTCTGAGCATCACGCGCCGTCTGGTCGAGCTGATGGGGGGAGAGATCTGGGCGGAAAGCGCCCCGGGGAAGGGAAGCACGTTCAGCTTCACCGCGTGGTTCAGCCTCGGCACGAAGAAGAGACAGGAGCGGCATGCGATCCCGCAGGACCTCCACGGGATGCGGGTCCTCGTCGTGGATGACAACGAGGAAGCGCGGAACATCCTTGAACGAATACTGTCTTCGTTTCAATTCCGTGTGCACACCGTCGGCTCCGGCGAGGCTGCCGTCGAAGCGGCTCGGCGCGCCCGCGGCAATGATCCTTTCGGCCTCGTGCTGACGGACTGGAAGATGCCCGGCATCGACGGCATCGAAACCACACGGCAGATCCTGTCCGAGGCAGCTTCCGTCTCGGCTCCCGTCGTCATTCTGGTCAGCGCGTCGGAAGGCGCCGAGGGGGAGCGTCTCAGCGCGCTACAGGCAGGAGCGGCGGATTTCCTGCTCAAACCGCTGACCCCCTCGAGCCTTCTCGATGCTATCGTGAAGGTATTCGCCCCGGATATCCTGCCGGCGCTCCGCGCAACCTCACGAAACGGGGAACACTCCGACACGCTGAGGAAGGTGCGGATCCTCCTCGTGGAGGACAACGAGATCAACCAGCAGATCGCCGTCGAGCTGCTCCGAGGAGCCGGCGCGGAGATCGCGGTGGCCGGCAACGGGGTCGAGGCCCTGGCGAGACTCCAGGTTGCGGGGGCGCACTTCGACCTCGTCCTGATGGACGTGCAAATGCCCGAGATGGACGGATACGAAGCCACGCGCTGCATCAGGGCCGAAGAGTGGGGCAAGCAGATTCCTATCATCGCGATGACCGCACATGCCCTCATCGAGGAACGGCAGAAGGCGCTCGAGTCGGGCATGAACGACCATATCAGCAAGCCGATCGATCCCAACGCCATGTTCACGACCATCCTGAAATACTGCCGGGACGGAACAGCGTTCGTCCGCGCGCCGTCGGTCGAGGCCGCTGACGGTGAAGGAACGCCGCTTCCGGCTATCGAAGGAATCGACATGGAAGCCGGGCTCGGGCGTGTCGGCGGGAACCGCCGATTCTACCTCGATCTGTTGCGACGATTCGGCGAGGGGCAAAGGGGGTCGGCTGTCCAAATCAGAGAGGCGCTGTCTCGGGGAGACCGGCTGACAGCGGAGAGGATCGCGCACACGGTGAAGGGCGTTTCCGGCAATCTCGGCGTAGCCGACGTTCAGGCGGCGGCGGCCGAGCTCGAACGCCTCCTCCGGGGAGGCGCGTCTTCGGTTGAGGTGGAGGACAGCCTTCATCGACTTTCCGAATCTCTTGAAAAGGCGACAGCACTCATCCTGCGGTTGATCCCCGCCGCCGAACCGCCGTCACAGGTCGCAGGCGTGACAACGGAGGAACGGAAGGCCATCCTTGCGCGCCTCGTGGCTTTGATCAAAGCGAGCGACGGTGAAGTGACGTTCTACTTCGAGTCAATCGCGGACAAGCTCGCAGACATGGACGCGCACGGTATCCTGCTGGGGTTGAAAGATGCCCTGGCGGCATTCGACTTTCCCGGAGCGTTGGCCGCCGTGCGCCGCCTCGAAGGGCAGACATAGCGCGTTACTCGTAGCGCAACGCAGGTGCCTGGGCTCTCGGCACATGCTTCGCACGTGCCTGCCGCCCTCGTGGAAGCCCTATTCGTAGCGTAGGGCTCGGGACTGGGCTACCGGCGCGCATTCGCGCGCCTGCCGCCCTCGTCGAAGCGTCGCGCTATTCATAGCGCAACGCCTCGACGGGATCCATCCTCGCCGCCTTGCTCGCGGGGTACAGGCCGAAGACGAGGCCCGTGACAAGGGAGAGGATCACGGCGAGTTGGATCACACTGCCCGATACCATCGCCGGCCATTTCGTGATGGCCGCAACGACGCGGATGGCGACCACCGCGACCCCCACGCCGAACAGACCACCACCGCCACAGAGGATCAAGGTCTCCAGGAGGAACTGGTTGAGGATGGAGGCCTGCGTCGCGCCGAGCGCCTTGCGCACGCCGATCTCCCGGGTGCGCTCCTTCACGGAGACGAGCATGATGTTCATGATCCCGATGCCGGCGACGAGGAGCGCGATTCCCGCGATGATCGAGATCGCCGTCGTGAGCGTCCCCGTGGCCGTGTCGATCATGGCGATCACCTGGCCCATCTCCTGGACGATGTATTTCTCCACCGTGCCGTCCCACTTGCCGTGGTTGTGGTCGAGGATGGAGACGATCTGTTGCTTCGCGTCGTCGACGCTCTCCGCGGACACCGCCTCTCCCATGAGGAAGTAGACCTGGGAGCTGCCACCGACGCGCTCGATCGCCGAAGAGGGGACGAACAGGCGGTTGTTGTTGGACGTGTCGAAATCCGAGACGGTGGAAATGAAGGACTTCTCCTCCTTTTCCAGGACGCCGACGATCTCGACCTCCACGATATTGTTCACACGCACATAGCGACCGACCGGGTCCGATGCCCCGAAGAGCCGCTCCGACAGGTCGTGCCCGAGCACTCCGACCTTGCGCATGAAGGTGTCGTCGTCCGCGTCGAGGAACCGCCCGCGCCTGAGTGAAAGACGGCTTGCCGACAGGTACTGGTGCATCGTACCCAGGAGCCCGGCCTTCTCGAGCTTCTCCCCGTACCTGACGTCGGCTTCCATCTCGATCTGCGGGGTGACCGCGGCAACGGCGGGCGCGCGGGAGTTGATCGTCTCGATATCCTCGCGGGTGATCTCCTCGAACCTGTACCGCCCCTTGCTCTCCCTGATGGCGGTGAAGTTCGGCGCGACGATGAGCGAGGTGGAGCCGAACTGACCCAGAAGATCGCCGACCACCTGTTTGGCGCCATCACCGACACCCACGACGGTGATCACCGAGCCGACCCCGATCACGATACCGAGGATCGTCAGGGCCGTACGCGACCTGTTGGTGCGGATGGCCAGCACGGCCTCTTCGATGAGGGAGAGGAGGCGCATCGTCACTCCTTCGTCAGGGCGACCACGGGATCCAACCGTGCGGCCTTCGTGGCAGGATAGATCCCGAAGAAAAGCCCGATAGAGAGGGAGACCACGAGCCCGATCACGATGGGGGTCCAGGGCAGGGAGTACTCCCAGTGCTGCACCACGGAGACCACGGCGGTGATGCCGATACCCAGCAGGATCCCGAATCCGCCGCCGATGAGGCAGATGATCACCGATTCGATGAGGAACTGCGCCAGAATGTCGTGCCGCTTGGCGCCCAGCGCCTTGCGGATGCCGATCTCCCGCGTCCTTTCCGTGACGGTGATCAGCATGATGTTCATTATCCCGATGCCGCCCACGACGAGGGAAATGGCGGCGATCAGGGTGATCACCGTGGTGATGATGTCGAAGACCTTGTTCGTGGTCTGGATGCTGTCCTCCGCCTTGCGTACGACGAAGCGAGGCTTCCCCTCGATGGTGCCGTAGCGGTGGTCCAGGTAGTGGCCCACCTGGGCGGCGACGAAGTCAAGGTCCCCCAGGTCCCGCACCTTGAAGTAGATCCTCATCACGCGCGGTCCGCCGTATTCGTCCCAGCTCGTGAGGTCGGAGAGCACCTCATACGGAACGTAGGCGGTGTCGTCATCCGACCCGTCATCGACGGGGGAACGCGCCTTCTTGGCCATCACGCCGACCACGGTGAAGTCCCTTCCCGCGAAGGTCACGCTCTGACCCAGCGCATCGTCCGGGGAAGGGAAGAAGGCGCGCGCCGTGTTCAGCCCCAGCACGGTCACCCGGCGGCGCATGTCGATATCCTCCTGGCTCACGAACCGCCCGGTCTGCAGCGCCCTGCCCCACATGCGGTGGTAGGCGGGCCAGATCCCGTACACCGAGGCCATTTCCTGATCCCCCCGGTGGCCCACCGCGTGGTCGGAGCGGAGGTTGGGGGAAATCCACGCGCCCTGCACGATGCTCTCCAACATGGTCAGATCCTCGGTCCTCATGTAGGTGACCGCCTTGCCCGTGGGATAGGAGGTCTTCGCGGCCTGGACCCAGAGGAGGCTCGAGCCGATGTTCTCGATCCCCTTCATGATGGCCCCACGACCCATGAGTCCCGTCGCCATGACGGCGATCACCGATGCCACGCCGATGTTCATGCCGAGCATGGTGAGGAACGTGCGCATCCGGTTGTGCCCGATCGTCTCCCAGGATTGGCGAAAGCCCTCGCTCAGGTTCATGAGGCGAAGCCCGACGATGTAGGGAGGGAGCGCACGGCCACCGCTTCGTCGCGCGTCATGAGGCCGTCGCGGATCGCCACGATCCTGCGCGCGCAGGAGGCGATATCCGGCTCGTGCGTAACGAGGATGATCGTCGCACCCCGGTCGTTGAGCTGCTGGAAAGTCGCCATGATCTCCTCCCCCGTGCGCGAGTCGAGGTTCCCCGTGGGCTCGTCCGCGAGCAGGATGGCCGGTTCGTTGACGAGTGC
>PLNO01000128.1 GCA_003141795.1 Spirochaetaceae bacterium | reverse complement strand
CGAGCGGATCCTGCCCGGAGGCACGGCGTACATCACGGACCTCGGAATGACAGGCCCCGTCGACAGCGTCATCGGCATGAAGAAAGAGACGGCGATATCGCGCAGCCTGACGCAGATGCCGCTGAAGATGGAGGTTGCCAGCTCCGCCGCGGAGATCCAGGGAGTGTACCTTGAGATCGACCCCTCCACGGGCAAGGCTCTGCGGATCGAAAGGGTGCGCCAGCTCTCAGCTGTCTGAAATGGGGACCTCCCGCGTCTCTCTCATCGACCTCCTCAAGATCCTCTACCCGATGCGGGGCGAGAGGGAGCTCTTCGCCGAGATCCTCAAGGGCAACGTGCTCGTGGACGGAGACAAGGTTCTGAAACCGGGCATTCGCGTGCCCGCAGACGCGGAGATCACGCTCCGTGACAGGCCGCCGTTCGTGTCCCGGGGAGGGGAGAAGCTCGCAGCGGCGCTCGATGCGTGGAAGATCGCCTGCGCGGGTGCGGTCTGGATCGATGCCGGCTGTTCGACGGGCGGGTTCACCGACTGCCTCCTGCAGCGAGGCGCGCACAGGGTCTATGCCGTGGACGTGGGGGAAGGTCAGCTCGACTGGGGCCTTCGCGAGGACCCGCGCGTCGTGGTGAAAGAGGGGACGAACGTCATGGGAATCGTGGCCGCCGAGCTCACGCCTCCGCCGGACAGGGCGGTGGCGGATCTCTCTTTCCGATCGCTGCGCGGTGCGGCGCGCCATATCCTCGGGCTCACGCGCGAGGGGTGGGGCATATTCCTCGTCAAACCGCAGTTCGAATACCGCGAACCGCCCTCCGACTTCAACGGGGTGGTGAAAGGTGCTGCCGAGGTACGCGAAATTCTCGAGGATCTCCTCCGTGACCTGGCCGGTGAGGGGATCGCCGCGGACGCGGCACTCCCGTCGCCGATCAGGGGCAGAAAAGGCAATCGCGAGTTCCTCTTCCGTTTGAGGCGTGCAGGCGGAGGGGCCGTGCCCGACCCGCTTTCGGCTTTGAGCGGTCTAGTTCTGGAATGACGAGCGCGTGAGGGGTTGATCGATGCGGATCCCCTCGGGGCCGAGGTAGCGCACGGTTTTCCCTTCGATCAGGATCTGCACCTTCTTCACGGAGGGAAACTCCGTTGCCGCGTAAACGACCTGCTGGAGCTGCGCTGACATCGCGTCCATCCCCGAANNTGAAACGGAAGCTTTCGGTGAAGTCCAGGTATGCCGTGTCGTCCTTCACGACGACCCCGCGAAGCTTCGCTTCCGTGGGGATCATGGAGAGCATGCCGAGGTTGAGCTCCTGCCCCGTGGGCCCCTTCAGGAGGCTGTCCAGGGTGTCGTGCAGCGGGGAATCGCTTGCCGGTATCGTGCGAATGACGCTTTTCAGCGAGATTTTGCCATTGGAGTCGACGCTGGTGAAGAAAAGCCGTGCTTTGCGGGCAGTCGGCCTTGCGGGCTGCACGGGCGCTTGCGTCTGCTGCGTGGGTTTTTCCGCCGTCACGGGCTTCGATGCGTCCGCGGGCCGCGGGCCTGCTGCCGCGGGAGGCTTGGCCGGCCGCTCGGCGGCGGGTATTTGCGTGACGGTGACCTGCGGCGGCGTGGCCGAAGGCTTGGACTGCTGAGTCCTTGTCACCTGAGCAAAGGCCGCTTTGATCGGCTCACGTGCGGCAAAGCCCACCGCCACGATGATCACGACGAGGCACAGCCAGAACAGCAGCCCCAGGCCGCGCTGTCGCGAGGCGTTGGATTTTGTGCGTGAGCTCCTTCGTTTTGCCATTTCTTCACTTCAATGATCGGCCAATTTGACAGGTCCATTGAATACCGCTATACTCGACCCGCATGATGGAGTTCACGGGAATCAGTGCTTCTCCCGGCATTGCGCGGGGGAAAGCGTTCCTGTTCCTGGAAGACAGGCTCTCCGTCCCCCGGTACGACATAGCGAGCACCCAGGTCGGCTTCGAAAACGAGAGGTTTCTTTCCGCCCTTTCGACCGCAGCCGCCGAGGTGAAGGACCTTGTCGCCCAGCCGGGCGGAGCCCTATTCGAGGCCCAACTCCTCATGTTCGACGACCCGGACCTGAAGGACCAGGTGCACGTCTCCCTGGAGGAGACGCACAGGAACGTCGAGTGGGTGCTCATGCAGATCGTCGAGCAGATGAGCGAAAAGCTCGCCCAATCCGACAGCCAGTATCTTCGGGAGCGCACCGTCGACCTGGTGGACGCGGGCAACCGCATCCTCGGGCATCTGTTGTACCGCGAACGGACCCGGCTCAGTGACATGAAGGAGCCGGGCGTGCTCGTGACGCGCAACCTCATGCCCAGCGACACGCTGGGGCTGGACCGCAGGCTCGTGCTCGGCATCGTCGCGGATGCCGGCGGAAAGACATCCCACACGGCGATCCTCGCTCGGGCGAGCGAGATCCCCGCTGTGCTCGGGCTTTCGGACATCAGCCGCTGCGTACACGCGGGTGACGAGATCATCGTGGACGGTTCGCAGGGCAAGGTCATCGTCAATCCGGACGCCGCAACGTGCGCCGCGTACGACGAGACGCGCAGGGCATGGGAACGCAAGTACGTCATGCTGAAGGAGCAGCGGGACCTGCCCGCGGAGACCCTCGACGGGAAGCTCCTCTCCATCGAAGCGAACATCGAGATCCCCGATGAGGCGGACGCCGTGCTCGCCCACGGCGCGGACGGCATCGGCCTCTTCAGGTCGGAGTTCCTCTTCCTCCAGCCCAACCGGTTCCCCACGGAGGAGGAGCAACTGGCCGCCTACACGACGGTGCTTTCCGCCATGAAGGGGAGGACGGTCACGATCCGCACGCTGGACCTCGGCGGGGACAAGGTGATGCCCGGCTTCCACCTGACGGCGGACGGCAATCCGCTCCTGGGCTGGCGGGCCATCAGGTTCTGTCTCGCGCGGCCGGAGATCTTCCGTACGCAGCTTCGCGCGCTGCTGCGCGCATCGGTGCACGGATCGCTTCGCATCATGTATCCGCTCATTTCGGGAGCGGGGGAGCTGGACAGGATCTCGGAGATCGTTGCGGATGTGAGGACGGAGCTGACCCGTGAAGGCCACCCCTTCAGCGAGGACATTCCGATGGGGATCATGATCGAGGTGCCGTCGGCGGCGCTCACCTCGGACATCCTTGCCGCGCGGTCGGATTTTTTCTCCATCGGCACGAACGACCTGATCCAGTACACGCNNCATCCCGGAGTGCTTCGCCTCATCCGCATGACCATAGAGAACGCGCACGCGCGCGGGATCCCCGTGGGCATGTGCGGGGAGCTCGCCGGCGATCCGCTGGCCACCGTCGTCCTGCTGGGTCTGGGGCTGGACAGTTTTTCAATGGGACCCATCAACATTCCTCTCGTCAAGAGGATTGTCCGGTCCGTCAGCATTCTCGATGCCGAGGCCTTCGTCCGGACCCTGATGCCCCTCGGCTCGGGCGCTGAGATAGAAGCGGCGGTACGGCGTTGGATGGAGGATCGGCTTGATTTCTTCTCCTGGTAAGCTCCCGCGCGTTGCGATCCTCGGCAGACCGAACGTCGGCAAATCGACCCTCTTCAATGCCCTTCTCGGAAGGCGGCGTGCGATCATGCACTCGGATCCCGGCGTGACGCGGGATCCCGTGGGCGTGGAGTGCACGATCGCCGGGGTTCGTCTGGAGCTCGTGGACACGGGCGGCTATATGAGCGACGGTCAGGGCCTGGACAGCGTGGTCGCCGCCAGGAGCCTCGGGACCGCGGCGGAGTCGGCGCTCGTGCTCCTCGTGCTCGACGTTCTTGAAACGACCCCCGAGGACAGGGAGTTCATGCGCATCCTTCGCCCCTTCTCCGACAAGCTCCTCCTCGTCGTGAACAAGGTGGATACGCCGGACAAGGACGGTCTGGTCTGGAACGCTCACGAGCACGGATTTCCCAATGTCATGGGCGTGTCAGCCGCGCATTCGCGGAGCATAGACAGGCTGAAGGAGACCATCGCCACCTTCGTGCANNACAAGGATGCGGCCGCGGCCGCTTCGGTTGCAAACGGTGAAGAGCCCGCCGCCGCACGGTCGGCCGAAGCGGAGGAGAGGGAGATCAGGATCGCCATCCTCGGCAAGCCGAACACGGGAAAGTCGAGCCTCGCCAACCGGCTCACCGGGGAGGAGCGCTCCATCGTCTCTCCGATCCCGGGCACCACCCGCGACGTGGTGGAAGGCCAGTTCGAGTACAAACACCGAACGTTTCGCATCATGGACACGGCGGGCATCAGGCGGAAGAACAAGGTCACGGATCCCATCGAATACTATTCGGTGAACAGGGCGATCGAGAGCATCGCGAATGCCGACATCGTTTTTCTCATGATCGACGCGACGGAAGGGCTGGTGGACCAGGACAAGAAGATCGCGGCCCAGGCCATCAAAGAGGGCCGCGGCGTGATCATCGTTCTGAGCAAGTGGGACCTCCTGAAGGACTCCCCGAGCCTTCTGGCCGACGTGAGCGAAAAGGTACGCTTCCAGTTCCCCGTGCTGGGGTTCGCCCCGATCGTGCCGGTCTCAGCGGTGACCGGGTACGGCATACGCTCGCTCCTGGACACCTCGGAAAAGGTATGGGAGCAGCTCCACGCGCGCGTGGGGACCGGCAGGCTCAACCAGGCCCTCGAATCCTGGGTCACCCATTACCGCCTTCCCGTACGCGGAAAGAACTACAAGATACGCTTCGTCACGCAGGTCAGCGCGAACCCCGTTCGCTTCATCGCCTTCGTGAACCGGCTCACCGGGTTTCCCCTGGCCTACAGCCAGTACCTGGAGAATTGCATCCGCCGGGACCTGGGCTTCGCGCTCATCCCTGTTTCGATAGAGTTCACGCAGAGCAAGAAGATCTACTCATGAAGAGTGCGACATGAAGACGTGGAGCATCGGCGAGGTTGCCCGACTGCTCGGGGTGAAACCCCACGTCATCCGCTATTGGGAGACCGAGCTGCCGCTGCTCTCCCCGAAGAAGGGGCTCTCCGGCAGGCGCGAGTATTCCTCGAACGAGGTGAGTCTCCTGCTGAAGTTCCGCGATCTCCTCTACGAGCGAAAGTTCACCGTGGAGGGGGCCAAGAGACGGATATGGGAAGCACTCGGGGCCGACGACCCCGACTTACGGGCACGGTTCGCCCAGNNACCTGATCGAGGCGCTCATGACGATACGCCACGACCAGGGGGTGATGAAACACCACGAGGGTGACGACATGACGGAAAGGGAAGCTCGGGAACGGCTGGCCGGGGTGGGGCAGGGCCACCTGTTCGATCATTGGGACGCGCGTCCGCAGGAGCAGCGGTTCCGTCTCCTCGAGGACGTGGCTGAGCTCGATCTGGATCTCCTGTCGCGGTTGAAGGAAGCGCTGCAAAGCGCTGCGCCGGCCGCGGCCCCAGGTACACCGCAACCGGCACCGTACGTCGCTCTCTCCGCAAGCGTCGCGGACAGGGAAGCACGAGAGCTCGGTGAGGAGGAAATACGCCGCGGCCGTACCGCGCTTCTTACCGTTGCCGGGGGCCAGGGATCGCGGCTGGGATTCGAAGGCCCCAAGGGGATGTTCCCCGTCACGCCGCTGCGGAAGCTCACCCTGTTCGCGCTGTTCGCCGAAAAGCTGCTCGCCGCGCGGCGCTGGTACGGCGCGACGATCCCCTGGCTCATCATGACGAGCCCGCATAACGTGAAGTCCACGGAGGACTACTTCGATTCCCAGGGCTGGTTCGGTCTGGGCAGGGAGACGGTCCACCTGTTCGTGCAGGGAAGCAATCCCTCCCTTTCGCCTGATGGGCGGCTCCTGCTGGCACCCGACGGGGGGATCCTCAGGAACCCCAACGGCCACGGCGGGGTGATCGAAGCGCTGCGCTCCTCCGGTCTGCTCTCCGCCATGCAGGAGCGGAGCGTGCGACACCTGTTCTATTTCCAGGTGGACAATCCGATGGTCGAGATTGCCGACCCGGTGTTCCTCGGCTTCCACTGCCGCGCGCATTCGCAGATTTCAGCAAAGGTGATCGAAAAAGCCTACCCCGAGGAAAAGCTCGGCGTGATCGTTACGCGGGATGGGACACCGAGCGTCATCGAGTACTCCGATCTCGATCCTTCGCTGATGAACGCGCGGGGTGCCGACGGACGGCTGCTCTTCGCGCAGGGCTCCATCGCCATCCACATCCTCGACGTGGATTTTCTGGCCAGCCCGAACCTGCACCTGCCGCTGCACGTCGCGCGCAAGAAGGTGAAGTCGCTCAACCCGACGCAATCGGGCGCCGAAATTGTTGACAGGGAAGCGGCGAAGATGGAGATGTTCGTTTTCGATGCCATTCCCCTCGCGGCGAGCGCGCTTTTCTTCGAAACCGAACGGCTCGAGGAGTTCGCTCCGCTGAAGAATCGTGAAGGGGTGGACTCGATCGAGACCTGCCGTAACGGGCAGGTGGAGCAGGCGGCCCGTTGGCTCACCCGCTGCGGCGTGGAGGTCCCGCGTGGCGGCGAAGGCTGCCCCCTCCATGCGATCGAGATCAGCCCGCTGTTTGCCATGGACCCCGCCGTGCTCGCCGCACGTCGGGGAAGCCTGAAGGATCGCATAGATGAGGACACTCTCCTGGCATAGCCTGCTTCTCTCCTCCCTCCTGCTCGTCGCGGGGCTGCCGGCAACGGCAAGCCCCGTCATCGGCATGCCCGCTCCGGTCGCCGCGCCCGCGGAGAACTGGGAGGCGCGCGAGCAGCTGCGCGCCACCATATTCGCCCCGCTTGCCGATGCCGCAGCGCACCGCCGTGTCACCATCACGCAGTCCGCGGGCGCCCCGCGGGTTTCCTTCAGGACCGACCGGCAGGCCGGCGCCGTGTACCTCGTCTTCTCGAACGAGCACGGCAGGGACTTTCCCCTGGACAGCGCCGGCACGTTCATCATCAAGCGAAGCCTCTCCGACGGGAGCTTTCTCCAGGCCAAGCTGTTCGTCCAGGACGGTCCGGGGAGCTACCTTCGTTTCTACCCCCGGGAGGACAGGACGGTGATGGACGTGGTCCTCTTCGACCATCCCTTCCAGATGCAGATCGCGCTCCCCATTTCATTCGACCGTCTGCTCACCGCCTCCTTCTCCACCGTCATGGATCTGAGCTCCGCATCGGTCGACTGGCAGACGGTGCTCGCCCCCGCACAGCGGGAAGGGGACGTGCGCGTGACGAACATCGTCACGGCGATACGCTCCCGGCTCCGCGGGCTTCGCGACATGGACGACGGTGCGATGGATAGCGCCGGTCGGATGGTCTCCATCGCCACCGGCGCTTCCGCCGGCAGGGGCGGGTTCAACTGCTCGGGCTTTGCGAAATGGGTGGTCGACGGGCTGTATGCACCGCTCGCGGGGACCAACACGGATATCGCGTCGCTGAAATCTCGCAACGCGGGAAAAGCCCACTCGTGGAGCTCGCGCTATGAGGAGGAGCTCGATCCGTATTTCGGCCTCGACTGGAGCAGGGGCCTCGCGCGCAGCCTCGCGCAGGCGCGGACGGGGAGCGCGCCGACTGACGAGGAGATCGACGTGCGTGGCGGTGATCGCGTCCCCTACGTGGCGGACACGGGCTATTCCGTGACGGATCTCCAGTACGTTCTGTACTTCATCGCCCGGGAGACCCCGGGACGGATCTACATAGGATCGGTGAATGCGGCGTCCGTACCGTCCGTTTCAGAGGGCACGCCGACACTCAGGATGCACCATCACATCGTCGTGCTCTTTCCCTATTTCGACGCTGAAGGTATTTTTCAAGTGGTCGTGATGGAACGAAACCAGGAAACGAGCCTCGCCTCCCTTACCAGGCGGTATGGCAAGGAATCCGTGCACCTCGTCCACATCGATTCGGAGGGAGATCTCAGGCTTCCCAAAATTGATTAAAAAGAGGCAACGGAGTACAATTAATGGTAGATGATCACAGCACTCATGTGTCTTCTCCTGTTCGTGGGCGCGCCGCAGCCTGTGGTCGCAGCCCCCGCCGAGGCGGATCTATTCGCCGAAGCGGAGAGCCGCTACCTCGGGAGAAACTATACCGCGGCACTCGAATCCTATGACGAGTACCTGAGCGCGTATCCACTGTCGGAAAGGATCGCCGACGTCCAGTACAGACGCGCCGTGTGCCTGTACCGCCTGACGCGATACCGGGACGCGGTCCAGCTCATCGGCGACATCGAGATCCGCTATCGGTCCACGCGCTACTTCGCCTACGTGCCGCTCTGGAAGGGCTTGTCTCTCTACTCGCTGGGCAGCTATTCGCTCAGCGTCGATTCGCTGGATGAGTTCCTTGCGGCGCAAAAGGACCCGGAGTTCACGCCGCAGGCGCTTCTCCACAAGTCACTCGCGCTCTCCGCGATGTCCAATGACACAGCCGCGGTGGCGAGCCTCAGGACTCTGACCGCTGACTATCCTGCATCGCGACTGTTCCCCTACGCATCGGTTCTGCTCGGTTCCCTCCTCCAGCGGCAGGAGGCGTACGGCGACCTTCTCGCCCTCACGCAGGGGACCAACCCCGCGGGTTTTCCCGAGCCGTGGCGCAGCAACTTCCTCCTCCTGAGGGCAGAAGCGCTGTGGCAGGCCGGAAGGCAGGAGGAGGCGCAGCCTCTGTACATCCAGCTCGTGGGGGCGGGTGACGACGTCGCGCTGGTGGCCTACGGCCGTCTGTTCGCCGCCGCACAGCGCAAGGGTGACCTGCAGAACATGCGTGACCTCACGCAGGCAGCGGCGGATCGCTTCCAGGGCCGCACGACCCTGCTCTCGGATCTGTGGACGAGGGTCGGCGCGGAGACTTTCCGGCAGGGCTCACTCGACGCCGCTGAGCCGTTCCTCCGCAGGGCATGGGAGGCGCGCAAGGACGCCCCGGTGAACGAGGTCGTGCCCCTCTACCTTGCGGAGATCAGGCTCGCGCGCAAGGATCCCGCCGGGGCACGCCAGATCCTCCAGGATTTCATCGCGGCGGGGAAGCCCGGCACGGGCGCGGTGATCATCAGGCTCGGCGATATCGCGCTCATGGGGGGCGACTTCACGACCGCGGCAGACTACTACACGCAGTTCCGTTCCGCTTTCCCCGCGTCCAAGCGGGCGCCCGAAGCGGGATACCTGTTCGCCTATTGCCTCTTCCGCGAGGGGAAGCCTCCGGACTCGGCGCGGGAGGTCACGGAGCTCCTGCGGCAGGACCTCGACCCGACGCTCCGACAGCAGGTGTCGCGTCTGCAGATCGTGCTCCTCAACGGGATGAAGCGAAACGCGGAGGCGGCCGCGGCTTTGAAGGACTACGTCGTGCGCTACCCGACGGATCTGCGCTCCCGGGTCGACTACCTCAAGACGCTCTTCAGCCTCGGCCGAAACGACACCATCGTGAGCGAAGCTGACGCGGTGAGGCGCCAGTTTCCCGATATCGATGCACGTGACCCCTACGCCTCGATCGTCCTCTCCTACCTGAGAGGGCTCTCCCTCATCTCCCGCAAGGACTACGCCGGGGCAATGACGGACCTCGCGGCCATCAGGCCGGAATCGGCGCAGAAGGCGGGGCTGGGGGTCATCGTGCCCTACGCCCGTTACTACCTCGGCTGGGCGTATCTCAGGACCGCGGACTTCACGGACGCCGCACAGGTGTTCGATGATCTTGCCGCGGGGTACCCCCGGCACGAGCTGCGCCCCATGATCGTCTACCTCTCGGGCTGGGCGCACTTCAGCAGGGGGGACTTCGACAAGGCGGCCGCGGCGTTTTCCGCCGTCGCCGGCATGCCCGGTCAGACCGAGCTTGCCGACAAGAGCCGCTACCTGAACGCAAAGAGCCTCATCAACCTCAAGCAGCGCGATCAGGCGGCGCAGGCGCTGCTGGGAATCGCAGGGCAGAAGCCGCCGGGCCCGTGGGCCGCGGACGCGCTCTTCGATTACGCCGGGATCCTCTCCGACATGGGCCAGGCCCGCCAGGCCGCGGACGCATACAAGAGGCTCGCCGACACGTTCAGCGACAGCCCGCTGCGGGAAGAGGCAGTCTATCGCAGGGCGGAAGCGTTCTTCACGCACGGGATGTGGGCGGAGGCGCGTGCGGCCTTCGACGATTACCGTGCGCGATACTCCAGAGGAAAGCTCGTCGATGCGGCGCTGTATTGGAGCGGCCAGGCCGCCCAATCGATGGGGGAGGGCATGGCCGCGGCCCTGCTCTGGGAGCAGCTCCTTGCGGGGTACAAGGACAGCTCCTTCCGTGCCTCGGCGCTGCAGCAGACCGCCGAGGCCTACGCGCAGGCGCGGCAGTACCAGAAAGCGCTGGACCTGTACACGCGCTTCGCCGCCGAATATCCGGATGACGCCAGAAGCGCGCGCACGGACATCCGCGCGGAGCAGATGCGGTTGCTGGCGGGCGGCCAGGGGGACCGCGAGGCCGAGCTCTCCGCGATCATCGCCCGGGAGACCGGTGACAGGAAA
>PLNO01000006.1 GCA_003141795.1 Spirochaetaceae bacterium | reverse complement strand
GCTCAAGGGCAAGCAGGGCCGTTTCCGCCAGAACCTCCTGGGCAAGCGCGTTGACTACTCGGGCCGCTCGGTCATCGTGGTGGGCCCCGAGCTGAAGCTCCATCAGTGCGGCCTCCCGTCCAAGATGGCGCTGGAGCTGTTCAAGCCCTTCATCATGCGGAAGCTCGTCCAGAAGGACGTGGTCTACAACATCAAGAAGGCGAAAACGCTCGTCGAGCAGGAGAGCCCCGAGGTCTGGGCGGTGCTGGAAGAGGTCGTGCAGGAGCATCCCGTGATGCTGAACCGCGCCCCGACGCTGCACCGGCTGGGCATCCAGGCCTTCGAGCCGATCCTCGTGGAAGGCAAGGCCATCAAGCTGCACCCGCTGGTCTGCCACGCTTTCAACGCGGACTTCGACGGNNCGGTGCCGACGCAGGACATGGTTCTGGGCATCAACTATCTCACGAGGGACCGCCCGGGCGCGCATGGCGAGGGCAAATACTTCGGCACGGCCGATGAATGCATCCTGTCCGTCGACGCCAAGGGCGTCGATTATCAGGCCCTCGTGAAAGTGAAGATGGACGGCAAGTGGGTGGACACCACCCCCGGCCGCGTCCTCCTCAACGACAACATCCCGCACGACATGGGGTTCCTCAACTACTCCATGGGTGAGAAGGAGCTCCTGAACCTCGTGGCCAAATGCTACAAGGAGCAGGGCCCGGCCATCACGGTGAAGATGCTCGACGCCATCAAGGAGCTCGGGNNTACGCCACCCGCTTCGGCGCCACCATCGGCATGGAGGACATCGTCGTTCCCGAGGCCAAGAAGGAGCTCGTCAAGGAGGCCAACTCCAAGGTCGACGAGATCCAGCGCCAGTACCTCCAGGGGCACATCACCAACGAGGAGCGCTACAACAGGGTCATCGAGGTCTGGAGCTCGACGAACGAGCTCATCACCAACGAGCTCATGGACGAGTTGAAGAAGGACCATGACGGGTTCAACCCCGTGTGGATGATGGCGAACTCCGGCGCACGAGGGAGCAGGAGCCAGATCCGCCAGCTCGCCGGCATGCGCGGCCNNTGCGCGGCCTCATGGCCAAGCCGTCGGGGGACATCATCGAGCTGCCCATCCGATCGAACTTCAAGGAAGGCCTCTCGGTCATCGAGTTCTTCATCTCCACCAACGGCGCCCGCAAGGGTCTTGCCGATACGGCGTTGAAGACCGCAGACGCAGGCTACCTCACCCGCCGTCTGGTGGATATCGCGCAGGACGTGGTCATCGCCGAAGAGGACTGCGGGACGATCAACGGCATCGAGCGCCGGGCCATCAAAGACGGCGAAGACATCGTCGAGCACCTCCACGACCGCATTTCGGGCCGCACGTCCCTTGAGAAGGTGAAGCACCCCATCACGGGGGAGGTCATCGTCGACGTGAATCAGGAGATCGACGACGAGATCTCGCAGGCGATCGAGGACGCGGGGATCGAGGGCGTGCGCATCCGCTCGGTGCTCACCTGCGACTCGAAGTACGGCGTATGCGCCCGTTGCTACGGCCGCAACCTCGCCACGTACAAGCCGATCGAGATCGGCGAGGCGGTGGGGATCATCGCCGCGCAGTCCATTGGACAGCCCGGCACGCAGCTCACGATGAGGACGTTCCACATCGGAGGAGCCGCCACCAAGATTTCGGAAGAGAACAGGATCTACCTGAAGTACCCCGTGTTCGTGGAGAAGATCCAGGGAAGCCTCGTCGTCATCGACAACGGCAACCAGCTCTTCACCCGCAAGGGCACGATCACCGTCCGCCGCATCCTGCAGAGCTATGAGATCCAGAAGGGCGACAAGGTCCTCGTGAAGGACGGACAGCGCCTTCTGAAGCACACCCCCGAGCCGGTGATCCAGCGCAAGGCGGAGACAATCACCTCCTCGGAGATCTGCTACGTGAAGCTCCTCCCCAATAAGCTGCTGCTCATCGCGCAGCCCATGGTGATCGAGATCAGGAACGGCGCAGAGGTCATCTCGAAAGAGAACGACGTGGTCCCGGGCGAGGAGACGATCGCGTTCTTCGACCCGTTCAGCGAGCCTATCATCGCGGAGGCCAGTGGCGTGCTCAAGTTCCACGACATCGTGCTCGGCACGACGTTGAAGGAGGAGGTGAACGAGGACACGGGCAAGATCGAGAAGAAGATCACCGAGTACTCGTTGGAGACCCTGCAGCCCCGCATCACGATCGAGGACGGCAAGGGCAATGACCTTGCCACGTACTTCCTCCCTGGCAATGCGTACCTCAACATCGACGAAGGGGAAGAGGTGAAGGCGGGCCGCATCATCGCCAAGCTGCTCAGGGAGAGCGTGAAGACGAGCGACATCACCGGCGGTCTGCCGCGCGTCGGGGAGCTGTTCGAGGCGCGCAAGCCGAAGAACCCCTCGGTGCTGGCTAAAGTCAGCGGCCGGGTGTCGTTCAAGGGCATCGTGAAGGGCAAGCGCGTGATCGTGGTCACCGACCCCTTTACCCGTGAGTTCAAACATCTGGTACCGATGGGCAAGCACCTCCTGGTCCGCGAGGCCGACGAAGTGGCCGCGGGAGACATGCTCTGCGACGGGCCGAAGGACCCGCATGACATCCTGCAGATCCTCGGGGAGACGGAGCTGCACAGCTACCTTCTCAACGAGATCCAGGAGGTCTACCGTCTTCAGGGCGTGCGCATCAACGACAAGCACATCGGCGTCATCATCCGACAGATGATGAAGAAGGTGGAGATCGTCGACGTGGGGGACACCCCGTTCATCTACAGCCAGCAGGTGGACAGGTTCAAGTTCCACGAGGAGAACAGGAAGACGCTGAGGGAAGGCGGTCAGCCCTCCATCGCGCGGCCCATCCTGCTCGGCATCACGCGCGTGTCGCTGAACATCGACTCCTGGCTGTCGGCGGCATCCTTCCAGGAGACCACCAGGGTGNNAAGGAGAACGTCATCATCGGCCACCTGATCCCCGCGGGTACCGGCATGAAGAAGTACCGGGAGATCAAGCTGTACGACGAGAACATGGAGGACCTCGACATCTCCATCAACCGCATCATCGAGGAGAAGCGCAAAGAGCGGGAGCTCAAGGCGTTCCTCGAAGCGGAGAAGGCGCAGCTTCCCTCGGCGGAGAGCGTTCTCGCCGTCGAATAACCTTCGGACAAGGCTTGTTATGGCGCGCTCCCCGTGGAGCGCGTCTTTTTTCTGCCGATAATCACTGTTCCCTATGGACACGTTCAATGAAAACCTGTAGGATGCGGAAGTCTTCTGGGAGGGGACCCGACCAGACTGCCGTGCTGCGGTCGACGGGGCGCCGGACGAGTTCTCCGGCGTAAAAGGGTTGGGGCTGACTGGAGATCTCGAGTGACCCCGGAACTGGGCATGAAGGGGTTGACTTTTTTTTTGCGGAATATTATCGTTATTATCCGCGTGACCTATACTTCAAAGAACGCGATACGCCCAGAGCAGGAAAGGTAGCAGGAACGTTTTATGCCGACGATCAACCAGTTGGTGAGGATGGGACGCAAAGCGGCGCGCAAAAAGACCAAAGCGCCGGCCCTCCAGAATTGCCCGCAGAAGCGCGGGGTATGCACCCGCGTGATGACAGTCACGCCCAAGAAGCCCAACTCGGNNGCGGCAGGGTCAAGGACCTTCCCGGCGTTCGCTACCACATCGTGCGCGGCGCGAAGGATACCCTGGGTGTGGAAGACCGCAAGAAAGCACGGTCCAAGTACGGCGCCAAGAAGCCGAAAGCGTAAAGAGGAAGAGCGATGCCGAGAGGGCAACTGATCAGGAAAAAAAGGGTCATTCTCGACCCGAAGTTCAAGAACCCG
>PLNO01000268.1 GCA_003141795.1 Spirochaetaceae bacterium | reverse complement strand
GGTCGTCGATTCCTTCTATAGAAACGAGCTCCCGCACGAGATCCGGGAGCCACGGTCTTCGGAGCTACACGAACCGGGCCCTGATCTCCGCGCTCACGTAGTCGAGGATGGCCACGGTGACAGCGATGAACCATACGGCGATGCCCGCCGCCCGATAGTCCAGGAGCCGGATGTACTGCACGAGGATGAACCCCACCCCGCCGCCGCCCACGAGGCCGATGACGGTGGACATCCTGACGTTCACGTCCCATCGGTAGATGGAGAAGGAGACGAACGGGGAGATCATCTGCGGCACCACGGCGTACATGATGGTCTGCAGACGCGTGGCCCCGGTTGCCTGGATCGCTTCGATGGGTCCTGCGTCGATCCCTTCGATCGCCTCCGAGTAGAGCTTCCCCAGCGCCGCCACCGAATGCACGGTGAGCGCGACGATGCCGGCGAACGGCCCCAGTCCGACCCACACCACGGCGATCAGCGCCCAGATCAGCGGCTCTATCGCCCGCACGACATTGAGAACGGTGCGCGTGACGTAGTAGATGGCCACGAGCAGTGGCGAGCCCGACATGATGTTGCGCGCCGCGAGGAAGCTCACGGGGATGGACAGGATGATCCCGAACAGCGTGGCCATCATGCCCATGAATATGGTTTCCACCATGCGCTGGATGACGAGGATCAGGGGCTCGCTCGGCCGCATGGCCGCGTGGCCCAGCGTCTGACGGGCCTCCACCCTGTGGGGTTCCTCCTTGCCCTTCGCAGTCGGCCCCAGGGAGTAGGGCATACTGATGCTCGCGGAGAACCCGCCCTTGTCGTCCGGCATGACGGTGAGGTAGGAACCGCTCTTACGGATCTGGAAGTTGTTGCCCAGCGGATCCACCCACCAGATCTCAACGGGGATGCCGGGCTTGAAGCCCGTGGCAGTCAACGTGAGGGTGGTGCCGGGAACGGTCATGTTGTTGTCGTCCATCGCGGTGAGCTCACCCGTACGGGGCTCGGAGGACAGGTGCGGCTTTCCCTGGACGATCGGATCCGGCGGGGGGCCGCCGTTCGCGGCGGTGGGCACGATGATCGATGCGCCTGCCACCGACAGGATCGGGTCCCGCACGACCGCCGCCTTCCACGGCCACAGCACCATTCCCAGCGGCTTCATCGCCTGCGGGAAATCCTTCACGAGCTTGGAGGGGGAGATCTCGCTGATCTGCCAGCCCAGCACGAAGAAGGCGAAGAGGATGAGGGCCATCATTATGAACCCGCCCCTGTGGTCCTTCGCCTGGAGCCGGGCGTCCCACGCGTTCCAGATCCAGATGAGGGCGGAGACGGCGATGAGAAGCGCCGTGAATCCGGGCTGCAGCTCGAAGGCCTTGGCGATCTTTGCGGGGAGGGTCGTCTGCAGGTGCCCGAGAACGTCGATCCTCCAGAACAGCATGCCGACGATCGCCGTCACCGAGCAGAGGATGAGGACTCCCCTCCAAACGGAGCGCGCCAGCGCCTGTCCGAGGCCCGGCACGGCGAGCGAGCACACCCCTGCCGCCCACGGCGGAACGAGGGGTTCGACCTTGCGGGTGTTTTTCTTCATCCCCTTTAGCCCTCCACCGTCAGGCCGGCGCTCGTCCGCACGGCGTCTTCCCCGTACACGTCCTTGAACTCCGCGTCCGTCATGCGCCGCACGTCGTCGCCCGAGCCCTGCCAGACCAGACGCCCGGCGCGCAGGCCGATGACCTGGCTTGCGTACTTCTGCACGAGATCAAGGTAGTGGAGGCTGCAGAGGACCGTGATGTGGTCCTCCCGATTGAGTGTTTCAAGGTATCCGAGGATGGAATGCGCGAGCACGGGGTCGAGGCTCGCCACGGGCTCGTCCGCAAGGATCATGCGGGGCTGCTGCATGAGGGCGCGCGCGATGCCCACCCTCTGCTGCTGGCCGCCGGAGAGCTCGCGCGCCTGCTTGTGCGCCTGGTCCCGCAACCCCACGCGATCCAGAGCCTTCCACGCCATCTCCCTGTCCGCCGCGGGGAACACGTGAAGGAGGCTCGCCGCCGGGCTCACGTAGCCGAGCCTGCCGGCCAGGACGTTCGTGAGGACCGAGGAGCGCTTCACGAGGTTGAACTGCTGGAAGACCATGCCGATCTGGCGCCGGATTTTCCGCAGATCCTCCCCCTGCGCCGCGGTCACGTCCACTCCGTCCCAGAGGATCGTGCCCTCCGTGGGATCGTGAAGACGATTGATGCATCGCAGCAGGGTGGATTTCCCCGAGCCGCTCAGGCCGATGATGACGAGGAACTCGCCCGGCTGGACGGTGAAGCTGACGTCCTTCAGCGCAACGGTGCCGTCGTCATAGACCTTCGTCAGGTGCTGGACCTCGATCATCACGCTCCTCCCCGAACGCAGGGGGCCGGGCGGCCCCCTGCATGATGAGCTTTCTCCGCGTGTAGTGGTGTCTTATTTCTTCTTGGGAAGCAGGACGTCGGCGCTCACGCCGGCTGACTGGAGCACCTGGCGGAACCCGTCGTAGAAGGTGTCGTCGTGCTTTTCGAGCGCCGTCCACTGGTAGGCGGTGTTGATGGCGGCCTTGCCCTCGGGCGTGGCGATGATGTCCATGAGCGCATTGACGATCTTGTCCCGCATCGCCTGGGTGACGGACGGGTGGAACTGCACGCCGTCGTTGGGGATGTTCCCCGATATCTTCAGAACGACAACCTTGTCCATGACGTCGGGGTGGTCGGCCTGGATGTTCGCACGGGCATCGACGAAACAGGCACCCGCATCGGCCTGACCGTTGTACACGGCGGTAACGACCCCAGGGTGGCTGCCGGCGTCGATGACCTTCATGTCCTGCTCGGGATCGAGGCCCGCCGCCTTGAGCATGAGACTGGGAATGATCCATCCGCTGGCGGACAGGGGGTCGACGCGCGCGAAGGAATGTCCCTTGAGGTCGGCGAGCGACTTTGCGCCAAGGTCTGCGCGCATGATGATCTCACCCTGGTAGAATGCGCTGCCGTTCCTCTTCGATACGAGCACGGCCTGCGCCACCTTCTGGTCCGCCGCGAGGATGTAGGCGGCAGTTGCCAGGGAGGTCATCTGCGCCTTGGGCGGATTGGCCTTGAGCGCCTCGATGACGCCGACGTAGTCGGTGGCGACGAAGGTCTTGAAGAAGAGGCCCGTCTTCGCGTGCAGGAGGTCGGCGACGCTCTGGGCGCCCGCCGACACCTTCGAGGTGTCTCCCGACGGAACATAGGCCCATATGATGGGGTTCTTCTCGCTGCCCAGCGGGTCCGCCGCCATTGCCGCCATGGCAGACAGCACGAGCAGAGCAGCCACGAGGATCGAGATTCTCCTGGACATGATCACCTCCTTGGTAGATGAACCTTCGCGCTAGAGTACGGTGAGCCTCTCCCCGCGTCAAGCAAGCTTGAAAACATTGCCCTGCGGGCGTCGCATGCCCTGCGTCGACTTCGACAACAGCGACGACGTCACGACCCCGCGCGGGGAGTCACTCGGCAATCGCCTGGAGCAGACGCTGCAAAGACTGTGGGAGCTACGATGAGGGGATGTTTGTGTTGACCCGCGGGAACGCTGCCGGTACATTGAAGGAACAAAGTGCTTTCACGAATGAGAAAGGGAGTACCTCCTGCCGCAAATCCGACATTCTGAACAACAGCATCGCTCGATCCTGGAGGGCATTGCCCGCGAGGCAATGGTAGCGCGGGGTCTGCTGCCCGATTTTTCCCCCGCGGCGCTCTCGGAGCTCGAGACGATACGTTCCCCCGCAAAGACCCAGGACGGGCCGTCCCGCGTCGTTGACCTGACGAATCTGCTGTGGTCCTCCATCGACAATGACGATTCCCGGGACCTGGACCAGCTCACCGTTGCCGATGCGCTGCCGGGCGGCGGGGTGAGGGTTCAGGTTGCCGTGGCCGACGTCGACGCCCTCGTGGGGAAGGGCTCGGCGATCGATGCACACGCTCGACAGAACACCACCTCGGTCTATACGCCGGCAAAGATCTTTCCGATGCTTCCCGAAAAGCTGTCGACAGACCTCACCTCGCTCGGTTTGGGTGAGGAGCGTCTGGCGGTTGTCGTCGTCATGGAGGTCGCGGAGGACGGCTCGCTCAAGGGCTCGAGCATCTGCAGGGCCAGAGTGCGCAATCATGCCAAGCTCGCCTATGACGCGGTGGCAGCTTGGCTCGAGGGGCGTGCCCCCGTTCCCGCGGCGGTGGCAGCCGTCAAGGGGCTCGCCGAGAATCTACAGATGCAGGATCGGATCGCTCAGAGCATGAAGAGCCT
>PLNO01000271.1 GCA_003141795.1 Spirochaetaceae bacterium | reverse complement strand
GTATCCGCGACGCCGCATCCACGACCTGGGCCTTCGGGTTCACCGAAGCGATGCTCTGACGCACCTTCGCGATGCCTTCGGGGGTCGCCGTATCCATCTTGTTGATGACGATCACGTGCGCCATGGCGAGGTTGATGCGGCCCGGGAAATAGCTCAGCTCATGGCCCGGCCTGTGCGGGTCGACGATCGTGATGAACACGTCGGGAACGTAGAACGGGAGGTCATTGTTTCCGCCGTCCCAGAGGATCACGTCGNNGTCGATGTGCGGCTCGTACTCCTCCATCTCCTCGATCGTGCACTTGTGGCGCTTCATGTCCTCCAGCGTCGCGAAGCGCTGCACCTTCTGGGCCGAGAGATCCCCGTACGGCATGGGATGACGGATGACCACGGGCTTCTTGCCCATCCCCTTGAGGATCTGCGCCACGCGGCGGGTTGTCTGGCTCTTCCCGCTGCCGGTGCGGATGGCGCACACGGCGACGACGGGCAACCGCGATTTGATCATTGTCGGCCGGGCGCCGAGGAGCTTGAAGTCCGCCCCCAGCGCGATCACCCGGGAGGCCTCCTCCATCACGTACTGGTGGGAGACGTCGGAGTAGGAGAACACCGCCTCGTCTATTTTTTCCTTGCGGAACAACCCCTCCAGCTCGGACTCCGCGATGATGGGGATGCCCTGCGGGTAGAGCGAACCTGCGAGGTCGGGCGGATAGCGCCTGTCGGCGATGTCCGGGATCTGCGTGGCGGTGAAGGCCACGACACGGACGGAGGCGTCGTCGCGGTATACGCAGTTGAAGTTGTGAAAGTCGCGCCCGGCCGCGCCCATTATGACGATGCTTCTCTGTGCCATTGCTGATCGCCTTTCTCTCGTTAATGAGGGACCCGCGCTAGCGGTCCGGGTTCGGGTCGACTGATCCGTCCTGATGGTGAGCGTCCCCGCCGTCGCAGCAGGTGTCGTAGACGACGACCTTCCCGCGCTCGGCCGGCTGGACGCTCGCGTGGCCGCCGAACGTCGGCAGGAGCATCTCGGGCCTCATCACCTGCTCCCGGGTGCCCAGCGCCACGAGGGTGCGGTTGAGGAGCATGATCAGACCGAAGCGCTCGGCGGCGACGTCCAGGTCGTGCGTTGAGACCAGGAGCGTTACGCCGCGCTCGGTGAGCCCCCGAAGGATGCCGAAGATGTCGTTCTGGCTGTTGACGTCCAGGCCCGTGAGAGGCTCGTCCATCAGGACGATCTCCGCCTCCTGGGCGAGTGCGCGCGCGATGAACACACGCTGCTTCTGGCCGCCGGAAAGCTCCCCGATCTGACGATCGGCCAGCTCCTCCATGTTCACCATCTCCAGGCACTGGTAGACGAGGCTCCTGTCGGCCCGGGCCGGGCGTCGGAACATCCCGATCCTGCGCGTGCGCCCCATGAGCACGACGTCGAAAACGCTCACGGGGAAGCTCCAGTCCACGACGCTTGCCTGCGGCACATAGGCGATGCAGGTGTGGCCGTCGGGCTTGCTCCCGAAAACGGTGATGTCTCCCTCTTCCGTGGGGATGATGCCGGCGATGGCCCTGAAGAGCGTGCTCTTGCCCGCGCCGTTCGGACCGACGACGGCCACGGAAGCCCCCTTGCTGAGCGCAAAGGAGACGGAGCGCAGAGCCGTGTTCCCGCCGAGCACGACCCTGAGGTTCGAGACTTCCAGGGCGGGCCGGGTGCTGTCGTGGTGGGGTCCGATCATGCAGCTAAATCTATCGGGAGTGCCCGCTCATGGCAAGGCCCGCCGTTGCACGCATGCCTCCGCGTGAGCGGATCGCGCATCGGCGTCCCCTGGATTCAGCCCCGTACCGCCCGCGGGTGCGACTGAATTCTCCGGGATTCTTGACACATTGTCGGTGAATAGCTATAGTTCTGCTCACACGCAGCGGTGGTGAAATTTGGTAGACACGCCAGCTTGAGGGGCTGGTGCCCGAAAGGGTGTGCTGGTTCAAGTCCAGTCCGCTGCAAAGAACCCCAAAAAACGGACCTTCACGTACGCATCAAGAGTACATGTCTCCCGTCTCAACTCTGCAAACTTCGAAGACAGCCGTGCACGTTCAGCAGTAGTATGAAGCAGGCAGGCTTGAAGTAATGACCGACCAACTGACTTTCACCGTCATCGTAGAAAAGGGAGAGCGCAATTTCTCAGCATATGCGCCCGAGCTCCCCGAGTACGCCACGACCAGCAGCACCGTCGAGGAGACGCTCGCGAACACGAGGGAGGCGATCCCCCTTCATCCCCAGGGAATGGCCGAGGATCGGCGCCCACTTCTCACATCGTCGACGATTGCCATGCAACTTCTCTCTTTCGACCTTTCCGAACAGTACATTCAATAAAAAGTATGCTTGGAGGCTTCTTAGCGTATCACATCATCTCTCTCGTAATTGGAGGAGTGGCCATCTCCGCCATGTTCATCCTCTACCTCAAGTCAAAAAGTCCCAAGCTCCCCCCGCTTCTCCTTGCGAATCTCCTCCTTCTTCTCTTCGTCGCAGCCTTGAGCTACGAGCTCTATTGCGGCCTTATCGGCCTGAAGACTCCCTTCCGAGGTGTCGTCCACGAGGGCGAGCAGTTCATCTGCCTCGGGCTCTGCGTGCTCCTCCCGCGCATCAGCAGGCCGCCGATCCTGAGTGGCTTCCCCAAGCACGTCGAACGGGGCTTCGCGATTGCTTCCGGCCTCATCGCCATAGCCTTCGGCGCCTTCTTCCTCTTCCCCTTCCCCTTGACCGTCTATACAGGCATGTACGCACTGATCTATGCGGACTTGAGCCTCGCGCTCTTGTACTTCAGCTTGAGCTCCATGATCTTCCGCAGACGGACGCCCCCCTCGACCGCGATACACCACTACAACCACGCGCTGACCATCCTCCGCGGCCTCACCATCGCCCTTTTGCCTGCGCTCTTCGTCGTCGACTTCATCGGCTGGATGATCCCCGCCCTCGCCGCCATCATTCCGGAGGACTTGAGCATCCTTCCAGCCTTCTACGTTGTGATGAGCCTCATCATGCTCGTCGGATCGATCAATGAGATCCTCGAGCCGGTGCCGCCACCTGAGATGCCTCTGCTCGACGAGACTCTCCTGCGTCGCTTCAATCTCAGCAGGCGCGAAGCCGAGATCATGCTCCTCGCCCTCCAGTTCCTCAGCTACAAGGAAATCGGGGAAGAGCTCTTCATCTCCGTCGGCACCGTCAGAACCCACCTGATTCACATCTACCAAAAAACCGGGGCGCGCAATCGCCTCGAACTTTCGCGAATCGTCCATCACGGCACAGCCTCGCGCTAAAGGACCGGATGATCCGAGCGAGGGCGAGACCGCGGCGGCCATGTCGGTTGAAGGGCGGACCCGCTGCAGGGGTGTGGAACCCATTTCGAGGACAGCTCAGCGTGTCTTCCCGGTTGACGAATGCGCCGCAATGGACGTGCTGCGGCGCCGAAATTGCAGAAACACCTCAAAATCTACACTTTGGTAGATGTCACTTCTGGACGACCACCCGCACCCTATGCGCGGATCGATCATCATGGGAGGTGAGAGAATGGTAAAACAGAGAAAGACACTGGACAGTCTAAGCAGAAAGACGTGCAGACTCATTGCGCCGACAGTTGCGCTTGGGATTGCTGTACTTCTCAGCACAAGCTGTGTTGCCGCGACACCGGCAGTGACGACGACAACGACATCGACAGAACCCGTCGTGTATGCCGGAGGCTTCAGCACAAGCGGTAGCATCCAGGCGCCCGGCTATTGGAAGGATGGCACCTGGAACGGGCTGACACCGACGAGCACATCCTATAACGCCCATGTCAGGTCTCTGGCGGTCTCGGGGAGCGATGTGTATGCCGGAGGAGACAGCTATTACGGCTCTCAACAGTCTATGCCATGCTATTGGAAGAACGGCGTCTTGACCGAGCTGCCGTCGCTCGGCGGCTCTGGAAGCATTTCTCTGTCCTTCGTCCAAGCCCTGGTGGTCTCGGGAAGCGATGTCTATGCTGGCGGCCATACCCAGAACAGCACGCCCGCCGAGATTCCCGGCTACTGGTTGAACGGCTCCTGGGTGGCGGCTACACCGCTGGTGAGCGGCAAGAATTGTTACGTGACCTCGTTGGCCGTCTCGGGAAGCGATGTGTATCTGGGCGGCTACAGCATCAACAGCTCTGATGTGGCAGTGTCCGGCTACTGGAAGAACGGCACATGGACTGGGCTGACACCGATAAGCACGACCTACACCGCCTCGGTCATGGCACTCGTGGTATCGGGGAGCGATGTGTATGCAGGTGGCGTTTGTTATGCCAGCTCATCTCTTATTGAGGCCGGCTACTGGTTGAACGGGGGGACCTTTCAAGTGCTGACACCCCTGGTTTCGGGTAAATCCACATATCTCAATGCCCTTGTCAGGTCAGCGTCCGGCAACATGTACGCGGGAGGGTATTGTGTCGACAACTCCAGCGTCCAAGTGCCCGGCTATTGGAAGGACGGTACCTGGGTCGGGCTGACACCGCTGGATTCGACGAAAAGCTCCGCGATCTATTCCCTGGCAATCTCGGGAAGCGACGTCTATGCGGGAGGCTACAGCACCAACAGCTCTGGAGTGAAAGTGCCCGGCTATTGGAAAAATGACACGTGGGTCGGGCTGACACCGCTTGATTCGACAAAGGAAGCCCGGGTCTATTCCATGGTGGTTGTCGAGTAGCCCGACGGCAGAAGACCGGAGGGAATGTGATTGCTGACACCCCGATCTCCCTGCGGAGATGGGCGTGTCGCAATCGCGGTGCCGGGACGCAACGGTGACAGAAGCGGAAACGAAAAGATTGGAATGATGTGGCCCCCCCGGGGGCCACATCATTCCAATCT
>PLNO01000043.1 GCA_003141795.1 Spirochaetaceae bacterium | reverse complement strand
GGAACTCGTCGGCGAGGACGTAGTGGAACCGCTCGTGGTATTCGGCGCGCACCTCGGCGTTATCCCGCAATAACTCCAGGGGAAGCATGATGAGGTCGTCGAAATCCACGGCGTTGTAGATGCGGAGGTTCTTCTGGTATTCGGTGAACAGAGGCCGCATGTCCGCGTTCGCAGGGCTCCATGTGCCCCGTCCCGTCTTCATGGTGGAGATGAGCTGCCCCGCGGCAACGAGGTCGATGGATTGCCCCTTCATCCCCAGCTCCCTGGCCGTTTCCCGGATGAGGCTGGCCTGGTCCTGGGAATCGTAGATGCTGAAGTTCGCCCGGAACCCCAACAGCGCGTACCGTTCCCGCAGGACCTGTGCGCCGAAAGCGTGGAACGTGGACACCGTGAGCCGCGTGAGCTTCCGCGGGATCAGCTGCTTCACGCGGGATGCCATCTCACGGGCAGCCTTGTTCGTGAATGTAACGGCGAGAATCTGGGACTGCGGGACGCCTTTCGAGAGAAGTTGGGCGATTCGATAGGTGATGACGCGCGTTTTTCCCGAGCCCGCGCCCGCTATGATGAGGAGGGGGCCCTCGGTTGATGCCACCGCCTCGGCCTGTTTGTCATTCAAAAGTGTTGAAAAGTCAAATCCCATAGTTATTGGTACACAACTCCTATATCGAGAATGGCAAAACGTTAACTAAACCGTTTGACATGGCGCCTGCCCATGCCATACAATCCTTTCCATGCAATTGTTTTCGCCCTTTTGCCCGAGCTGCAGGGAGAATCTGGCGCGCAACGGCGACTCGTTCACCTGCTCTCGATGCGGAAGGGTGTACCCGCTGAAGAACGGGATGGTGGACTTCCTCACCTCCCTGCCCCTTTCCGATGAGCAGGAAATAGTTCAAAGGACCTTCGATGCGCTCGCTCCCTCCTACGATAACGCCATTGTACGCCTGGTGGAAAGCCTTTCCTGCCCGTGGAGCACCTACGCGGCGAAGCTTGAAGCGTTCATGTCGCGCGCCGGCGGCAAGGTCATCCTCGACGTGGGGTGCGGCACCGCTTTCCCGATCGGCTCTTTCGTGCCCCAGACCTCGATTTACCTCGGGATGGACATCTCCCTGGAGATGCTCGGGCACGCGAAAATCCTCCTGGGAGACAACCTCAACGCCGCGCTGTGGAACGTCGACGCCGAGCGTATCCCATTGCCCGACAACTGCGTGGACATGTGCCTCGCCACCATGGCCTTCAACGTGTTTCCCAACCCGCAGAGGGCTGCCACGGAGATCCACCGGGTCTTGAAGAAGGACGGCGTCGTTTTCGGAACGGCCTTCACCCAGGCCCCGCCTGAGGGCATCCTGAGCGAACGTCCCGTTGAGCTGGATGCGGTGAAGCAGATCCTCTCCGTCTTCGACCCTGCGCTCTGGGAGCAGTCCTTCGAGACGCAGGGTGGGATTCTTTTCTTTCAAGTACAGAAAAACGTCAAACCTTCCCTTTAGCGCGTCACCGTCACCTTGTGCAGGCCGCGCGGGGCATCAGGATTCAGGCCCTTGGCTATGGCGAGGTGCAGCCCGAGGAGCTGACCGGGCATGACTGCGAGGGTCGGGGAGAGCCATTCCGGCACCCCCTGGGGGAGCGGCAGCCGCGTCACGCCCCGCTCGAGCATCTCCTGCGCATCGCTGATGCTGATGATCTCCGCGTGCCTGTCCGCAAGCCCCTGGGCGAACTCCTGCATTACGGGCAGGAGTGTGCCGGAAGGGGCGATGAGGATCACGGGGAACCCTTCTTCGATCATCGCCATGGGACCGTGCTGGAAATCGGCCGATGAGTACGCCTCAGCGGTGATGTAGGTGAGCTCCTTGAGCTTCAAGGCCACCTCCATGGCGATCCCGTAGCAGAAACCGCGGCTGATGACGACGCAGCGGTTCATGTAGCGGTAGCGCTCGGCACGCGCCGCTGCAGGGCCTGCCGCCGCCTGCAGCGTGCGGCTGGCAAGCTCGGGAAGGCGCTTCAAGGCGTCCCGCCTCTCCCCGTTCGCGTCAAGCGCCGTGGAAATGCAGGCAAGGGCTGCCAGGGATGAGGTGAAGGTCTTGGTGGCCGCAACCGCCTTCTCCTGCCCGGTCTGGAGCAGGAGCACATGATCGGCCTGCCGTGCAAGGGGGGATTTCCCGTCCGCGGTCACGGCAGCGGTCAACGCGCCCTGTCTGCGCGCTTCTGCAAGCACTTCGACGATGTCCTCCGATTGCCCTGACTGCGAGATGCCGAGGACGAGCACATTGGAGAGCCGCGGCGGGGTATGGTGGAACGTGTACAGCGAGGGGGTGGCCATGGCAACGGGCAACCCGTTGAAGGACTGGAACATGTACTTAGCGTAGACTCCGGCGTTGTCGGAGCTGCCCCGGGCAGCGATCATCACGTAGATGACGCCCCGCGCCTTGATCTCCGACGCAAGGGCGGCTGCCTCTTTGGCATTACCGTCGATCGTGCGCGCAAGGGCTTCCGGCTGTTCTCCGATTTCTTTCTCCAGAAGGGATGGGGATGAGCTCATAGGGACCTTTCCAGGGCTTTGCCCTCGTCGCCGCCCAGTGAGGCGGCAAATCGATGCAGTCCGGCGATGTCGGTGACCCGGTCCTGCTTGTACGCTTTATACGCCGCGATCAACGCTTTTACTCCCGACGAGGGGCCGTCGGGATGACTGTAGACCGAGGTACCGGCAAGGAACATCCTTCCCGTCTCTCCCAGCGCGATCATATTCGTCCCGATCACTTTCGGGCCCATGCCGCCGGCGATCGCAAGGGTCATGCCCCCCGGCCCCTCCAGACCGTTGGCGCGGAGGCTCTCCAGGATGAGAGGCTTCTCGGCGTCCGTGGGGCGCAGGTAGCCGCTCATGGTGGTGAGCTGCATGAACGCGGCGCCGAACAATCCTGCCAGGACGTACATCACGCGGGAGTCGATGCCCCAGGAGGGAGAGCCTGTTGTGACGTTCATCCCCGCCGTGTGCGCGTAGACTGGGATGTCGTACTTCTCCACGATGGACGACATCGTGAGAAATCCTCCGGCGTAGTAGGGGGAGAACATCAGAGCGTTCGCCCCGGCGCCCAGCGCTGCCCGCGCGTATGCATCGATCGAATCGGCATCCGTGGTGATGTGCGGGGCGAAGATGAAGCGCCTGCCGTGCGCCTTGCCCTTGCGCGAAACGTCGAATCCCGCCGCCTTCAGGTCCTTCATCACCCTTCCCACGTACAGCGGGACCTCTTTCAGCGTGAGGTGCATGTTCTCGTCGGCCTTGGTGAATCGGGCGCCGGCGCGCGCCGCTTCCAC
>PLNO01000077.1 GCA_003141795.1 Spirochaetaceae bacterium | reverse complement strand
GCGTCGTTGATCCCGTCGCCCACGAACGCCGTCCCGCCCTTTGCACCCTTCTCCCGCATGATCCCCTCGAGCATCTCCACCTTCTGAGCGGGGAGGAGATCGGCGTGGAACTCGTCAATGCCAAGCTCGGCCGCGGTGGCCCGCGCCGTCTCTTCACCGTCACCGGTGAGCATCGCGACGTGGCTGACTCCCTGGCCCCGCAGTNNGTCGCCTCGGGCCGTACTTCGTCTCCGATGACGAGGTAGCCCGCGTAGCGCTTGTCCAGGACGACATGGGCGACGGTCCCCTCGACGCAGCAGGTGTCGTGGGAAATGCCCTGCTCGTGCAGCAGACGGTCGTTGCCGACCATCACGGAATGCCCTTCGACGGTGGCGAACACCCCCTGCCCCCCGACCTCCCGAAACCCGTCCGCAGGGCTGGCATCGCTTGCAACAACGGAGCCCGCCGCGCCTGCCCTCGCGACGGCTCCCTCTGTCTCCGCCTCCCTGATCGATGCGGCGATGGGGTGGTTGGAATGCGATTCGGCGAGCGCCGCGTAGCGGAGGATCTCTCCCGCGGGCACCCCGTTGCGGGACTGCACCGACAGAACGTGGAACCGTCCCTGCGTGAGGGTGCCCGTCTTGTCGAAAACGACGGTGCGTATCCCCGCAAGGGCATCGAGGTATGCCGCGCCTTTCACGAGGATCCCGTTGCGGGAAGCGCCGCCAACCCCCGCGAAGTAGCCGAGGGGAATGCTGATGACCAGGGCGCACGGGCAGGAGATGACGAGCATCGTAAGCGCGCGCGACACCCACACGGAAAGGGATGCTCCGGGAATGAGCAGAGGCGGCAGGAAGGCGATCAACGCCGCACCGATCACCACCACGGGCGTGTAGACGCGGGCGAATCGCGTGATGAACTTTTCCGCGCGCGCCTTTGCCCGGCTCGCCCCCTGCACGAGCTGCACGATCCGCGCGGCACTCGAGTCTCCCGCGGTGCGCGTGACGCGCATCTCGATGGTGCCCTCTGCGGCTATGTACCCCGCGAGGAGCTCGCCTCCGGCAACGACCCGCCGTGGCACCGGTTCCCCCGTGAGCGCGGAGGTATCGACGAACCCCCCGCCGCTGATCACCGTCCCGTCCAGCGGGACGCGCTCGCCGGGGCGCACGAGGATCTGCTCGTCGATGGCGACCTCTTCAGGCTTCGTCTCCACGAAGCCGCCGTTTCTGCGGACTCGCGCGAAGTCGGGGCGCAGCGCTCGGAGCGCGCTGATGGACCGTCTGCTGCGATCGACTGAAACATCCTGGAGGATCTCCCCCACCTTGAAGAAGAGCATAACGGCCACGGCTTCGGAGAGCTGATGGATGGCGAACGCCCCGAGTGTGGCCACGGTCATCAGGAAGTTTTCATCGAAGATGCGGCCGCGCACGATACCCCGTGCGGCGCCGGCGAGCACCTTCCAGCCCACGAGGATGTATGCCGCGCCGTAGATGGCGTACTCCGTCCACGACCAGGCCGATGCGTGGAGCCGCGGGCCAAGGATGACGCCCAGCAGCAGGAGCATGCCGCCGGCGGCCGCTACGAGCAGCTCTCTTCGCAGCTGGAAGGATTCCTCGTGGTCGCTCATGCCAGGACCCTTTCCTCGGAGAGGTGGGTGCGGATGGACTGCAGGACCGAGCTCACGTGGGCATCGCTGAGCGAATAGAAAACGCTCTTCCCCTCGCGCCTGTGCCGTACGAGCCTGCTCCCCTTCAGAACCGACAGCTGGTGGCTCACGGCGGAAACGCTCATGCTCAGGGCCTCCCCCAGATCGCAGACGCAGAGCTCTCCGGCAAGCAGGGCGTGAAGGATGCGCAGGCGCGTCGGATCGCCGAGAGCTTTGAAGAACGATTCCATCCCGTCCAGCTCGCGCGGAGCGGGGATCATCGCCCTGCCCGCCTTGACTGCATCCTGGTGAATGACGCTCTCACTGCATTGCGCAACCATGACATCCCTCTCTCATTTGAACATATGAACATATATACAATAAGAGGGCGCGCGCAGGCTGTCAAGCGGGGGTTCGCCCCACGGCGATTCGGGAGACCCGTCGCCTACCGAGCGCCGACTATCGACGCACGTTCCCCCGCGAAAGAGAAGCGAACATGCCGCAGACGCAGAGAGCGGAAAAGACGAGGAACCCGATGCGGAAGGCGGAGAGGAACGCAGGATACTGAGCGGGGGTGATCTCCACCTCGCCGACGCGCAGGGCGATGATGAGCGCGGCGATTCCCATGCTGAGCATCTGCCCGATGAGCCGCATGACCCCCATTGTTGCCGACGCCACGGCGTAATGCTTCCGCTCCACCGAGCCCATGATCGCGCTCGTATTGGGTGAGGAGAACAGGCCGAACCCGAGCCCGCAAACCATCAGGATGAGCACGATGAGGCCGAGCGGGGTCGCGCTCCCGATGAAGGACATCGCGATGAGCCCCGCTGTGGAAAGACCCATGCCCGTCGTTGCGACGATCCTCGGCTGCACGCGGTCGGAGAGCCGCCCGGAAAAGGGGGAGGTCACCGCCATGACAACGGGTTGTGCGAGCATGAGGAGTCCCGCCGTCTGCGGGCCGAGCCCCTTTACGTACTGGAGGAAGAGGCTCAGCAGGAAAGTCAGCGCGAAGGTCGCCGCATAGTTGATGAGGGCCGCCATGTTCGAGAAGGCGAAGGTGGGGTTGCCGCGGAAGAGCGCGATATCAAGAACGGGATAGGAAATCCTCACCTGGCGGTAGACGAAACCCGCCAGCACGGCTGCTCCCCCCAGGATCAGCCACAGGCCGTTGAGGGAAGGAAGCAGGCGGAAGCCGTACATGATGCCGAGGAGGGAAATCCCGTAGAGAACGGAACCCACGACGTCCATCTTTTGCCCAGGGGCCTCGGCCCATTCACCCCGCATCTTCCAGAGCGTGAGTGCAACGGCAATGAGCCCGAACACCGCCGTGAGGAAAAAAATGCTCCGCCATCCCAGGTACTGGGTCAAGAGCCCGCCGATGAAGGGCCCCAGGGAGCCTCCTGCATAGACGCAGGCAACCGTGACGCCGAGGGCCTTGCCTCGCTCCTGCGGCGGATACACCGTCGTGACGATCGCAGTGCCGGTCCCGAACATCATCGCATCGGTGAAGCCCTGCAGCCCCCGCAGGACAATGAGCATCGACTCCGAGCGGGTGAGCCCGCAGAGGAGGGACACGACCGTGTACCCGACGATCCCCGAGAGGAAAACCCTCCGCCGCCCGTGGATGTCCGCCAGACGTCCGAAGGGAACGAGGAAAACCGCGGCGGCGAGGAAATAGACGGTGCTGATCCAACTGAGCGTGACGGCGTCGGAGCCGAACTCCGCGCCGATCGAAGGGAGTGCAATGTTGATGGACGAGCCCATGAAGGGCGTGAGAAAGGAGGCAATCGATGCCACGAGAAGCACCACTCGCCTGTCGACACCCGCATCCTGACGTTCCACCGCGATCAGCCCCCCGCAGTCAAAAGTATTGGCAGGACTATATCCAGCGGGGATCGAAATGACCAGATATGACGCTGAGATTGACAGCCGTGTCATCCTCGGTACCATTGAGTGGTGAAGAAGGAGCAATGAAAGCATCTCGGGAGCGCAAAGGGCTGTCCCCGCAGGTCCGCATCGTCCTGATATACACCGTATTTTCGGCCCTCTGGATCTTCCTCTCGGATACTCTGCTCGGGTTCCTGATACGTGATTCCAGCATCATCTCCCGCGTGAGCGTTTTCAAGGGATTCGCCTTCATTGCCGTGACGGCGGTCATCCTCTACCAGCTCATCGCCGACTCGGTGAAAAGGTCAGCAAGCATGAGCAGGAAGCTCGCGGAAAGCGATGCCCGGTTCCGCTCCTACGTCGAGCACTCCCCCATCGCGATCTTCGTATTCGATCAGGCAGGGACCTGCGTCGACTTCAACCCGGCGGCACGCTCGCTCGTCGGCCGCGAGCCCGCCGCGATGCGATCCCTCAGGCTCACCGACATCATCCCCTCACAGGGGCGCGAGACCGCGGATCTCGTGGGGCTGCTGCGGGAAGGCGGGGAGTTCCCGATCGTGCAAGTCGACGGACGGACGATCTGGCTGCAGATCCGCGCGGTCCCGCTCGACGACTCTCATGCGCTCCTCTTCTGTCAGGACGTGAGCGAGCGGCGGGTCACCGAGACTGCCATACGGGAGAGCGAAACGCGCTTCCACACCCTCTTCGGCAACATGCTGGAGGGATTCGCCTACTGCCAGATGATCTATGAGAACGGCGTGCCCCGGGATTTCCGCTACATCGACGTCAACGCGGCATTCGACCGGTTGACGGGGCTGCACGACGTGGCGGGCCGAAAGGTGACGGAGGTGATCCCCGGGCTGATCGAAGGGCAACCGGCGCTCCTGGCGGCGTACGCGCGCGTGGCGGACGGCGGACCTCCCGAACAGTTGGTGGTGCATCTCCCGTCGCTCGATGCCTGGCACTTTATTACGGCGTACAGCACCGAGCGTAGCAGGTTCATCGCCGTTTTCGACAACATCTCGGAGAGAAAAAAATAGGAACAGGCGCGTGAGAGCACCCTCGAGCTCCTCCAGATCTGCAACAGTGCGACCACCGAGCGCGAGCTCATGAGTGGCCTTACCCTGAGCCT
>PLNO01000023.1 GCA_003141795.1 Spirochaetaceae bacterium | reverse complement strand
AGGCTCCACAAGGACGATGACTTCCCCTACTATGAAACGCGCGGATTCGACGAGGAGTTCGTGCATCTGGAGAGCAGCCTCTGCTCCCGCGACGCGAACGGAATGGTCATCCGCGACAGAGCGGGGATCCCCGTTCTCGAGTGCATGTGCGGCAACGTCATCCGCGGTCGATTCGATCGGGCGCTTCCCTTCTTCACGGCCAACGGGAGCTTCTGGTCGAACAACACGACCGGCCTGCTCGCGACCACCACCGAAGAGGAGCGCCAGGCTCCGACCCGCAACCGCTGCAACGGCGCGGGCTACGAGTCGGTGGCGCTCATTCCGCTGCGGACGCAGGGCAGGACCTTCGGCCTGGTGCAGTTCAACGACAAACGGCCCGGGCGTTTCACGCCCCAGTCCATCGCGGAGCTGGAGAACCTCGTCATGTACGCCTCCATAGCGCTGGCCAAGCTGGAGACGGAGAGTGCCCTCCGGGAGGCGAGCCGTTTCAGCCAGCAGATCATCAATGGGGCGGAAGAGGGGATCATCGTTTTCGATGCCGGCCTGCGCTACACGTTGTGGAACCCGTTCATGGAGCGGCTCAGCGGCATCGGCCGCGAGGAGGTCGCGGGGAAGCACCCGTGGGAGATACTCCCGTTCCTTCAGGAGAACGGGGTCCTGGAGAACGCACGCCTCGCCCTGAGGGGCATCGCCTCCCACGCCGTCGACTTCCCCTTCCCAATCCGCGGCACCTCACGCACGACATGGCTGTCCGAGGCGAGCGCTCCACTGCGCAATGCGCAGGGCGACATCATCGGGGTCATCGACACGGTCCACGACATCACGGAGAGACGCCAGGCCGTGGAGCAGCTCAAGGAGTCCAACGAGAAGCTCGTGCAGGCGGAGAAGATGGAGGCCGTGGGCCGCCTGGCGGGCGGGGTGGCCCACGACTTCANNCAGCTCGCCGGCGGGGTGGCCCACGACTTCAACAACATCCTCACCGCGATCTACGGATACTGCGACCTCCTCGCCAGCGGTGCGACCGATGGCACTCCCGAGCGTGAGTACATCACGGAGGTGCGCAAGGCCGCCGTCCGCGCCGCGGGGCTGACGCAGCAGCTCCTCGCCTTCAGCCGGCGCCAGACTCTGCAGCCGCGCGTCGTCGACCTCAACGATCTGCTCAGCAACCTGCAAAAGATGCTCGGCCGCATGATCGGGGAGGACGTCGAGGTCACGCTGGACCTTGAGGAGCGCCTCTGGCCCGTCAGGGTCGATCCCGCCCGCATCGAGCAGGTGGTGATGAACCTCGCCGTGAACGCACGGGACGCGATGCCGGAGGGGGGCGTGCTTTCCATCGGGACGAGGAACGTCGTGGTGGGCGAGGATTTCATCCGGCTCCACACGGACATCGGCGCGGGGGATCACGTGTGCCTCTCCGTCTCCGACACGGGGAAGGGGATGGATGCGAATACGATGGGGCACCTGTTCGAGCCTTTTTTCACCACCAAAGAGCCCGGCAAGGGCACGGGCCTCGGGCTCTCCACCGCCTACGGGATCGTCAAACAATCAGGCGGTGGTTTTGCGGTGCAGAGCGCCGTAGGCGCAGGCACGGCCTTCAGCATCTTCATCCCCCGGACGGATCGCGCGGAGAAGGATCCCGGCGCCGTGGAGGCGCACCCGAAGCCGCCCCTCAGGGGAAGGGAGAAGATCCTTTTCGTAGAGGATGACGACGGGGTGCGCTCCCTCGTCACGCTGATTCTCCGCAATGCCGGCTACACGGTTGTCCCCGCTGCGGACGGGGAAGCGGCGCTCGCCGTCGCCCTGGCGGATTCGAGCTCCTTCGATCTTCTCATCACCGACGTGGTCATGCCGGGGATGGGCGGGCGTAAGCTCGTCGAACGGCTCACCGCCGAACGGCCGATGATCAAGGTCGCCTACATGTCCGGGTACACCAACGACATGGTCGCCTATCAGGACATCGTCAACGCGGGGCTTGAGCTTATCGAAAAGCCGATCGACGCCTCCGAGCTCCTTGCCAGGGTCAGGAAGCTTCTGGACTCCGGCCCGACGCATCGCGCTCCCTGAGCCCCGTCACTCCGGAAGCAGCCCCAGCTCCCGCGCCTTCAGAGCCGCCTGTGTGCGGTCGCGTGCGTCGATCTTCTGGAGGATGGCGCTGACATGGTTCTTCACCGTGCCTTCCGCCAGGAACAGGCGGTCGGCGATCTCCTTGTTGCTGAGCCCTTGAGCGACAAGCGCGAGAACCGCGATCTCGCGGGCCGACATCGGGTCCGGCAAGTGCGACACGGCGGGGGGGCTTGAGCTCGCCAGGCGGGCAAACGCGTCCATGACCTTGCGCGCCACCGTCGGCTGAAGGGCGCCGGCGCCCGAAGCGACATTGCGGACCGCCTCCGCCAGCTCGTGGCCCGAGACGTCCTTCAGGAGGTACCCGCGCGCCCCGGCACGCACCGCCTGGAAGACGAGCTCGTCTTCGTCGAACGTCGTCAGCACGAGGATCCGCGCGGAAGGGTCCCTGCCCCGGATGCGCCGCGTGGCCTCCACGCCGTCCATCCTCGGCATGCGGATGTCCATGAGGACGACGTCGGGCGAAAGCTTCCCGAACGCCTCCACACCCGCCTCACCATCTGCAGCCTCGCCGATCACGACGATTCCCTCCTCAAGCTCCAGAAGTGTGCGCAGGCCTTCACGCATGAGCTGCTGATCGTCGACGAGAAGCACACGGATCCCCGGCTCAGGCATGGGCACCGCCGATAGGCAGCGTCAGACGGAGCACGGCCCCCCCGTGCGTGCCGCGGGAGAGCTCCACGCTGCCCCCCAGCGCGCCGGCCCGGGCGCGGAGGTTGCCCAGCCCGAACCCCCCTTCGGCGGGGCGGCTTGGGGCAGGACCGGGCACCGGCTGCGCCGAGGGATCCTGCGGCTCCGAGCCGGGACCCTCCGCCGACGGGCTGGCCGCCGCTGGTCCGCGCCCATTGTCCGAGCACAAAAGCGTATAGGCTGACGGCCCCTGCAGGAGATCGAGTGAGATGCTCGAGGCCGCGGCGTGCTTCTGCATGTTCGTCAGCGCCTCCTGCGCCGTGCGCACGATGACGAGCGTGCGCTCGGGATCCGGCTCGTCGAGCCCGGGCTGGATCGACAGGCGCACCTGCGCCTCCGATGCCTGCGAAAAGACGGAAACGAGGGCCTGGAGGATGGCCGCGACAGGCTGCCGGCCGCTTCCCCCTTCGCGCAGGGCCGAGACGGCCGTTCGCAGCTCTGCCAGGCCTTCCCGCACCTGCTCCCGCGAGGTCTCCACCATGCGGGTCGCCCTGTCGGGATCGGTGGCGATGAGCCTCCCCGCCCCTTCCAGAAGCACTGCCGCAGCGGTGAGCCTGTGCCCGACCGCGTCGTGCATCTCGCGGGCAAGCCGCTGCCGCTCCTCCAATATGGCGAGGTTCCGCAGGCGCTCCTGCGACGCCGTAAGCTCCACCACGAGCTGCTGGCTCGCTCTGCGCGCATCCTGCGTGCGACTGAATGCCACGGCGAAGGCGACAATGGCGAAATAGCCGGCGCCGAACGTGAGGGCATCGGCCAGCCATTCCCTCCGTCCCTTCAGCAGCAGGCAGAGGAGGAACAGGAGGACCGAAAGCCCCGATGACCCCAGGGCGGCGGCGATGGGCAGGCGCATGGCCACGAACGCGCACAGCACGAAGAAAAGGATCGCCCCGAACTCGGGGCTTGCCCCGAGGAGCATGATGCCGACGGCGATTGCCGCCCCTGCGATCAAAAGCACGATGAAGGCGGCGAGGTCGTGCCTGTAGATGACGTTGAGGACGATCACGACGATGACGGTGAACGCTGCAAGCAGCAGCGCCGTGGCATAGAACCTGCCGGTGAAGCCCATGTCGAGCGCCTCGGCGACACATACGCCCAGCACGGTCAGGTAGGCCGAGAGATGCAGAATCGTGTAGCGCGCAGCGCTCGTGCGCTGCGCAGGCACTGCCGGCTTCACCGCGCGAGTATAGCACATCATGCGAGAGAGACGCGTCTCACACGGGAGGCTCCGAGTGTGAGCAGGAGGACCGCTGCACTGAAGCAGAGCAACAGGGCCGCGCTCTTCCATGCACCAGCGGCCGATGCGGCGGGGGACAGCACGGCCAGGAAGCCGTCCATGGCCCAGCCCGCCGGGTCAAGGGCAGTCACCGCGCGCAGTCCGGCGGGGAAGAGCGCCGCGGGGTACCAGCATCCACCCAGCACGGCGAGCACCATGGCGACGGCAATCCCGAGCGAGCCCGCCTGCCGCTCGGTACGGGCGAAGAGTCCCAGGAGCGCCCCGAGGGACGCGCCCCCGACGCAGAACGCCACGCTGAGGGCGATGAGCTCCGCTGGATGCGACAGCCATGGCAGATGGAACGCCACGGCACCGAAGGCCACGAGCAACCCGATCTGGACGAGAGCGGCAAGCACCTCCGCAGCGGCGGTCGCCGCAATCGTAGTTGCGCTACTGGTCGGGGTGGCGAGGATCCGTCGCATCGTCCCCCTGCGCCTCTCACTGATGAAGTTCGAGCCGATCCCCAGGAGGGGAACGAGCACCCAGGTGATGATCTGACCGGCATTGCTTGTGGCGGCAGCCGACGAGAAGGTCGCAGTCTCCGCATCCTGGGCCGCTGGCGCGGCCGTAGGTGCGGCCGACGCGGCCGCAGGTGCGGCTGCGGTTCCGGACTCGAGCCAGGTGCGCACACGGCCGGCCGTGCTTCCCGCCGGTTTCCATGGCGACAACCTGAAACGCACGGTAAGGCCCGCGGCCCCACCCTTGTCCAGGCTGATCAGGAGGTCGGGTTCCGAGCTGCGCAGAAGGTCGGTCGGATCGATCACCTGTCGGATGCGCACGCCGGGCATGCCCGATAGACGCGCGACGAACGCCGTGCTCGCTGCGGTCTTTGAAAGATCCTGGACGAGAATGAGCGCATCCCGCGGGGGAGTGCCGCGTCCGGCGGATGCGCCGCCGGAAAGAACGATGGTGAACACCAGGGGCAGCACGAGGAAGAACACGAGCGTCACGGGTGACGTGAACCTGATCCTGAGGTCCTTGGCGGTAAGTGTAAGAAAGCGGTTCATGCAGTCCTCCTTCGGCCAAAAGGGCGGCGGCCAATCAGCGAAGCACCGACCCAGAGCACGGCGCACATCAGGGCGAGGGCCGCGATGTCCTGAACGATGGAGGAGAGGCCTCCCCCGAGTGCGAGCGCCGAGAAGGCGTGCAGGCCCCAGTAGTTCGGCGTGATGCGGGCCACGCCGTCCATCCACGGCGAGGTGGGGATCACCGCGGCGAAGCTCCGACTGACGATGGCGAACACGAGGGTGAGCGCCATGCCGAGTGAATTGATCCGCTGCGGCGTGCGTCCCACGGCGACCAGGATGCCGACCCATCCGCCGCCGGTGACGGCGAGCATGAGACAGAGGAGCACCACCGTGCCGAGCGGTCCCCAGCGCAGCCCGTAGAGGACCGTGGAAACCGCGATCAGGACGCAGAGCTGGAGGAAGATGACGATGACGTGCGACGCCATGGTGCCTGCCGCAATGGAGCCCTGGCTGATGGGAGCGACGCGCAGGCGGTCCCGCACGCCCCTGTCGGCATCTTCGGCGACGGTCTTCGCCGCCTGCCGCACGGTGATCATCATGAAAAACAGCGCCATGCCCGGAGCGATGTAGGACAGGGCGTCGAAGCCGTCAACGGGTGGAACGCCGAACGGCGCCCTGTCGGAAACGAACCCCAGAGCGACGGTGAGGACGAACGGCACGGCGAGTGTCATGAGGATTCCCAGCGGATCGCGCAGCGCGCGACGGATGTCCTGGAGCGCAATGACGAGGGCTGCCATCACTCAGCCCCCTGTGCCGCGAGCTCCCGCCCGGTGTAGGTGAGGAAAACCGTCTCCAGGTTCGGCTCCCTGATCTCGATGTCGTGCAGGGACGCACGCGCCTCGGCTGCCGCCTGGATGACGGCGGGGAGCAGCGTGCGCACTTTCTGCGCGATCACCGTGACGCGCGACCCGTCCGTTTCCACGCTGAGACCGGGCAGGGAACGAAGCTTCTCCGACAGCCGCTCCCCCTCCTCGTCTCCCGCCAGCGAGACACGGAGGCGCTCCCTACCCCCCACGCTCTGGGCGAGCTCCCTGCAGGTGCCCACGACGAGCAGCTTCCCGTGGTCGATGATGCCGACACGATCGGAGAGCTCCTCGGCTTCCGCCATGTAGTGGGTCGTATAGAGGATCGTCATGCCCTCCCGCCTCAGGTCGAGGATGAGGTCGAGCACGGCGCGGCGGCTCTGCGGGTCGATGCCGACCGTCGGCTCGTCCATGAAGACCAGGCGCGGTGAGTGGATGATGCCTGCCGCGATGTTCAGGCGCCGCTTCATGCCGCCTGACAGGGCTTTGACCGGATCACGGGCCCGGTCGGAAAGGCCGACCCTGGCAAGGAGCGTGTCCACCCGGGAGCGCAGTCCCCTGCCCGAAAGCCCGTACAGCCGCCCCCAGAATGTGAGGTTGTCCCGGCCGGAGAGCTCCTCGTAGAGGGCGATCTCCTGCGGTACGATGCCGAAAAGTCGGCGCAGCGCGGGGCTCCTCTCCCGCACGGAGATGCCCCCGATGCGGGCGTCCCCCGCACTGGGAGGGACGAGCGCAGACAGCATCCCGATGCACGTGCTCTTCCCGGCGCCGTTCGGACCGAGGAGGCTGAAGAGCTCCCCCTCCTCGATGCCGAAGCTCACGCCGTCCACCGCGACGACGCTGCCAAAACTCTTCCTGAGGTCGAGAACCTCGACGAAGCTCATCCGTGACTCTCCTTCCCTTTGATGGGAAGAGAATACGGAGATGTCAGGTCACACGGGGAGTGCCGAAAGTCATGAAAAGGTCAGGATGCCTTCGCAGGGCCGGCAAGGCCGCTCATGAGCCGAGGAGGGAGCCGGCGATCCCCGAGATGCCGAAGTGGTCGCGCAGCAGGGAGCGGGTGCGCTGGTATGTCGCCTCGACGCCGGCCGTCACGCTCCCCTTGGACGTGAGGGCGTCTTCATATGCCTTGCGGATCTCGAAGCCGACATTGATCTTGGCGATCCCCTTCTTCATCGAGGCGAGCACGTCCGCGCGCCTGACGCCCGAACCGCCGTGCAGCACGAGAGGGATCCCCGTCGCGCGGGAAAGCGCTTCCAGGTGCTCGAGGTCGATGCGCGATTCGCCTTTCGGCTTGTCGCGGAGAGCCGCGGAGACGGCGCCGTGGATGTTGCCGATGGAGACGGAAAGCCAGTCGCAGCCGCTCTCCTGGGAGAATCGCACTGCCTCTTCCACCTTCGTGAAGCCCTTGCGCGAGGCGAAGAGCTGCTCGTAGGGCGGCACCTCCCCGACGCCGAACCTGAGGATGGCGCCGAGCTCCGCCTCGCAGGGCAGGGAGGCGGCGTGCGCGATCTTGACCACCTCCTTCGTCGCGGCGAGGTTCTGCTCCAGCGGGAGCGCCGAGCCGTCGATCATCACGGAGTCGAAGCCCACGGAGATCGCCCGCTCGACGATGGGCAGGTAGTCGACCTTCTTCCCCTCCTCGTCGATCACGGGCACGTGGTCGAGGTGGGAGCGGACGTGACCCGGGTCGGCGTGCTTGCGGTACTCCTTCATGAAGCGCTCGGGCCCTTCGATCTCGAAGGTGAGCCACTCCACACGGGCGACCTCGACGAGGGCGAAGGAATCTTCGTCGATGATCGCCCTTATCACCCCCTCCATCATGGGGGGAAACGGGATGTTGAACGCCGGAAGGGCGGTCCCCAGGCTCCGCGCGCGGCGCATGATCTCAGTGCTCGTCATCATCACTGACACCTCTCTTGCGTCGATCCTATACCCGATCGCGTGACAGGCTCAAGAACGGAGCCGTTTCGGGCTTTTCCCCAACTGCATTTTCTTGACACGTTCGCGGCCGGGAGCTACGGTGAACGCCATGACGAGCCACAGATGTACCACTGAGCAGGCACAGAGGCTGGGAAGAGCGGTCTCGGTCCGCACGATCACCCCGCTGCCTGACGCGCACGAGTCGGATCCCGGGTACGCGGCGTTCGACCAGTTCGCGGCCTTCCTCCGCGCCGAGTTCCCCCTCGCCGCCTCCCGCCTCCAGTGGGAACGGCTCGGCCCTCTGGCCCTCCTCCTCACGTGGAAGGGAACCGGCACGAATGCTCCGCTTGCGCTGTATGCGCACTGCGACGTCGTGCCCCCCGGGGACGAGTCGGCGTGGTCCCACCCGCCGTTTGCAGGGGACGTGACTGAGGAGTTCGTATGGGGCCGTGGCACGCTCGACGACAAGGGGTCGCTCCTCGCCCTCATGGAAACGGTGGAAGGTCTTCTGTCCGCGGGTTTCACCCCAGAGCGGACCGTCAACCTCGCGTTCGGCGGTGACGAGGAGATGAACGGGGTGCGGGGCGCTGCAATCATCGCCGCCGCGTTCGAAAGCAAAGGCATCCGCCCCTATTGCCTCGTCGACGAGGGCTCCGTGATCGCCGACGGCGTGCTTTCCATCGTCAGACGTCCCCTCGCCATGGTCGGCATTGCGGAGAAGGGTTTCGCGAACGTTCGCCTCACCGTGACGGGGACCGCCGGCCATTCGGCGATGCCCGGCAAGGGAACCGCAGCCGGTGCGCTGGGCGCCGCACTCGCGGCGCTGGAGCGCCACCCGTTCCCCCAGCGGCTCACTCCCACCGTGCGCAGGTTCTTCCGCGCGCTCGCCCCGCACGTCCAGCCCGCAATGGGGGCGGCGCTCCGCTTCATCGGCCCGCTCTGGCCCGTCCTGCGGAGGGTCCTCTCCGCCGACCCCTCCACCGATTCGCTGCTGCGAACGACACAGGCCATCACGATGCTGCAGGCGAGCGACAGACCGAACGTGCTCCCCGGAGAAGCCAGCGCCATCGTGAACCTGCGGATCCTCCCCGGGGAATCCACCGCATCGGCGCTGGAGCGCGTGCGGCGTGTCGCCGCTCCTTACGTGCACAGCCCCTTCAGCTTGAGCGCGGCGTTCCCCGAAAATGCCGAAGCGAGCGAGCCCGTCCCCGAGCTCAATTTCGACGAGGCACTCTGGGGCGCCCTGCGCGAATCCATCGCCGAGGTCGCACCCGAGTCTGCGGCAGTCCCGTTCCTCGTCGTGATGGCAACCGACTCGAGAAAGTTCGCGAACGTCGCGGACGCCATCGTTCGGTTCATGCCCGCGGTGCTCAAGCCGTCGGACATCGCGCTCATCCACGGGGTGGACGAGAGGATATCCCTGGACAACTTCGGCCGCATGATCGCTTTCTACACCGGTTTCATCCGAAAGGTCGCGGGGCGGCGCTAGCGGAGCGCGAGTGCGAGGATGCGGACGCCCAGGGCGGCGACAACCGCCCCTACGGCCCGCACGGCAGGAGTACCTTCAGAACCGAGGAGACAGCCAGTGAAATGGGTTACCCGTTCGCACGTTCATGTCGATCGTGTCGCCTGCCCGTGGCTCATCACGCGGTTCGTCGACAGCGAGGCCGAGTTCCTTTTCGTTCCGAAAGGCGAAGTCGAGCGGACCGTCAAGGAGACCGGAGCGATCCCGTTCGACGTTCCCGCCGTGGAGCTCGGCCACAAGGAGGGGCGCTGCTCTTTCGAATCCATCATGCTGAAGTACGGCTTGAATGACAGAGGGTTGGTACGCATGGCGAAAATCATCCATGCAGCCGATGTCGCGGAAGACATCGATACCGATCCCATCGCGCGCGGCCTGGAGGCGATGGCTACCGGCTTCGGTCTGCGCTTTCCCCTCGACAGCGAAAACATCGCGCACCAGCTCGAGGTATACGATGCCCTGTATGTCTGGTGCAGGCTCGATTCAGCGGGCATGAAACAGTAGCCGTGGAAGTCGGGAGCGCCTGTCGGGTGGGTCCGCGGTCTATCGCGCGGCGTGACCATGGCGATGGTGCAGGTCCGGCACGTGGGGATGCGCATGCTCGATAGCCGTATGCTGGTGCCAATGGATGTGCCATTTCGCGGCAGGCTTCCCCCCGTGGCCGTGGCCGTGGTCGTGGTCGTGGTCGTGGTGCAGGTCATCATGACGGTGAGCGTGCACGTGAACGATCCGTTCGTGAACGTGGGCGTGCGCGTGCCGCTCGCGGTGCATAAGCGCGATGGCCGCGACCATGATGGCCGCCGCCGCCCATTGCGCCCAGGTGGTTTTCTCCGACAGCAGGAGGATCGAGAAGAGCATCCCGAAGAACGGGGCGCTCGCGAACAGGATCTGGCCCCGGATCGCGCCGAGCCCCTGCGCAGCGGTGATGTACAGGACGATGCTCCCGCCGTAACAGAGCGCACCGACGCCAAGGGCCGAGAGGACCGTTGATGCGCCGGGAAGACGGGGATGCATCGAAAGGCCGATGACAAGATTCACCGCACCGGCAATCGCTCCCTTGATGAACGTGATCCCCTGCGGAGTCACTCCGTCGACCACCGCGGTGAGATTATTGTCCACGCCCCAGCACAGACAGGCGCACGCGACGAAAACAGCGGGCAGCACCCCCGAGACGCCCTCGTTGACCGTTACGAGCACTCCGGCCAGCAGCGCGCCTCCGACACCCAGCCACCCATTGCGGTCCAGATGGTCCTTGAAGAAGAGCAGGCCCAGGACGGCAGTCGCGGCCAGCTCGAGGTTGAGCCAGAGGGAGACGGACGAAGCGCGGGCCGAGGCAAGTCCCATCAGCAGGAACACCGGGCCGAGACATCCCCCGAACAGGACGGCTCCCGAAAGCCGCACCACGTTCCTCCGGTCGATTCGCCGTGCCCGCTGCCTTTTTATCAGAACGTAGGGGAGGACGCCTGCCGCCGCTCCGAGATAGAGAAGCCCGGCAAGGGCGAACGGGGAGAGGTCCCTCAGCAAGCCCTTGCTCAAGGGAGTGGCAATTCCGAAGAGGGCCGCCGCAACGAGCCCCATGATGAGAACGCCGATCCTCACGGTCGGCAGTGTAGCATTCACGGCGCCGAGAGCCAACGGAGGCCCTGGGGCCTGCGCGCCCTGCTGCTCAGCCCTTGGCGTACTTCTTGGGGTCCGAATCGAACGTCCGCGCACAGCCCTCGGCGCAGAAATAGAAATCCTTGCCGCCGAACGTGCGTTTTGCGGCTGCGGTTGACGGATCGACCATCATCCCGCACACGGGGTCCTTCACCTTGTTCGTTGCCGTTGCCATCATCTCCTCCTCACCTCTCCAGATACGTCTCCAGTATCATGGTGATTTCGTCTATTTTCTCGGCGCCCTTGTCAGTGCGGATGGCGTCCTTCACGCAGGTATCCATGTGCTGCTTGAGGATCACGATGTTCGCCTTCTTCAAGAGGGCGATCGTCGCGAGCACCTGCTTCGACACGTCGATACAGTAGCGGTCCTCCTCCACCATGCGCAGCACGCCGTCGACCTGCCCGCGGGCCGTCTTCAGCAGTGCAAGCGCCTTGTGGCTGTCGTGGCTTCCGTGGTCCATCCCTCTACCTCCAGCGGCGCAGGCGGAGCGCATTGCTCACGACCGACACCGAGCTCAGCGACATCGCCGCAGCGGCGAAGATCGGATTCAACAGAGGGCCCCCGAACAGATGAAGCAATCCCGCCGCGATCGGGATCCCCAGCACGTTGTAGCCGAACGCCCAGAAGAGGTTCTGGCGGATCGTGCGGATGGTCGCCGTGCTGAGACGGATGGCACCTGCAACGTCGGCGAGGTCGCTCTTCATGAGCACGATGTCCGCCGATTCGATGGCGACGTCCGTGCCCGAGCCGATGGCGATCCCTATGTCGGCCTGTGCCAGCGCGGCGGCGTCGTTGATCCCGTCACCGACCATGGCCACCTTGCGCTTCTCCGCCTGGATCTTCTTCACGGCCGCCGCCTTTTCGTGCGGGAGCACCTCGGCCAGTACCCTGTCCACGCCGACCTGCGCCGCGATGGCTTTGGCCGTCCGCTCGTTGTCCCCGGTGATCATGACGACCTCGAGACCCATCTGCCGCAGCACGGCAATGGCGGCGGCACTCGATGCCTTGGGAACGTCGGCCACGGCAATGATGCCCGCTGCCGACTGATCGAGGGCGACGAACATCGGGGTCTTTCCCGCGGCAGCCATTGAGCCCGAGGCTTCCAGGAGGGTTCCCAGGCCGACGCCCCGCTCAGCCATGAGCTTCTCGTTGCCCAGGAGGATATCGCGGCCCTGGATCCTTGCCTGGATCCCCCGTCCGGGCAGCGCCTGGAAACGCTCCAGCGGCAGAAGCGCGAGCTTTCGATTCTCCGCGCTCTGGACGATGGCATCGCCGAGGGGGTGCTCCGAGCCCTTCTCCGCGGAGGCGGCGAGCTGGAGCAGGGAATCCTCCGAGGTGCCGTTCGCCAGGAGGATGTCGGTCACGACGGGCGCGCCCTCCGTGATCGTCCCCGTCTTGTCCAGGATGACGGTCTGGATCCTGTGCGTCTCCTCGAGGGCCGCGCCCCCTTTGATGAGGATGCCCTTCTCAGCGCCCCTGCCTGTGGCGACCATGATCGCCGTTGGGGTTGCAAGACCGAGGGCGCAGGGGCAGGCGATCACGAGCACCGCGGTGAAGATCGTCATGCTGAAGGCGACGCTCTGTCCACTGATCAGCCAGGCCGCGCCCGAGACCAGCGCGATGAGCATGACGATGGGCACGAAGTAGCCTGAAACGACGTCCGCAAGCTGCGCGATGGGCGCCTTGCTCCCCTGCGCCTGCTCGACGAGCTGAAGATTACGGTGCTCAAGGGAAANNTCGATTCGTCCACCGAGGTGTACCCGTCGACGACCTCGCCGTCCACGGGCACCTTCCCCCCCGGTCGCACGCGGACGAGGTCTCCGACCTCGACCTCGGCGATCGGGATCTCCGCCTCCACGCCGTCGTGCACGACGATCGCCGTTTTCGGCGCCAGCCCCATGAGCTTCTTGATGGCCTGCGACGTGCGTCCCTTGGACACCGTTTCCATGGTCTTTCCCAGGAGGATCAGCGCGATGATGACCGCCGCCGACTCGAAATAGAGGTTCTCCACCGCGGCCCCGTCACCGGTGGCGATCCTCACCATCGAATAGATGCTGTAGAGGACGGCTGCCGCGGTGCCGATGGCGATCAGTGAATCCATGTTCGGCGCGCGGTGCCAGAGCGCTTTCGCCCCCACACGGTAGAAGCGGTTGCCGGCCGCAATGGCGGGGACCACGAGAAGGAGCTCGGCGATGGCGAACACAAGCGGATGCTGCATCGGATCCAGGAACGACGGCAGCGGGAAACGCAGCATATGCCCCATGGCCAGATAGAGGAGCGGCACGGCTACCGCCGCGGCGACGATGAACTTCGTCCACATGACGCGGATCGCGCGCGCCTTGCGCTCGGCATCCGCATCGACGGTCTCAGCGGCATCGATCTCACGCGGCGTATAGCCGGCGTCGGTGATCGTCTTCTTGATTGCCGAAAGACGGACCCTGGCGGGGTCGTAGAAGATGTCAGCCTTCTCCGTCGCGAGGTTGACCGAGACCTTCTCCACGCCGTCGAGCCTTCCGACGACCTTCTCGATCCGTGCCGAGCAGGAGGCGCAGGTCATCCCGTCGACGGGGATCGTCACGTGCTTCGCCTTCTCGGGTTCCTGCAGGCCGTACCCCGCTTTCTCCACGGTCGTACGGACGACATCGGTCGTAAGACGCGTTTCATCGTACTCCAGGTGCAGTTTCTCCGTGGCGAGGTTGACGCTCGCCGTCTTCACGCCGTCGAGCTTTCCGACGACCTTTTCGACGCGCGCAGAGCACGACGCGCATGTCATTCCCGTCACTGTCAAGTCCGCAGTTTTCATGCCATCCTCCATACCCCTCCCCTGGTGGGGAGGGGTATGTTTGAGAATATAGCGCGCCCGCCGGCTTCCGTCAATACGGACCATTGCACAGCTCCGATGATTCGCCCATCATGGGCAGCCATGACAGAACTGGAAGTCTTTCAACGCAGTCTCGAGATATCGCGCATCACCCTCGGTGTGTCCGTCGTCATTTCGACGATCTCGATCGTCTTCGGCATCCTCGGTATGGCATTCCAGCGGAGCCACAACAGGAAAAGCGTGAAGCCCCTCTGCAATGTCGACATCCGGGAAACCGTCAAAGGGTTCCGCGTGGCCATTGTCAACGCCGGCCTGGGTCCGATGACAGTCACGCGGGTTCGGCTGGGAAAAGAGGGCGGCACGGGGAAGGGATCTCTCATCGAGCCGGCCGACGTGGTGCCGGCAGGGCCGCACTGCCGTGTTTTCTCCGAGGAGATCGTCGGCAGGGTGCTTCCGCCGATGGCGGAACAGACCATCCTCGAATGTGACGGCGCTTCGGCGATGAAGATCAGACGGGCGCTTCGCGACTATACGTTGATCGTCTCCTACAGCGACATCTACGACCATACCCACACGAAGACCGAAGCCATGGGTCGGCCCACCGGTGTCAGGCCTTCGGAAGACGCACCGTGATCGTGGTCCCCTCCTCCTCCGAGCTCGACATGTCGATCCCCCCGCCCAGCGTGGTCGTGATGAGCTTTGCGGAGTAGGCGCCGAGACCCGTCCCCCGCTCCTTTCCCGCCGTGGTGAACTTCTTGAAGAACCGCCCGCGGATACTCTCGGGGATGGCCCCCTTGTTGTGGATCGCGAGCACCGCGTTCTCCCCTTCGCTGAGGACGATCGATACCGTCTCCCCCCGGGGAGACGCCTCCACCGCGTTCCTGATGAGATTGGCGAGCAGCGTGTACACGAGCAGCTCCTCGCCGCTGGCATTGAGGGTGTCGCGCCGCACCTGGTCCCGAAGCGACACGTCCAGCGTCACGTTCCTGTCGGTGAGGAGCTTCCTCATCGTCGAATGCACGCGGTCCACGGACTGCAGAAGGTTGACCGGCACGGGCTTAAGGTCGTAGGCGCCTTCCTCCATCTTGTACATGTCGATGGACAGATTGATCATCCCCAGCATCCGCTGGCCGGCGTCGTCCACCATGCGGAGCAGGGTCCGGTGGTGCTCCGTCAGCGTGGCGTCCGCCATCAGCACCTGGGGGACATTCATGACGATCATCAGCGGGTTCTTCAGGTCGTGCCGATTGATCGCAGCGACCTCTTCCCGCAGACGTGCATTGTCCTTGAGGATCTCGTTCTGCCTCAGCAGCTCCTCGCGGGCGAGCTTCAGCTCGATGTGCGCCTTCACCCGCGCCTTGACCAGCTGCGGGTTCACCGGCTTGACGATGTAGTCGACGCACCCCACGTCGAATCCCGCTGTTTCGTTCTCCACCGCGTCCTTCACGGTCACGAAGATCACGGGGATGTCCCGTGTTTGGGGATCAGCCTTCAGCTCGCGGCAGAGCTGATACCCGTCGATACCGGGCATCATGATGTCCAGGAGTATCAGGTCCGGCGGAAGCGATGAGTGGGCGATCGCCAGGGCCGCATTGTGCTCCGTCGCGGCCTGGACCCGGTAGTCGGAATGCAGCACTTCGCTCAATATGGCGATGTCCTCCGGAGTGTCGTCGATCACGAGAATCGTCCGCCTGGTGGTATCACTCATCCCTTCCCCCTCACGCGTCCATCCTGCCCAACACCGATCTCACGATATCCGATGCGTCCGAGAATCGATACGCCCGAAGCGCCGTATGCAGCGCCGTGATCTCCTGTGGGCTGCTCACTGCCGCGATCTGCTCCCGTTGCGACTCGAAGTAGTCGGATGCCTCGCTGTCGCTCTCCTGCGTGTAGTGGAGGAGCCTCTCGAGGATCCGTGCCGCACCCGCAGGGTCGGTGGCGACCGGCGTCGCACGCCGCCGATCCGGCAGCGCCTTCGTCGCCGCCACGATCCGCGTGACGATCCTCTCCATGGCGTCGGAGAACCGCGCCAGGAGGGCCTCNNCGCGCCTCCTTGCCGATCGACTGCTCGAGCTCCCCGGCCGCCACCTGGACCTCGGACGCACCGATATTGCCCGCCACTCCCTTGATCGTGTGCGCGGTGCGCTCAGCCAGGGTCCTCTCCCCCGCCCGCAGCGCATCACCGATTCGCTGACCGGCATTCCGCTGCCCCTCGACGAATCTTCCCAGGAGGTCGACGTAGAGCGCCGTGTTCCCGGCCACGCGCTTCAGGGCCGCCTCTACGTCGATTCCCTGGATCTCGGGGACAGGCACGCTCTCCCTGGTCGGGGCAGGCTCGGGGCCGATCGTCGTCCCCCGGCAGTAGCGGCGCAAAGTCTCGAACATCGCATCCGGATCGATCGGCTTGGTGATGTGGTCGTTCATGCCCGCGTCGATGGCCTTCTGCCGCTCGTTCTCCAGAGCGTGCGCGGTCATGGCGATGATGGGCACGGCGGCATGGCGCTTCTCCGCCCGGATGCGCCGGGTGGCCTCGTATCCGTCCATTTCCGGCATCTGGATGTCCATGAGAACGACGTCGTAGCGCGCGTCCTCGCGAAGCATCAGCTCCACCGTTTCACGGCCATCCGCCGCGACGGCCACCTCCATGCCCGCACCGCGCAGGAGCTCACACGCGATCTGCTGGTTCATCGCATTGTCCTCTGCCAGCAGCACCCGCACCCCTGCCAGCCCCCCTTCGTTCGACCCGCCGTGATGGGACCGCATCGTTCCGCCGGAAGCGGAGGAGGTCTGGACGATCGCGTCGAAAAGCGTCGAGGGTGTCACCGGTTTTACGAGGAAGCTCGTGGCCCCCGCTTCCTCCGCCTCCTGGCGTTCCTCCTCGCCTCCACCGGACGCGCTCAGCACGAGGACGGCGGGCGCGTGCGACGGTCGTCCCCTGGCCGTGATCAGCCGCGTCGCTTCTCCGCTGTCCATTCCGGGCATCTTCCAGTCCATCAGGACGATGCCGAAAGGATCACCCGCATCGGCGCCGGCGACGGCCGCTACGGCGTCTTCGGCGCATCCCACCGCGTGCACGCGGAAGCGCAGGGACTGGAGCACATTGCACAGCACCTCCCGCACCACGGGGTTGTCGTCGGCGACGAGCACGCGCAACCCCTCCAGCTTCGAAGGCATTGCGCGCGAACGCCGTCGTTCTCGGGAGCCGAGGCCGAACCACGCGGTGAACGTGAACGTGCTTCCCCTGCCGGGCTCACTCTCCACCCAGATCTGTCCGCTCATCATCTCCACGATGCGCCGCACGATGCTCAACCCCAGGCCCGTGCCCCCGTAGCGGCGCGTCGTGGAGCTGTCGGCCTGGGTGAAGGGCTGAAAGAGCTTCGCCGTCTGCTCAGGGGAGAGCCCTATACCGGTGTCGCGCACGGAGAAGAGCAGCTTCACCCGCTCCTTCGTCATTTCGGAAACCGTTGCCTTCAGCTCCACCTCCCCCGCTTCCGTGAACTTCACGGAGTTCCCGATGAGGTTGAGGAGGACCTGGGAGAGGCGGTGAGGATCGCCCACGAGGTTATCCGGAATGTCATCCGCGATGTTCAGGAGCAGCTCGAGGCCCTTGACGCTCGCGTTCTGGCTCGCATACGTGGTCACCGTTTCCATCACCGGCTCGACGGAGAAGTCGAGCCGCTCCATTTCCAGCCGTCCGGCCTCGATCTTCGAGAAGTCGAGGATGTCGTTGATGAGCCCGAGGAGTGACACGCCCGCGCTCTGGATCTTCGAGACGTAGTCCTTCTGCTGCGGGGTCAGCGCGGTCTTCAGGGCGAGATGGGTGAACCCGATCACCGCGTTCATGGGGGTGCGAATCTCGTGGCTCATGTTCGCCAGAAAGTCGCTCTTGGCCTTGTTCGCGTCCTCAGCGGCCTTCTTGGCGTTCGCCAGCACTTCCTGAGCCTGCATACGGGCGGTGATGTCCATTACCGTGCCCGCGACGACCTTCGGCGCGCCGCCATCATCCTTTTCGATCACGGACCCCTTCGCTGAGAGCCATCGATAATCGGTGTCGCCGCTGCGCACCCTGTATTCGACGGCGTATTCGGAGATCGTCCCGTCCCTGAGCCGCGCGTCCGCCTCCCGCACCCGGTCCCTGTCGTCGGGGTGGAGCCGGAGGAGGACCTCGTCCATGGAATGCGCGCTGTCGCGCTCCGGGAACCCGAACATCTGCGACCAGCGACGGTTCACCGTCATCATCGTCGTGGCGACATCGCATTCCCAGAACCCGAGCCCTCCCCCGTGCAACGCGAGGTTCACCCTTTCGCGTTCCTTGCTTTCGGAGAGCCGCGCCGCTGAAACCTGGATGAGCGCGCGTCGCTGGGTGAACACGAGCAGCCCCGCGAAGACCAGGGAAAGCCCGATCAGCCCGATCACCGCCATGGTCGTCAGCCTCAGCGTGCCGATCTGGGTGATGTTGTCCTCATAGTGGCTCATGGCCGCATAGCTGGTCGCCAGATACACATCCTGCAGCGCAGCAAGCAGGTCGGTCAGCCGGCTATGGAGGGCAACGACGCCCTCCCTGTCCAGAACGGGGGCAGCCAGGAGCATGTTCAGCGTGTCGCGTGCGATCTCGATGTCCCTGAGCGGCACAGAGCTTCCCGTCGCGTTCTGCATCGGGGTGAGCGCGGTATAGCGGCTGACCTGGAAGGAGAGCGTGTCCGCGCTGTAGCCGAGCTGCTCCCTGTTCGCCGATGAAGGATCCGTGATGAAGGCCTGGAGCGACGCGTCGAGATTGGACACCTCTTCGATGAGGGGATAGAGGTTCATTTCGGCAGAGAACTTGGATTCCTTCAAGCCCGTTTCGATGTGGCTGAGATTGGATCCGACGTACCAGCCGCCCCCGATGATGAGGAGCGCAAAGGAGACGAAAAGAGCGATGACGACCCGCAACGAGGAGCTGTGCATCAGTGCCCCCTCAGCTCCGACGGAGACATGCTGTCGGGCGCGTTCAGCTGCAGGAGTTTTTCTTCCTGTCGTGCCAGCACGCTCGCGATATCGCGCCCTCGGAGCACGATGCGTGAGAACGCGACGGCGTACACGAGGTCGAAGCTCCGTCCGGCATCACCTCCCAGCGGCGGCACCGAGCTGAGAATCGCTTCAGGAGCGTCGAGCTGATCGACCGCTGCCTGCAGCAATGCTTTAAGCCCTTTCGGAAGTTTCTCCTCATCGGTGATGCGGACGACGGGCAGGAAACCGACGCTCTCCATGGTCCGGGCCTGGACCCGCGGTCGTGTCAGGTATTCGATGAGCTGCAGAGCAGGAGCCCGGGGCGAGCCTTTCGGAAGCCCGAGCCCGGTCAATACGGAAATGATCCCGCGGCCTTTCGGTCCTATCGGCGCGGGAAAGGCGACGAACTCGTCGGGGCGTTCCTTGAAGGCCTGGAGAAGCCGCGCAGAATGATCCCACGCCACCCTCACTTCCCCGTTGAGCAGCGCTTCATCCATCCGGTTGATGATCAGGGAGGAAGGTGCGACGTGCTGCCACAGATCGCGGAAATACATCCACATATCCGTCGCCGCCGGGCTCCTGAAGTCCCGCGTCATGCTCCCCGTAAACGACGGGTACAGGTATCCCTGGAGGAATCGGGGCATCAGCCCCTTCGGCCCCGTGGGGAAGCCGAGCTTTCCCTTGCCCGTCGCCTGATGTATCGCCGCGGCCCATTGGAGGAGCTCATCGTACGTCAGTCGCCGCAGATCGGCGCCCGTGGGCAGGTATTTCAGGGCGCGCTTGTTCGCCGCCATGAGGTAGGTCGCCTGCATCCAGGGCACGAAGAATGCGCCGTCATCACCGAAGACGCCCCGCCCGGCAAACCGCGGGAGAAACGCGCGGTCCGACAACTCCCCCCCTATGTCCTCAACATTCGCCAGGGCACCGGCCCTGTAGAGGGTGAGAAAATCCTCCTGCACTCCGCCGATGACGGCCTCAACGCCTGGATGCGCCGCGAGCTCCAGCACCTTTCTGGTGTAGACAGCCCGATCGAAGGGCTGGAAGTCGACGACCGGAGTGAAATCCCCGAGGATGGTCTGCCTCATCATTGTCGCTTCAGGGGGAGGCGTGAGCTGCGTCGACAGGAACAGGATCGACGGCGAGGCCGATACGCGCGCCGGGAGGATGAACAGCGCGAACGCGGGAACGAGCATGGGTGCATAGAGCCTTTTGAACCGCCGATCACACCTCATGTCGGGTCTGGTCACTTTCTATCGGGAGATATCGGCTCGAAAGAGAAATGCTTTTGGAGTCTTCTACTATTATATCTGAACCCGTGTTACACTGCCATGAAAATCGTGTCTGTACGCCGAAGGCCAGATCGCGCACATACGCCTCCTCAGCAAAATACGGATTTCCGGGCCGTCTTCGAGAATGCACCGTCCGCCCTTTTGGAGCTCGATATCGCTTCGCTCCGCAGCAGGATCCACGGAAGACAAGAGGCGGCAGATGACCGGATCCCCCCAGGAGAGGTACTTTCCCTCATCGAGGTGACGGCGGCGAACCCCGCGGCCCTCCGGCTTCTCGAAGCTGACGCCCCGGCGGAGCTTCTCGGCCCGAAGAGCCGCATGGGAGAAGTACTGCCCCCGGCTGCGCTGGAAACGCTCGTCAGAACGATCGAGGACGGCACGACAGGGATCGAGCTCGCGTGGACCGCGACAACGTTGAAGGGAAGAAAGCTGACGGCGCTGGCGCGGATCCCGGCCGGGGACGACGGATCCTCCTGCATGATCCTGAGCCTCATCGATACGACCGCGCGCGCGGCTTCGGGGTCGGGGGAGATCCTGAGCGCCGACATCGTGCAGAGCATCATCGATTCCTTTCCGTCGGGTGTCCTGGTCAAGGACACGGCCCGGCGGATCGTGCTGTGCAACGCCATCTACGCGTCGAGCCTCGGGAAAAAGCCCGCGGAGCTGCTGGGCAAGACCGACAGTGAGAACGGCTGGAGCGCCGAGCTCGTCAGCGTGTGGGAGGGCCATGACCGCGCGGTCCTCTCGGGAAAGACCGTCAGCCTCGCCGACATTCCCCTGCAGCTCGGAGATGAAGCTCGCTTCGTCGAAACAGTGCTCATGCCCGTTCGCTCAGCCGAAGGCTCGGTCGTCGGCATCATGGGCATGGGACACGACGTGACGGCGCACCGGCGNNCGGCGCATCGAAGCGGCGCTCGAATGGGAGCGCGGCCTGCTCGATATGCTGATGGAATACCTGCCGGACTACATCTACTTCAAGGACAAGGACAGCAGGTTCATACGGACGAGCAATTCCCATGCGCGGGCCCTCGGCCTGAGGGACCCCGCGGAGGCGGTGGGCAAGACCGATGCGGATTTCTACAGGGCTGATCACGCGCTGAAAGCACTGGGGGACGAAAAGCAGGCCCTTTCAGGGGTCCCCGTCGTCGACATCGAAGAGCGGGAATCGTACCCGAACAGGCCGGATACGTGGGCCCTGACGACGAAGATGCCGCTGCGCGACTCGAAGGGCGACATCATCGGGACCTTCGGGATAACGCACGATATCACGCTGCGCAGGCAACTCGAGGAGCGCAATCGGCAGCTCGCCGCTCTGGTCGAGTTCGCGGATGATGCGATCATCGGAATCAGCCTGGACAGCAGAATCACGGTGTGGAACAGCGGCGCCGAGCGGATCTACGGGTATACGGCGGAGGAGATGCTCGGGGCCCCGAGCTACCTGCTGATTCCCCCCGATATGGTCGATGAAGCCCGACACATCACGGCTACCATCGTGGGAGGCGGCCAGATATGNNGAAAGAGATCGAGGCGCAGCTGAACAGGGCCCAGAGGCTGGAGAGCCTTGCTACTCTTGCCGGGGGGATCGCCCATCAATTCAACAACATCAATACCGTCGTGATGGGCTACCTCGACCTCCTGCAGGTGGATGGATCCCTGTCAGCGCAGTCGACCTCCTATGCGGCGGCGGCATCCACCGCCCTGCAGAAATCGGTGGACATCACCGACCGCCTGCTCGCCCTGACCGATCGTCCCGATGCCGCCTCCAGCGGCGTGAGGCTCGATTCACTCGCGCAGGAGGTGCTGAAGGACTATGAAGCGCGGACCGGGGAGGGCAAGGTCCGGCTTGCCCTTGATCTCAGGAAAGCCCTCACCATTGCCGGCGACGAGTCGCGCCTGCGCTTCGTACTGGGAAGCCTCGTGGCCAATGCGCTGGATTCCCTCCTGGACAGGCCCTCCCCAATGATCGGCGTGCGGACAGGAAGTGACGGCCGGACCGTTTTTTTCGAGATCGAGGATACGGGGTGCGGTATCCCGGATTCGGACCTTCCGCGGATCTTCTCCCCGTTCTTCTCTGCAAAGGGTGAATGGGCTCCTCCGCACTCCCCTCAGGCGCGACTGAAGGGCGTCGGGCTGAGCCTTGCCATCAGCAACATGACGGTCTCCGAGTACGGGGGGAGGATCGAGGTGCGCAGCACGAAGGACGTCGGATCGACGTTCAGGGTCGTCTTTCCCGCAGCGCCCGCTAAGGCCTGAGTCTCCCGATTGACGGACACGGGCGGGGCGGTGGACTATCTCCCATCTATGGAAGCGTATATTCGTGACGCCGCCTCCCGCATACGAGCCGCACGGTACCTCACGGCCTTCACCGGCGCCGGGATCAGCGTGGAGA
>PLNO01000214.1 GCA_003141795.1 Spirochaetaceae bacterium | reverse complement strand
CCCGTGGCGGATCACCATGCCGTGAATGGGGCCCGACGGCACCCATGAACGCACCCACGTGTTCATGCCCATGCGGGCGAGGCATATCTGGTTGCACGGCCCTGCGGAGTGAGCATAGGAGAGCGGGGGGAGCCACTTTTCGTGCGTGCCCCATCCCATTTCGGCCGTCGTGGTGCCTTCCTCGTGGAAACCCTCGATGCTCCACGTATTCACGAACTCGTCCACGGCCTTGGGCAGGTTCGTGACCTGCGTATCCCGTTCACTGCAATGGATGACCTTCACGCCGAGGTCCCGCGCCAGCAGGTTGAAACTATGAGTCCGCAAGTGCTCGGTGACCGCCTCGGCAGCCTTTCCGCTCACTTTTTTCTCAGAAAGAGCCGCCGTCGCGATGTCGATAAGGCCTTGCTTCGTGAAATGGGAGATCAGGCCGGGGTTCGCGCCGTGCTCGATGACGGCTGTAGGACCCGGCTCCTTCCAGGAGTGGATCCTTTCGCGGAGGTTCATGTAGCGCTGGTACAGCGTCTTCTCGGATGGATGCACGCGGCCGACGAGCGCGTAGGGGTCCCACACCTCGGTAGAGGTATTCACGTATAGAACGCCGTGGTCGTGACACCACTGGAGGATGTCTCCGGCATCGATGTTCCATGCGAGGTCTACGATCAGGTCCCCTCGGGAGACGTATGTCCCGAGGAGCGCACCGAGGTTGTCCTTGGTGACGCGGCTGCGGACGAATTTCGCTCCCTTGCCGATCCATTCCTGCAACAGGGGGGCCCGGTCCTCGAAATCGAGTATCGTCAGGTTCTTAGGGTCGGCATCGATGTGACGAAACAGCACGGGCAACGTGCATTCCGCGACGGCACCGCAGCCGAGGAAAAGGACCTTGTTCGGGAAATGTGTCATGATGCGCGGCCCATCCCCGCGATGCAGTGACTCATCCGTGCCTTCATCTTTCTCGGTGGCACTATAAGAACATTGCGAGGGCTTGGCAATACTGTGGCCGCTCATCCCGGCCCACGCCGTCAACCGGGCCGTCGGCGACTATGCGTTCAGGGGAAAAGATCACCCCTCTCCAGGGCGAGCAGTCTCGTCTTGTTCGGCAGACCTCCCCCATAGCCGACGAGCTTTCCCGTGGACCCGACCACGCGGTGGCATGGAAGGATGATGGCCAGCGGATTCGCTCCGTTCGCGGCGCCGACCGCGCGGACTGCCGCCGGCTTGCCGATGCGCAGCGCGAGCTCGCCGTAGGAGAGAGTCGTGCCGTAGGGGATCGACGGCAGCGCGTTCCATACGCTGAGCTGGAAGTCAGTCCCGACGGGGTGCAGAAGGAGCTCGAACGTGCGCAATTCACAGTTGAAGTACGCCTCGAGCTGGCGGACCGCCTCGTCAAGAAGCTCGCGCGATTCGCGCCAGGCTTCACCCGGTCTGCTCGGACCTCTTCCATTGACGAAGCTCAGGACCCACAGACCCCGATCGTCCCCTGCAAGAAGCAATGTCCCGACAGGGCCGTCCATGAGCGTGTAGGAGAGCTTCTCTGATTCGGCCGTCGGTGCCCTGCCACGAGCTTCAATCATCACGCGCCTCCTCGGAACATTGCGCTCCAAAAATACAGCGTCGCGTATCCGCGCCACGGTGACAACCGGGAAATCGCTTCTTTCCTCTCGTCCTTTCCACGGGGATAACCGAGGGAGTCGAGCGCTTTTCGGATCACGAGATCGGTTTCAGGGAAAACGTCGGGCTCTCCGAGCCCTCGGAGAGCGACGTACTGCACGGTCCAGGGTCCGATACCGGGAACCGCCTCGAGCGCGGAGCTGACCTGTTCGAGCGTCTGGGACCCGTCGAGCTTCACGTCGCCGCCAAGCGCCGCACGGGCAACGGAAACGAGCGTTTTCGCACGGGAAGCGGGAACGCCGAGCGAGGAGAGGTCGGCGTTCGCGAGATCCGAAGGCCCGGGGAACACCCTCGAGATCGTCCCCTGTGCGGCAATGCGGCGGCCATGGCTATCAGCCAGCCGCCCCGCGATGGTGATTGCCCCGGCAACGCTGATCTGCTGCCCGAGCACGGCGCGAACGACCGCTTCGAAAGGGTCCCACGTCGAGGGTATCCTCATGCCGGGCGCCGCGGCGACGATCGGCGCAAGCAGCGGATCGCAGCTCAAGTGGCGCGCAATCGAGTCCGGGTCCGCATCGAGGTCGAACATCCTTCGAACGCGCCGCACGACCTCGCCGAGAGCGGTCGCGTCGATCCCTTCGATCGTGACGTCGACGGAGTTCGCCGACTTCGAGGGAGCCACATCGAGCACTCCCGTGGAACCACGGAGAGAGATCGAACGGCGATAGCTGCGGTCAGTCACCTCCTCGACACCGCGCACGGCTCGTTTCCGGAAGAAATCGAGCATGTGCTCCCACTGCATGGGCGGACGGTAGGCGAGCGTCAGCGTGAAAGTTCGAGGCGTGCCATTCGATCGATGCCCTCGCATCGAGCTCGGTGGGCCGTCGAATGCCCTGCGAAAGGCGTCATTGAACTGTCGGATGCTCCCGAACCCCGCGCTGAGGGCCACGCGGGACACGGGGAGGTCGGTTTCGCGAACGAGGCGGGCAGCGAAATGCACCCTGCGCGATTGAGCGATCGCGCTCGGCCCGACGCCGAGGTGCTCGATGAACAGCCTTCGCAAATGCCTTTCGCCCATGCCGAGCAGCGTTGCAAGCTCCTCGAGCCGATGGTCGTCGAGAAATCCGTTCGCTATGAGCCTCAGGGCGTGGCTCACCGTTGTCGATGTACCGTTCCACGCCGGCGTTCCCGGCGCCGTTTCCGGCCGGCATCTCTTGCAGGGACGGAACCCGTCAGCCTCGGCAGAGGCCGCGTACCGGTAGAACTTCACGTTTTTCCTGTGCGGAGTCCGCGCGGGGCAGATGGGCCGGCAGTAGATGCGCGTGGTGGTCACTGCCGTGAAAAAGGCCCCGTCGAATCGCGCGTCCCGTGCCTGGATGATGCGGTAGCACGCCTCCGTGTCCAGTTCCATGGAATGTATATACTCGATTTCACCGTGAAGGTCTGGCGGTTTTCGGACATCACCGTCAGCCTTTTCCGCTTGAGGTCCCGTGGCGTATACTGGGTTCGTGAGCTTGCAGATTTTCGGCACACGGAAGAGCAGTGACACGAGGAAGGCCGAACGCTTCTTCAAGGATCGAGGGGTGGGCTATCAATTCATCGATCTTGCCGACAAGGGAATCAGCGCCGGCGAGCTTCGGGCAATCAGCAGGGCAGTCGGACAGGATGCCCTCATCGACGTCGCTGGCCCCTTGTACGGCAAGAAAGGTCTTGCCTACATCGAGCATGACGTCGAAGAGGAGATCCTCAAAGATCCGCTGCTGCTGAGAATGCCCGTCGTCCGCGATGGCGCAAAAGCGGTGATCGGAGCTGATTCTGGAAAGCTTGAGAGTTTCCTGAAAACCTGACGGAAGCCCCTCGCTACGCAGTACTCTCCGACGACTTTGAGGCCCTGGGCTCAGCGCGGGAAAGTTTAGCGAGCGAGCTGAGCTCACGGCAAATGAATACTGCGGTGATCGCGAAGGAAAGCGCATCGGCGATCGGCTGAGCGTTCCATACGCCGTCAAGCCCCCAATACCGGGGAAGGATGTAGAGCAGCGGAACGAGGATGATGAACTGCCGCGAAAGCCCGAGAAGAACCGATTGCCTCGGCTTGCCGACGGCCTGGAAGTAGCCGGCGCTGAGAACCTGGAAACCGATCAGCGGCATCACGAAGAAGTAATGACGCAACGCGTAGACTCCGATTTCAAGAATTCCCGGCGCTCCGCCGGCGAAAAGTCGTACGAACCCCGCGGGGAAGATTTGGACGCCGGCAAAGCAGAAAGTGACGAAACATGTTGCCGCCGCGAGTGCAAGAAGCTCAGCCCTGCGAACGCGACCGTAATTCGTCGCTCCCGTGTTATACCCGATGATGGGTTGCACGCCCATTGTGATCCCCAGAAGCGTCAGGTACACGAGGTTGGAAACAGCGAAGACAATGCTCATTGCAGTGACTGCGGAGTCCCCGCCGTAGCGCTCGAGCTGGTTGTTCATGATGCCGTTCATCACGGCAGAGGCGAGCTCCGAAAGGAACGGGGCGGAGCCGATCGCGACGATGGCGCGCACGATTTCGGGTCGCGGAGCGAAATTGCGGGCCCTGAGCTTGAGGAGGCTGCGTCCCGACAGGTAGTAACTGAGAACCCAGACCGTTCCGACCGCCTGGGAAATCACCGTGGCGAGCGCGGACCCGACGATCCCGAGCTTGAGCCCGAAAATGAAGAACGGACAGAGGAACGTGTTGAGTACGGGGCCGATGAGCTGCGTGGCCATCGCGACACGCGGGTTGCCCTCGCTGCGGATGAAACCATTGACTCCCTGGCTCACCGTCGCGAACGGGGTTCCCAGCAGTATGACGAGGGAAAAAGCGTGGGCATAGGGCAGCACCGTGGCGCTTGCGCCGAAGAGACGGAGGAGCGGATCGAGGAAGGCGATTCCGAGCGCCGCGATCGTGATCGACACGGCGAGGACGAGCAGGAACCCGTTCCCGAGCGCGCGCTCGGCCTTCCGCCGGTCCTGCTGGCCGAGACTGATCGATATCAGCGCGGATGCACCGACGCCGATGAGGACTGAAAACGCGATCTGGCAAAGCTGGAGCGGGAAAGCGACGGTCACGCCGGCAAGCGCGAGGGAGCCGACGCCGCGACCGATGAAGATGCGGTCGACGATATTGTAGAGCGCGCTGACGACCATTCCGACGATCGAGGGAAGCGCGTAGCGGGCGAGCAGTGAACCGATGGGCGCGGTGCCGAGAACGCGTGAATTGTCCATATCCTATTCCGACCTTACAGCTTCGTCAAAATGAGGCGCAGCGCATCGAGATGGCCGACGAGCGCCCGACGGTCTGCGCTCGAAAGCGGAGCAATGCGAGCACCGAGCACGGCATCGAACTCCCGGGCCATCGTGGAGGCGGCTCGCGCGCCGCGTTCAGTCAGGCGCAGCAGCATCTTTCTCCTGTCACCGCTGTCGGTGAGGCGCCGAACGAGCCTCCGCTCCTCCAGGTAGTCGAGCAGCGCGGTCAGGCCCGCGTTGGTCATGTTGAGGCTCTTCCCGAGCTCGGTTGCCGTCTGGCCCGGCGCCCTGCGCAACAGCATGATCACCATTGCCTGGTTCTTCGTGAGCCCCTCTACCTTTTTCCGCGGCGGCTTGAACAACGAGGCGAGCCTGTCGTTGAACAACGGCAGGAAATCCGCGAGAGATTCAGCCACATTCGAAAGCTCAATGCTCATGCCGTACGATCCTTTGCCCGAGATTGTTAGAAAGTGAATAGTCAACTATCTAAAGAATGTCAACGGGCGCGCACGTGGCCGACGGAGCCTCGCACGAGTGCCCTCATCTATGGTATAAGTTCTTCGAGCCTGTGACGCAAAGGGAGAAGGGATGAGCAACCTCGCAACGGAACGCCTCATTAATCGCACCCGGTATTTGTTCACCGTATTCTTTCTGGCCACCGGATTCGCCTCGTACAAGGGGGGATCGGATCCCCGCGTCTATCTTTCGGTCATCAGCCTTTCGGGCGTCTACCTCATCCTCGGGCTCATCAACGAGATCGCCCATGCGCGGAAAAAAATCCTTCCCGGCCTCATCTACGCTTCGGTGACGGTGGACCTCGCCCTCTTCTTCTTCGTCCGCTACGCATTCTCATTCGAGCCGAGCACCGGATACACGATGACGATGAAGGAGCCAGCGACATTCGCGGTCTACTTCCTCTTCGGCATCCTCAACGGCCTTCGTTTCGACAGGAAGCTGAACCTCTACTACGGTCTGGGCGGCGTCGTCCTGCACGTCATATTGATGATCCTCGCGCTGACCGTGGGCGGCATGCAATTCACCGGTGACCCGTCGCAGGCGTTTTCGCTGGGAACTCTCCGGCTTGCTTCGGAGGCGGGAAAGATCCTGTTCATGCTCCTGTTCACGTTCTTCCTCACCGTCATGGCGGGATTCACGCGCAGGTCAATGGCGGACATGGAGAGGGCTCGCGAAGAGGCCACCGCGAACGCTGTTGCCGTGAAGAACCTCCTCACGACGGTCAGCTCTTCCGCGGAGGAGCTCCTGGAGGGCAGCAGGGAGCTCGTCGCGGCGGTGGGCGACATCGGCCGCATGGTGAGCGGAAACGACGGGCTGCTGCAGGAGATGGGCAGGCTCTCGTCGTCGGTGAGTGAAAACATCGACGGCGTGAGCGGCAAATCGCGGGAACAGTACGACGCGGCAAGCCGCAACATGTCCCGCATCGAGGAGCTTCTCGGCACGCTGAAGGCGCTTCAGCAGGAAAGCAGCGCGCAGGGCTCGTTCGCCGGTGAGGCGCTGCGGGGGGCCGAAGAGAACGACAGACGGCTGGCGGAGACCCTTGCGGCGATCGGGGAGATGCGGGGCAGGTCGGAGAAGATCGAGGAAATCTCGCGGACGATCAAGGACATCGCGGATCAGACCAACCTCCTCTCCCTGAACGCGTCCATCGAGGCTGCACGCGCCGGTGAGCACGGAAGGGGCTTCGCCGTGGTGGCCGACGAAATCAACAAGCTCGCCGGGAGGAGCGCGGAATCTTCCGCGCAGATCGAAAAGATCATTCAAGAGACGGTGCGCGGAATTGCGGAAGTTTCGCGCACGGTGGAAACGATGGCCGGCGCACTCGGGGGTATCGGCGACTTCGTCCGGCAGAACGCGCATTTCATGGAGGATCTGGCGGCCAAGACCGGGCGCGAACAGGAGCAGGGAGAACAGCTGCGCGGGGAGACGCGCTCGGTGCACTCCCTGGCTGAAGAGATCCAGACGCTGTCAGGGCGGCAAAGCGAGCTCACCCGCTCCATTGTCGAGTGGACGGGAACGATGGTGGATACGTCGCGCAAGATTGCAGGCACGCTTGACGGCTTGTCCGAGCTCTCCGGCCGTCTGGATGCACGATCGCGCGTCCTGAAAGAGGCCATGAAGTAAGGCGCATGCTCTGTGTTTCATCGCATCTTCCGTCAACTTCCCCGTACGTCATTCCGCGCGCGTGTCTCGTTCTTGACAATCCGATACGGGCGCTCCATAGTCAGCCAACGCAGGGATTGAAAAGTTGAAAAAAGGAATTATAGTTTTCGCGCTTCTTTCCATTGCAGCGGGCGCCGCCGGGGCGCTGGAGTTCCGCAACACCACGTGGTTGATGACGAAGGATCAGGTGATCGCCTCGGAGACGGGCCGGGTCGTGTCCGTCGTGGACCTTGCGGGCCAACAGCAGGTCGTCGTGCGGTCTGTCGTGGACGGTTTTTCCGCGACCATCACCTACACTCTGGAGAACGACAAGCTCCTCTCCGCTTCGTGTTCCTTCAGAAAGGATCAGGACAGCGCGGCATTCTCCGCAATGAGACGGGATCTGATCGGAAGGAACGGGAAGCCGACCTTCGAAAAGCCAGCGCTCATCGGCTGGACGCTGGATAAAACGGAAATCGCCCTCGCGCATCTTCAGGATGGAACGACCTACGCCGCGTACTGGGAGAAGTCCTACTTTGCCCGGATCAACAATCTCGAGGGCAAGGAAACCATGACCAGGAACTGACCCGGAGGCTGCCAGGAACCCCAGCGCTCACAGGGTAAGGTTCGTATGGTACAACGCGCGCCGTGTCGCGCGGATGAGGTGGCCCAGTTCCCTGTTCCCGATCCGATCGCAGGCCCAGTTCCAATGGAGGGACACGAAATCCCCCGTCGCGTAGTCGCGGGGCGAGCCCCGGGCATCGAGGTGGCGCAACACCTTGACGATGCGGGGCGCGCCGAGACCGATCGAGCCGCCCGTGAAAACGAGCGGCGAGCGCTCGACCACGAGCTCTGCGCCTTCCGCCATGATCACTTTACCCCAGCTGATCCTGCATTGATCCATCCGATCGATCGCGACAACCGCCCGCTCGTCGTGCATGAGCCCCGCACGTCGATAGACATCGAAGACGTGGAAGTTGTGGTGCGGCTTCGCTCCCCGGGGGAGGGCACTCGCCATCCACGCAAAATCTTTTGGGGGCATTTTCGGTCGGAACCGCGCCTTCAATGATTCGAAGAAAGGCGCAGCACCGACACGGTCGAGGAGCTGATTGCTGATCCAGTACGCCTCGACGACCCGTTCATCGAACGGGTCCCCGATCCCGTTCGCCAGCGCGATGAGGCGAAGGTAGGGGTAGGCACCCTCGAAGCGGCGCGCAAGCTGGCCCAATCCCTCGTCAGCCCTGCCTTCGGAGAGGTAGCCGAGAAGCGACTCGTGATCGTCGGAACCGCAGTATCCGAGGCGGTTCGGCGGATAGGCATACCGCGAAAAGAGGAGCAAACCGTCCGTCACGGTGCGCGCCTCTCCCGCCGGGCGCCGAGCACGATGACGGCGAGCACCGCGAGCAGGGCGATGCACAGACCGAGCGCGCGCAAAGGCGCTACCGCGGTGCCGCGCGTGAAGAAGACGAGCGCCGTCGTGACGATGGGCGCGCCCGCGGGGATGGCCGTCACCGCCGTCGCCGAGGCAAACCGCAGCCCGAGCACGGAAGTGGCGGTGAAGGCCAGGAGGATGAGCGCAGTGACCAGGAGGAACTCCCACTGGAGAGCGGAGAGTGCCGCGATCGATCCGAGATGCCCCGTGGCTGCAACGAAGGCCAGGAGCAGGAGCGACCCGAGGCTCATCTTGAACGTCATCACGGTGAGAGGCGCGATCCACGTCAGCAGGTATTTCATCAGCGCGAAATCCGCGGCGAAGAGGATCGTCGCGGCGGCAATGAAGAGCGCGCCGCCGTCCAGCCGCACGGCGCTCACGGAAATGCCGATGCTGAGCCCGACGAGGAGCGTCACGAGAGCCGCCCATACGCCGGCGCCGAACCTCTCTCCGAGGAAGATCGCGGCGAATACGGCAACGAAGAGGAATTGCGTATGGTCGATAAGGGACGCGGTGACCGGTGTGGAGAGCTGGAGACCCCGGAAGTACAGCGCGTACGGCACGCTCCCGCCGATCAGCGCGACCAGGCCCAGCAGAAGCCATTGAGGTGCGGTGAGCCGCGTGAAACGCGATCGTTGCTGCCCGGAGAACGCGAGCGGAACGAGCAGCACGGCCCCGACGACGGCGTTCTTGAGCCCCGTGTACAGCGTCGAATCGGCGAAGAGCTTCACACCGAGGCTGTTCACGTAGATCGCGACTCCGCTGATCAGCATGTTGAGCGAGGCCAGCGCGTAGCCCCATCGCGGACCCTTCATCGAACTATAATACTGACGCCGGGGCCCGCGGGCATATCGTCCGAGGATCTCGCCCAATACCCCGTGCTCTGCTATCCTGGGGCCGTGGAGCTCACTCAGACGTCCCGACGTCTCATCACGGCTTCACGCGTGCTTGCGCGTGAGGTCGGTTCCCTCGAGTTCGACCCGCCCGTCGGCTACGTGTACAATCCGCTCGTCTACGCGCGCGCGCCGCACGAGATGTACATTGCGCGGTACGCTGACGGACCCCGAAGGGTCGTGTTCCTCGGCATGAACCCGGGCCCATGGGGGATGGGGCAAACCGGCGTGCCCTTCGGCGAGGTGACAGCGGTGCGGGAGTGGCTCGGGATCAGCGCCCCCGTGAAACTCCCCGTCCTCATGCATCAGAGGGTCCCCGTGAGCGGGTTCGCATGCACGCGGAGCGAAGTGAGCGGGTCCCGTCTGTGGGGTTATTTCCGCGAGCGGTTCGGTTCTCCACAGAGAATGGCGAAAGAAATGTTCGTGTCCAACTACTGTCCGCTCCTCTTCCTGAACGGGTCCGGCGCCAACCTGACCCCCGACCGCATCAGTCGCGCGGACCAGCCCCGGCTTTTCGCACTCTGCGATCGCTACCTGTCGATCGTGATAGAAACGCTTCGGCCGGAATGGCTCGTCGGCGTGGGGCTCTTTGCGGAGCGGAGGATTCGGGAGGTGCTGAAGGCATCGGGTTTCACGGGCGCCCGTGTGATGTCGATCACGCATCCGAGCCCCGCGAATCCGCGTGCGAACCGGGATTGGGCGGGCCAGGTCGCCGCGGCGCTGGAGAAGGGGGGAGTGTTTCCTACTCCCTGACCGACCTCGCGTACTCCTCGAGAGATTTCTTGAGCTCGTCTGACGCCTGCGGGGAGGAGAGGGACCGACCGGAGAGGATATCCTTCGACCGCAGATCATTCTTGCCGTAGTAGGCGTCGTTGGCGTCGTAGTCCACGGCCAGCGAAGCCCCCGAAAGGGAAAGGCCGGCGAAGAAACCGCGCGTTCGGGAATAGGAATAGATCTCCGACTCGAGGTCCGCATCGGTGTTCGCACCAGCCTGACGTCCGGTGGATCCGGCGGCGATCGACGCATCGACTCCGAGCGTGAACTGCCCGCGGAGCATGCGATCGACGCTCCGGCGGGTCTGGAAGAAGAGCACGAGGTCGACTGACTGGATGCCGACCTGCCAGCCGATGCTCCCGCCGGAGAGCGTCAGGAACAGGGGGTTGCCCCATTTCCCGTCTTCTGCCCTGGTGACGAGCAGGCCATGTCCTTCCTGGAGACCGACGACGAAGCCCGCCCTGCGAACGCGGGGGAAGATGGCGATTCCCTGCGCGTGCTTCATCATGAGTGCGGGCACCTCTTTCTCCGTGATGCCCGAGATCGCATGGAACACGGCGATGCTGTTGACCACTCGCTGCACCTCTTCGCTCTGCGCGGAAAGCGGCGGCGCAACGCAGATCCCGAGAAGCGAGCAGAGAGCCATGATCCCGAACGATCGTCCCCTCATTGTTGTACCCCGCGTGGAGTGTACCATGGAACGTTCCACGAGGGCAAAGCTGTTCCCTCGTTTCGATCGATTCTGGAACACTTGCTTTCCTCTCGAGCCGAAACACCTCGAAAAAACGGGCCTTTTGGGTGTCGTGGCATTCCTGTCCGTCATCAGGTCGAGTGCGGCGCTTCGGAGCTGAAAGAAGCTGATTCATTGGACCGGATCCATCTGAGGACTCCCTCCTCCTCGTTGGATCCGGCCGTTTCATGCGCCGCTTTCTTGACGGAGTCGACGGCGTTGGCGACCGCGATGGCCCGCGTGGCGATCTGGAACATGGGAATGTCGTTCACGTCGTCGCCGAAAACGAAAAGCTCACGCCCCTCCATTCCGCACGCCTTCTGCAGGGCGCGGATCCCGCGGTCCTTGGTGGCGTGGGCGTCGTGCACGGTGAGGTAGAACCAGCCCGGCGTGTAGCGGTACTCCGCGAGTGTGAGGATCAGTCGCTCACCGAATGTCCCCGCGAGTGACTGCCGTATTTCATCGAGCCTGTTCCTCCTGTCGATCAACGTGAAGCAGATCACCTGACTGTGCAGTGGCAGTACAAGATCCTCCACGTGACGCAGGCGGCCGTTTGCGAAGACGACCCTCTCCTGGAGGTACGCCTTCTCCCCGTCACTGACAGCTTCCGTATAGAAGAGGAGGTCGCGGGTCCCATCGTACGTCGAAAGGAAGGGCCTCACCCCCGCCTTCCTCATCATCTCCTGCACCGCGAACGCCGCATCCACCGGAATGGCGTGTACCATGCGGTGAACACGTGTCGCGTAATCGGTGAGATACGCACCGTTGTAGTCGATGACGGGGAGGCGGAAGGGAATCGCACCGAGGATCGCCGTGAGGGAGGAGATGCTGCGCGCGGTGGCGACCGTAATCGCGACCCCTTCTTCAAGCAGCGCGGTCAGCTCGCGCCGCGACCACGGGGAAAGGGTGAGGTCGTTCCTGATGAGCGTTCCATCGAGGTCAGTGACATACAGCCTGTTCATACCGACGGCACTGTAGCCGCCCGACAGGAGGAAGGCAACTATCCATCGCCCGCATCCACCGGCTGCTCGGCGCGTTCCATCTGCCGGGTGCCCAGAAAAAACCGCTCCAGCGTTCGATGCGCCAAAGCGATGAGCGCGACGAGCGGCGCCAGGGAGACGACGAGGGCGGCGGCAGCGGTCGGCCATTCGAGCTCCCGGTCAGAGACGAAGAAATCGCTCAACGCCAGGGGGAGCGTGCGCACGTGGCTGGTCGTGACGACCATCGGGATGAGGAGGCTGTTCCAGCTCAGCGCGAACAGAACGATCGCCGTCGCTGCGCATCCCGCGGCGTTCATCGGCACGACGATGCGCGTGAGAGTGCGCACGATGCCTGCGCCGTCCAGCAGAGCGGCTTCCTCGACGGCAACCGGGATTTGCCGCAGCTGCCCGTAGAACACCGCGAGTGCGAGCGGGGCCATGGCCGCCGCTTGTGCCAGGATCGTCCCGATGAATGTGTCGTGGAGCCGGACCATACGGATCGTGATGTCGAGCGGAATTGCATACGCCATGACAGGAATGCTCGCGAGCACGAGGAATGCCTGGGCGATCATGTCCTTCTGTCGCATTCTCGAGCGTGACAGGCTGTAGGCACCCATGAAGGCGATCAGGACAGAAAGCGCGGTCGCGCCGACCGATACCCCGGTGCTCGCCAGAAGCTCCTGCCAGAAGCCGGCTTCGGCGACCCCCACCTCGCCGAAACTTGCGGCTGAGGGCGGGAACGTCCATGCCGGTGGAAGTCGGGTGGTCTGGGGATGCATTCCGAATGAGGCGAGCAGCGTCCACAGTACGGGGAGCGTGAAGGCCGCGGCCGCGAGGGCGAGCACCGTCCTTTTGATGCGGTTCGACCGGCGCACACGTGCGCGCCACCTGCGCGTCATCGGCGCTCCGAACGGCGAACGATCATGAGGTAGGCAACCCCGATGAACGCAACCTCTGCCGTGATCGACCATGCGGATGTCGCTCCCGCCGGCCAGTTGTTCGCCTGGAAAGCCATGCGATAACCGTACAGAGCGGGTGTGAGAGTCTCGGAGCCCGGCCCTCCCCCCGTGAGCATGAGCAGCGTGTCGAACGAGCCCAGGGCGGCTCCCACGACGATGAGCGCGACAGCCAGAAGCAGCGGCCGGAGCCAGGGCAGCACGATGTGCCGGAGCTGTGAGGCCGATGAGGCGCCTTCGATGACAGCCTGATCGGAGAGCGACTGCGGGATGGAGATCACGCCCGGGTAGAGAAGGAAAATAACGAGCGGGGTTCTCTGCCAGATCTCGACGAGCATGGCCACGGGAAGCGCGAGCCCCCTGACGCCGAGCGGCGACGGGGGCGCGGGAAGTCCGAGCAGCCCCATGATCCAGCCGGGGATGCCGCCGTCGCTCGCCAGCAGGAAATGCCACATGACCCCGTTCGCGACAGGTCCGACGAGCCAGGGGAGAAGGAAAAGGACACGCAACGCCCCGCGGCCCGGGAAGGGTTTCCTCAGGAGGAGCGCAACACCGGCTCCAAGCGCCAGCTCTGCGATCACGGTCACGATCGAGAATGCGGCGACAGTCGCGAAAGCCGTTCGAAAGAAGACGTCCGCGAAGAGGTACTTGAAATTGCCGAGGCCGATGAAGTGCGGATGCAGCTGGAACGGCGAATAGTCGGTGAAGCTCCCCGCCATGCCGGAGAGAACCGGCCAGAAAAGAAAAGGCGTCAGTACCAGGACGAGGGGGAGGGCGAGAAGAAATCGGGCCCGGGCTGAATGCATTTCACCTCTTCGCCAAGCATACACTCCGTTCCGCCACCTGGAAAGTGCTAATCGTCGGTGCATTGCCATCCGCCGGTGCACGGCGTATATTTCCTGTAAGCGCAGGGGAAGCTCCGCGGGAACCTTCTTCTTCAGTTTCCTGATCGCTTTCAGCGTCATGACCCTGGTCGTGGCGCTCATCGCTCTCGGCACGGGGCTTCTTGCGATTTTCGCCGTTTTTTCATTCCTGTGCATTCTCACCTTCCTTGCCTTCTTCCAGAGCTGCCCCGTGCCCGCCTACGTGCGCCGCTCGTCATGGCGGCGCTCCACGCGCGCTCCTCCCCGGTTCTAAGACTTCCTTCTCTCCTTCAACGTTTTCCGAGGGAGGCAACCATGACGTCAACGACGAAGGGCCTCCGTTTGCGGGACAAGGCGTCATACAGCTTGAGCTCCGCACGGGGCATCACCATCCAGTACGATCTGAAAGAGCTTCGTTCACTCGTTTCCACGATCAGGGGGAAGGACTTTTCCTCCCTTCGAGATGCCGATCTCACCAGCAGTGCGGTCGAGCTTGGCGCCCGCATCAGGGCGGGATCGGATCCCGACGAGGAGCTGCCCGCCTGCTTCGCGCTCACCGCCGAAGCGTGCCGCAGGGCACTCGGACTTGCGCCGTTCGATGAGCAGCTGATTGCAGGCATCGTCATGCATCGCGGCATGCTCGCGCAGATGCAGACCGGGGAGGGCAAGACGCTCGCGGCGGTCTTTGCCGCGGCTCTGGGCGCGATGAGCGGTGCCGGCGTCCACGTGCTCACGGCGAACGACTACCTTGCCGGGAGGGATGCCGCGTGGATGCACCCGATCTATGCCCTCCTGGGGCTCACCGTCGCGGCAATCGGTGCGGGCACGCCGGCCGCGGAGCGTCGGAGCGCCTACAGGGCCGACGTCACGTACCTGACCGCCCAGGAAGCCGGTTTCGATTTCCTGCGCGACGGCATGTGCTTCACGCCGGCGGACGTCGTGCAGAGGGACCTCGGCATGGCGATCGTCGACGAGGCTGACTTCATCCTCATCGACGAGGCGCGCGTGCCGCTCGTGATCGCCGGAGCCCTGGATTGTGACGAGGTTGACGTGCAGGCCGTGGATGCCGTCGCCGCCGCGATGCAGCCGGGTGTGGAGTTCACCGTGGAGCGTGAGGCGCGGCGGGTATCGCTCCTGCCGTCGGGGCACGAGCGGGTGGAGAGAGCGCTCGGCGTCGCCGGCATCCACGAGGAGCGGGGCGCGGAGGTCTTCGCGCGCGTGCACGCCGCGTTGCATGCGCGCCATCTGCTTCGACGCGACGTGGACTACATCGTCAAGAATGGGCGCATCGACCTTGTCGACGGTTTCACCGGCCGCGTGGCTGACCGTCGGCAATGGCCATGGGGTGTCCAGCCGGCGCTCGAGGCGAAAGAGCGCGTACCGGTCCGTCCTGAAGGCACGGTCCTGGGAAGCATCACGATCCAGCACCTCATGGGGCTGTACGCTCGACGCGCCGCAATGACCGCCACCGCGGTTCCCTCGGCCGCAGAGCTCTTCCAGACCTACGGTCTTGCCACGGTGATCATTCCGACCGTCATGCCCGTTGCGAGGGCCGACGAGCCGGATGTGGTCTTTGAAACGGCGGAGGAAAAGAAGCGGGCCCTCGTCGATGAGATCGTGCGCGCGCATTCCGTTGGCAGACCCGTGCTCGTGGGAACGGCCTCGGTGCTCGAGTCGGAGGAGCTCGCCGCCCTCATTGCCGCGCACGGCGTCGACTGTTCCGTGCTCAACGCGAGCAATGACGGGAAAGAGGCGCAGATCATCGCAGGTGCGGGGCGTTATGGCGCCCTCACCATCTCAACGAACATGGCGGGCCGGGGAACCGACATACGTCTGGGCGGCGACGGGCGCGTCATCGCGCAGGGTGGGCTGTACGTGATCGGCACGAACCGGCACGAGAGCAAACGGGTGGACGACCAGCTTCGCGGCCGCGCCGGCCGACAGGGAGAGCCCGGAACGTCGCGGTTCTTCATCAGCCTCGAGGATCCGCTTTTCGAGCGATTCGGCGTGCGCGAGTTCCTCCCCCGCGACTGCCCGCTCGACGACCCCCGTGTCCTGCGGGAGATCGACAGGGCTCAGTCGATCATCGAGGCCCAGAACCACACCATCAGGAGGACTCTCACCAAGTACTCGAGCCTGGTGGAGATGGACCGCAAGTGCGTGCGCGCCCTGCGGGACGATGCGCTCCTCTCCAGCCGCCTGCCCGTGGATGCGGATCTTCCGCCCGAGCTGCGCCCCCGCGCCGTGGAGGCCTTTCTCTGTCTCCTCGACCAGTTCTGGGCCGATCACCTCCTGCTCGTCGAGGAGGTGAGGGAAGGGATCCATCTCGAGCGCTACGCGGGCCGGGACCCCGGATTGTCCTACATCCACAGGATCGGACGCGCGTTCGACGACGGTCTCGCGGCGGTCGTGGCCACCCTTTCCGACGCCTGCCTGCGCGCGCGTGAGGATCCTGCGACGCTCGAGCTCAGCCGGGTGGGGACGCGCAGACCGTCGAGCACGTGGACGTATCAGATCGATGATCAGGCGCCGATCCGATTCGACATCAGCGCCGTGGCGGGAGGGGCGATCGGGGCCGCCATGGTCGCGGGACCCGTCCTGCTCTTCAGGCCGATCGGGGAGGCAATCAAGGCCATGATCGCAGCGTTGCGTGAGAGGATCGCTCAACGGAAATGAGTGACACCGACTCTTGACCCTTTGGACATCATTGGACATTATGCGACGAGTGTCCGACTTTGACAAAAGCCGGAGAGAAACCGCATGCAAATTGACGTCAAAGAAGCCGCGCGCCTGCTCGAAGTCTCCGAGAAGACCATCTATCGATGGATCAAGAAGGGCGAGCTTCCCGCGTACAAGATCAACGATCTCTACCGATTCAATCGGGCGGAGCTGCTCGAATGGGCCACGGGCCGGCGCATCGGCGTGTCGCCGAAGATATTCGAGGATGCGCAGGGAGACGACGAAGCGCTCCCCGGGCTGGAGGATGCCATCAGGGCGGGAGGCATTCACTACCGCGTTGCCGGTACGACGAAGAATGAGGTGCTTCAGGCAATAGTCGAGCTCATGCGGCTGCCCGACGAGGTCGATCGCACGTTCCTGTACAACGTTCTCGTTGCACGCGAGTCGCTGGGCTCCACCGGATTCGGAGACGGGGTGGCCATTCC
>PLNO01000227.1 GCA_003141795.1 Spirochaetaceae bacterium | reverse complement strand
GCCCCGTTCATACTACTCGAACACCCCTTGAAGTCAAACGGTGCGGAGGCGCTCCATGAGGAGGGGCTGTATCTCGGGGTAGGTGAGCTCTCCGGGGGGAGTGTCGCCCACCATGGTCTCCACGATCTCGAACCCCGGCAACGGACCCCTCTCCTCCACCACGGCATGGTAGAGCCTGCCGTAGGAAAGGTCGGAACCGCGAAGCACGGAGTATTCGCAGACGGGGACGAGCCGTGTCGCGGCGGATCCCGTCTCCTCGTACAGCTCCCGCCGTGCGGTCTCTTCTATCGGCTCCGCCGGCTCCCGATGCCCTCCGGGCATCTCCCACGTGGAACGGTCGCGGTGGCGCACGAAGATCCACTTTCCGTCATGGCGCGCGCCCACCACGGCATAGGCGAGCCTCTCATCGGGGACGGAATCGAGGGGGAGCAGCTCGACGCGCATGCGAAAGCGCCCTACTTGTACATCTGGAGGAGCTGGACGAAGTTGTAGATCTTCTTGTAGACGGCGGCGATCACGCTGCGCAGATCCTTGTCCGACGCCGGCTTCAGCTCCTTCCAGTTCACCAGGTAGGAGGGGTTGGGCTTGCCGATGTCCTCGTAGGCGAGCTTCAGCACGCGGGCGACGGAGATGAAGTGCGTGAGGGCGTCGCCGATCATCGTGCGCGCTTCGTCGTTCACCTGCTGGAGGGCGGTGCGCAGCTGCAGCAGCGCCTTGCGGTCACGGTCTGCGCGCAGCGCAATGGTCTTTAGCCTGCGGCCCAGCTCTCCGTCCTCCGCCAGGTCGGTGTCGAACCGTCCGATCGTCTCCGAGATCGAGAGCAGCTGGTGGAAAGCCTCCGACATCTGCTGCGAGGGGAGGTTGTTCGCCCATTTTCCCTTGATGATGAGGAGGTCAACGAGCTCCCTGATGTTCTTCGGCAGGTAATCGGTGAGGAACGCGCGCAGATAGCTCAGGGCCTGAACGTAGATGAATCCCCCGAGCATCTTCTGCGCGTATTCGGGGTTTGAGCTCTCCGAGTAGTTCGTGAGCTTGGCCACCGCGCCCGATCCGAACACGGCCCTGGCCAGCTCTTCCAGCTTTTCCGTGTGCTTCCCCCGGGCCACCTTCTGGATCGTCGTCTCCGCTTCCGCCTTGATCTTGGAGAGGTACGGTTCGACGATGCGCTCCCTGTGCGTCTTGGACAGCGGTTTCCACGACGGGTTCTGCGCGATGTGACGCACCATGAGGAGGAGCACGCCCGATTTCTGCACGTCCCGGATGAGCTGCAGCGCCTTGCGCAGGGCGTCGCGGGAGACGACCTCGATGCCCCTGTGCTCCTTGAGGATCGCGAGCATCCTGTCCCAGTCCGCCTCGGGGTCGATGTTGGGGAGGATCTCCAGGAAATCCTGCACATCCTCCAGGACGGTCGATGCATCGACGCTTTCGAAATGCGGGGAATAGGAGAAATCGCGCTCGGGAAGGCCCGGATCGAACTTCTTGAGGAAGAAGAAGTAGTCGTACCCGATGAGGTCCAGCAGAACGAGGAGGCGGTTGAACAGGGCGTCCAGGTCGTTCATCCAGTCCGTGGAGACGCTCTCCAGGAAGCTCTTGATGTCCTTCTTCACCTCCGCTTCCAGGCGCGCGGGATCCATTCCCTGCTTGGCCCGTTCAGAGATGGATTTCTCCGTCAGCCGTTCCTTGAGCTGGACCTGCTCTTCGGACATCGAAAGATCCACGAGGGCGATCTTCAGTGCACCGGAGACCTCGGCACCCTTGAGGAGGACTTGCGCGGCGGCCACAGCCTTGTACAGCTCCCAGAAGAAACGCGGGAGCCCGGGGTCCGCGGTGACCTTCACAGTATTGTAGAAATGCGCCCTGCTGTGCTTCAGCTCCGATGTGATGTCCCGCAGCTGCCTCTGCTTCTGCCTCTCCGGGTCGTCACCGGCAAAAAGCTCGGCCAAACGGTCGAGAAAACCGGGTTTTTTGGCCGGGAAAGCCGATTTTTGCTGTGGCGGCGTTTTCGGAGCCTGAGATGCCATACTCTCTTAGCGTAGGAGAAAAGGTATCCGCTGTCAATGGAAAGATGTTTTCCGGCCGGGGGAAAGGGGATGTTGATCCGGAACGCGCTTTCTGTATAGTATCCGGCAGTCACACGAGAGAGGAGCGCTTATGCAGAAGTGGGTATGCACGGTGTGTGGGTATGTCTACGATCCCGAAAAGGGCGACCCTGAAAACGGGATCGTCGCGGGGACTCCCTTCGAGAAGATTCCCGCCGACTGGGTGTGTCCGGTATGCGGTGCGAGCAAGGAAGACTTCGAGAAGAGCTCCGACTGACCGGCAGCGCCGCCCCCGATGCCATCCTGGCGCTCGCCAGGGGCGCGGGCTTCGACCGCGCGGGAATTGTCAATCCGTCACTGTTGATGCCTTGGGCGGATCGTCTGCGCGCGCGCGAACAGGGGTTTGCGCGCGATCTTGAATGGAGCTGGCTTCTCGATCCCTCGTGGTCGGGTGCCCGCTCCATCCTCATCTGCTGTCTTTCCTGCCTCCGTCACGAACCGGATGACCTGTCCGGGCCGGGAGACCCCCACGCACTGATCGCGGCCTTCGCCCGCGCCCATTACTACCGCACGGCGATCGATATGCTGCGCAGCTTCGCCGCGGATCTGCAGAGCGTCACGGGCATCCCGAGCGGATCGCTTCGGTTCTTCTCCAACTCACGGATCCCCGAGAAGCCGCTGCTCGCGGCATCGGGCCTCGGCACCTACGGCGCCAATGGACTTGCCATCGTCAAAGGGCTCGGTTCGACGTTCGTCATTGCAGGAGCCGTTCTTCCCGTTCCTTCACCCGAGGTGGCGTCGAACAACGAAGAGCCTCGCGACCCGTGCGGCTCGTGCCGCAGGTGCCGTGATGCCTGTCCCGTGGGAGCGATCGTCGCACCGGGCGTTGTCGATCCCGGGAGATGCCTGCAGGGGATGGCGGGGGTGGACCGCTCGATTCCCCCGTCGGTCATGGAGACATGGGGCTCGCGCCTGTATGGCTGTCAGGAATGCCAGTCGGTCTGCCCACACAATAGCGGTCTGGTGGAAGCTGCGCCAAAGGCGCGGGGAGAGCTGGGGCCGAGCATCCCCCTTCGCTCGCTTCTCACCGACACCGATGAACAGCGGCGCGTGAGGTTCCAGGGGTCGGCCCTCGGCATGTCGTGGATTTCGCGGAATGCACTGCTGCGCAACGCACTGATCGCGGCGGGCAACCGCAGGGATGCCTCGATCAGCGAAGAGATCGCGGGCCATGCCGCCTCGGATGTGCCGATGGTGGCGGACACGGCGCGCTGGGCGCTGGCACGGCTGTAGGCAGTGCATGGCGGGGCGCCGCCTTGCGCGGCCTGCCAACCGGCCATGCGCGCGTCCGTGGTGATGCGCCGAGAGCTTACCGCCTGTTCGTGCTCGTGAAGAACGCGAGGATGACGAAGATCGGGATCACGACGTAGAGGAAGAGCGTTCCGAGCTGGGGCGCGCCCGCGGCGATCCGATACCCGTAGACCTTCGGAATATACTGGTCGAAGAGGACCACGAGGAACCAGAGGATCCCGGTGAGGGAGAGGAAAATATTGCGCTGCCGGGCGAGGTTCCAGATCCCGATGATACCGGCGAGAATTCCCAGAATGAGGTATACGGTGCTCCAGCCCATTCGAACGCTCCTTGCCGCAAAGTCTGGCTTCGTAGTCTCATAAATCCGACACACCGTCAAGCTGACGGTCATTTCTCGAAACGCACCGTCGCCTTCTCTGTCTCCCGCGCGACGGCAAGCTCTATGAGCGTGTCCAGCAGGCGCGGGTAGGACAGCCCTGCCGCCCCGCACATGCGGGGGAACATGCTGATGCTGGTGAAGCCGGGGATCGTGTTGATCTCGT
>PLNO01000065.1 GCA_003141795.1 Spirochaetaceae bacterium | reverse complement strand
GGGTCAAAGACCCCTCCAGGTTTCTTCGATTTGCGCGCCGAGGGACTGGATCTTCTGTTCGAGTTCGCTTAGCACGGTGTTCCTTTCATGCCTTGACGATGAGCCGCCGCCACTTCTTGTCCTTCAATATCGTGATGGCGAGGGTGCCTTCGACGGGGTATTGGTAGAGGCGGATGCTGTCATAGGAGTCGGCGATTCTGTCAAGGTCTTTTTTGAGCCTGTTCAGGGCCGTTTCCGACAGGGTGGCGCTTTCGAAGGCGTCCTTGAGCACCTTGTGAAAGCCATATTGGACCAGCATCTCATAGCCGGCCTTGCGGTGATCGTCGTTTGCAAACTCGCAGGCCACAGCGACAAACATAACGCCTTGGAGTGTATGGTATTGCCCGCCTCATGTAAAGCCGAGGCACGGGAGAAATCCCGCAGTCGACTCTGGACAATGCCCCCAAAAGCCGACAACAATGGTGATAGAAGGAGTTTTGCATGCTTGGCGTCACCAGCTCTTCCCGGCGAATCGGCCGCGCGTGCGTTCTCTCAGCGCTTGCGCTGTTCCTTACAGTACCCTGCATCGCCCAGGACACGGGCTCAGGCCAGGCATCGCGCGCGAACTCCGCACCGTTCGTCTCCCGTTTGAAGGTGGAGCCCGTCGACTACCAGGTGAAGCTGACGTGGATGGACGCTCCCGATGTCACGGGGCAGTACCTGGTCTATCGCTCCTCGGAGGAGATCACCCCCCAGACCCTTGCCAGAGCCGCCCTTGTCGGGACGGTGGATACCGGCGTCCAGTATTTCATCGATACGCCGCCGAACAGGAGCGGGTTCTTCTATGCGGTGCTTCTGCGGGACTCCGCCGGGACGCTGTACCCTTTGATCATCCCCTTCCGCAATAAGACGAGCGCGGCAGTGGCACCGCTGACCGCAGCGCCGGAAGAGAAGCTTGCCGCGGCGGTCAGCGGTCTTTCCGCGGCCCTCTCTACCTCAGGCGACGCGATCGTCGTGACATTCCGCACGTCGAACCCCGACCGTGACCTGCTGCTCTTCTGGGGCTCCTCCCCGCTCGTGAAGCCGGAGGACCTGTTCAGCGCGACATCCACGGTTGCACTCGATCCGGGCACGACGCGCTACGTGGTGCCTGCCCTCGGAGGCGTGGACTACTGGTTTGCCGTGATGGATGCCGGCATGTACAAGCTGGGCACGATAGCGGTCGAAAAAGGGGTCAATGCGACGGCACAAGCCGTGCAGGTGACGCCGGGGGCCGGCAGGTCATCCCTGGCCGCCGCTCCCGTCGGACGGCGCGGTTTTCCGCTCCCGTCCCTCGCGATCACGGCGGGAGTGCAGAGCGGGATGCTCATCACCGACGCCGACCTCCCCGCGGTCCCTGCGCTGAGAAAAGTCGGCCCTGCCACGGAAAAAGCCGTCGCGCTCCTGCGGAGCGGCCTGCCGGAACCGGGAGCTGCCGTGCGACCCGTGCAGGTGCTGCGATCCGACACGACCCCCACTCCCGACGGCGAGCTCTCCCGACTGCAGGAGATCGTCCGCGGTCCCTTTCTCGGCGGTGAGGTCATCGCGGCGCACAAGGCGCTTCAGGATTTCCTCAGCCTGCCCCGGAGCCGCGACCTCGAGGCGCGCGCCCGCTTCTACCTTGGACAGGTCTACTCGATAGAAGGAAAGCCGCGCGACGCACTCCTGGAGTTCCTCGTTTCAAGCGAGTACTTCTATCAGGAGAGCGAGCCGTGGATCGATGCGTGCTTCGTGAAGCTGGAAACGGCTGATCGGTAGGCGTCAGGCCCGGCAGTTTTAAGTTTGGCACCTTTGTGAGGCAGTTCTCAATATGTCCCCTGGAAAACGGGCGAATTCGTAACAGAAGGGGACATTGAAAACCCCGGAAGGTCCATAGTGAGAACTGCTGCTCAGGCCTGCGAGCTCTGCGTCTTTTCGAACCCCATGCTCATGTGGTTCTCCCATACGTCCCCGGGCTCCAGGGAGAGATCCCACAGCGGGAGGAAGCAATGAGATTGGAACACGAACGGGTCCCCGGCGCTCGCTGCGGGGGTCTCAATGGGCACGTTCCAATAGCGGAACGAGCGTGCCGAGGACAGCGTGATGGAGACCTCGTTGCGCACGTCGTGAACGAGCAGCCCCTGCACCCCTTCGATCTCGGCCATGTCCGACCCGATTTCCTTCTTCCTGTCCTCATCCAGGAGGAACAAGCGTCCGCAGTCCGCGGATCGCATGGCAAGTGAGAGGTTGATCTCCACGGCGAAACGCGTCGTGAGCCGTACCGTGCCGAGATTCGTGAGACGGTAATACACGTCGATGGAACGGGGTCTGAAGACGAAGCGCTTCTCCACGCGGACCTGCTGCGGTCCTTCCTTCCCGCACACCGTTCCATCCCGCCGCATGAGCAGCTCAGGCAGCGTCCTGTTGATCTCCAGCGGCTCGTAGGCACCGTCGACGAAATCCCCGGTATCGGGAAGGCTGCCGGCGCCGAAGTCCCCGACCGTTCCCTGGTCGGTGTAGAAGTGGTCGATGAAGGCCTTGCGCTGGTAGACATCCGGGCCTCCCCCGGCAGCCTTCTCCGTCAGCTCGCGGTCCACCATCGTGTCGAGATAGTTCCAGGAGGCGGGCAGGAAATCGAGCTCGAAAAGGGAACCGCCGCGCGAGTGGATGTACGCGTTGAGGTCCGAGCCCTGGTAGAGGTACTCGATGATCGCGTCCATGTCATAGTCGACGCTGATGATCGAGGGAGCGAAAATCTCCGTTGCGCGGGTGATCTTTTCCGCCTCGATCAGCGAATGGTAGACCGCCTTGCGCAGCTGATTGTCGTAGATGCCCCCGGATCTGCCGTGCCAGTAGGCGAAGCCGCACTGCCCTTTCCACAGCTCGTTCTGCGCGGCCTTCTTCTTGTACTTGTCCCCGCGGACCTGGTTCACCAGGACGTGCGTGTTCATCATTTTTGCGTACATGAGCCACGCCTCGGGATAGCGGTTGAGGAAGTTGCGGAACTGCCCGCCCATCACGAACTGTCCGTCCCCGCCGAGCTGCTCCGACAGCCCGCGCAGCTCGTCGTACAACCCCCGCCGGGAAGGGGACAGGGACCAGCTCATGATCTCCGCAGAGGAGCTGGAGGGGATGAACAGGCGGTTCTGGGGCGGATAGTCCTTGAGCGACTGCCCCGGCGTGGTGGGCTCCAGCCAGTCGGCATTTTTCGAGGCGAGCTCGATGAAGCCCTCCAGCCAGCCGTCCCTGAGCAGGCTCTGCGTCGTTGATTCCCCGTCCTCCAGGATGACGGCGACCGGGCTTCCGCCCGACAAGGAACGGAGATAGGCGATGGCCTCCGACGGCGCGCCGGCCGACACGAGGCGGCTCAAGGATGAGCAGAGGGGGAACAGGGATATGATCTTTCCCTGGTCCTCGGTGATCGTGGGCTGCAGGAGCCCGGCTCCCCGCACGCCCGCGAAAGCGAATTGCGCGTCGTCGACGAACGTGTACTCGATGCCGCTTGCACGCAGCACCGAGGCGAGTGACGGCTCCCACACCTTTTCAGCGATCCAGCACCCGCGGGGGCGCGTCTCGAACTTGACGCGCAGGCGCGTGGTCATTTTCTCGAGCTGGCCCAGCTTGTCGTTGGTCGGAATGAGGGCGAGGATCGGATCATAATAGCCGCCGCCCAGCACCTCGACCTGGCCGCGTCCCACCATCTCCGCGAGGAGCGTGAGGAACTCAGGATGGAACTCCTCCAGCCACTCGATGAGAAGCCCGCTGTAGTGCAGGGTGACGGGGAAACCGGGGTAGCGGTACAGCACGGCGAGCAGCGGCTTGAACGTCTGCTGGTAGATCTGCTCAGCGGCGGCATCGGTACGTCCCAGGGGGAGATGGTTGTGCGTGCCGAGAATGACCCTCGTTGCAGGCATTGTCTGCTGGCCCTACCCGCCCAGCACCCGGCTGAGAAATGCGCGGTCGAACGCCAGGAATGCGTAGGCCAGGAGCCCCGCGGAGATGAGGTGGAGGGGCAGCCCGCGGAACGCACGGGGCACGCTCTCGACGTCGAGCTTCTCCCGTATGGCGGTCATGACCGCGGTCACCATGAGGTACCCTGCTCCGGCGGACAGCCCGCCGACGATGCTTTCCAGCGCCCCATACCCCGAGCGGGTGACGATGAGCACGACGCCGACGGAAGCGCAGTTCACGGCGACCTCGGGAAGCGACACGCCCCAGGAGCGTACCATGCCGGGCGCGAGGCGGCGGGCGGCGGACTCCATGAGAAGCGCGATTGCGGCAACGGCGAGGACGAACGCCGGCGTGCGCAGGATCTCCAGGCCGAGCGGAACGAGGAGGAGAGAGCTCACCACCCAACCGACGAACGCCGATACCGCCATGAGGATCGCCGTGCTCGTCCCGATGCCGATGGCTGACCTCATGCTCCCGGGCACGCAGAGCGCCGTGTCCACGCCGAGGAGGCGCGAGAGGAGCACATTGTCCACCAGCGCGAAGGTGACGATGATCCCCACCCAGCTCATACCGTGCCTTCCTTGTCGACGGGCGCCGCTTCCCTGCCCCTTCGGATCATGCGTGCCGCGGCAGCGAGGTAGCCCAGGCAGAGAAGCCCTCCGCCGGCGAGACCGAGCGCGCGCACCGGGTCGGCGGCCAGACCGGGAATGGGGATCGTCCCGCTGAACCCTCCGACCGGGAAGAGGGTGATCGTGCCCGCCCCGAGGACTTCGCGGACCAGCGTGACCAGAAGCAGGCACCCTGCGAACCCGAGGCCGCTGCGCACGGACCGTGACAGGGTCTGAGCAACGGTGGCCGCGTTCGAGACGGCCTCCAGTCGGGCCAGCACGAGGCAGTTCACGGCGATGAGCGGGATATAGACGCCGAGGTTCGAGCTGGACTGGGGGTCCACGAGGAGGAGGACGGCTTCGAACGATGCGGTGAGGAACGAGGAGAGCACGAGCGCCCCGAACCATCGCCTCGGGGATACCGCGGAGGGCTGCCCCCCGGCCACGGCGCCACCCTGCCGCGCGATCAGCGCCATGCAGAGGCTCGCGATCAAAAGCACGGCAACGACACCCGCCGACATCCATAGAGCATCGATGAGCCGCACGGAAACAGCCGCGGCCGGACAGAGCCCGAGCAGTACCGCGGCAAAGCCCTGTTCCTCCTGCAGATACGTGGCGAGCCCGTTTCGATCGGTCATGGGGTTTTCTCCTCCGCTGCCCGGGGAGCGTGGCGATGAGCGAGCCGGTCCAGGAGCGGAACGGTGCAGTTTCCCAGGAGGATCGCCACAGCCACGCCGTCACCGAGAGAGCCGAAGAACCGTGTCAAAAACGTGAGCACCCCCAACGCCGTGGCGTATATCAGCCGCCCCGTCTTCGTCAAAGGAGAGGTAACCGGGTCGATCGCGACGAAGAAAGCGCCGAGGAGAAGGCTGCCGGAGAGGAGATTGAAACCCGGCCCGCCGGTGAACCACCCCTGCCCTCCGGGGAGGCCACCGAAGACGAAGGAGAGCACCGTGAACGTCGCGAGGTACACGACCGGCACCTGCCACCGTCCGGCGTGCCGCCGGAGCAGGAGCACGGCGCCGAGGAGAAGCAGGGGGGCCGAAAGCTCGCCGATGGAACCCGGCACGTGCCCGATGAGCAGGTCGAAGGACCCAGGGGCAAGCGGTGCGCCGATGGGGCCCAGCACGTGCGCGTTGACCCATGAAACGACGCTCCCATCCAGACCGCTGAAGCGGTAGCCGGATGCCGAAAGGACCGACAGCGGCGTCCCCGATGCCGCGTGCGTTGCGAGCGCCGCCTTCCATGCCACGAGCGGCGGAACGGCGGCATCGGCGCCGCGGGCCGGCAGCCATCGGGTCATCGAGCTTCCCCAGGAGAGGAGCGCGAAAACGACGCCGCCCATCGCGGGGTTCATCCAGTTGCGACCCAGCCCGCCGAAGCTCTGCTTGATCACGCAGACCGCGAAAACCGATGCGATTGCCGGTACGTACACGGGAACCCCTGGCGGCATGAGCAGGCCGATGAGGAGACCGGTGAGGAATGCGCTCCCGTCATGGAGCGTGAAGCGCCGGAATAAGAGCGAGGTGAGCGCCTCGGAGGCGAGCGCCGCGCCGATCGATGCACAGAGTACGATGACGGCGGGCAGACCGAAGAGGACAATGCCCCATGCCGTTGCGGGGATGAGGCTCACGACGACGAGCCAGGCCATGCGCGCTGTGGAGGTGCGCTGCCCGAGATGCGGCGCAGGGGAAAGGACGATTCCCCGTCCCTCCTGGTGCGTGTCAGACATTGCCGCCCCTGTTCTGCATCCGCTTGCCGCCGCGCAGGACGTGAACGAGCGGGATGTGCGACGGACAGGCGAAGGCGCAGCACCCGCATTCGGTGCACCGCGACAATCCCTCGCGCTCCGCCGCGGCGAAATCTTCCTTCTTTATCAGCTTGTACAATCGGGTGGGGACGAGGTCCCACGGGCAGGCCTCGACGCAATCGCCGCAGTTGATGCAGGGCCATTCCGTCCTGAGGCGCGCTTCCTGTCCGGTGAACGCCACCACCCCGGTCGTCCCCTTGGTCACAGGCGTGTCAAGCGAATCGACCGCCAGGCCGCGCATGGGTCCGCCGACTACGACCTTGCCGACGGTTTCAGTGAGCCCGCCGCATTCCTCGAACAGGTCGCCGATCCGCGTGCCGATGCGCACCTTGAGGTTGCGGGGAGCCGCGACGGGATTCCCCGCAACCGTCAGCACACGCTCGATCAGGGGACGATCGTTCACGACCGCCTCGAAAATCGCGTGAAGCGTCCCGACGTTGAGAACGACCGAGTCGGCGAGCGACTCCCCGTTCGCTCCGCTCAGGGAGGAAACCACGAGCTGCTCGTGACCTTGTGGATAGCGGGAGGGAAGCAGAACGACCTCCGCCTGCACGTGGAGGTCCTTGAAGACCCGCTCGTACTCCGGCACGAGATCCGCGGCGTTGTCGGCAAGGGCGAGAACCGCGCGTCCGGGATCGAGCAGGGCACGGCAGATGCGGATGGCCTCCCCGATCTCCTGCGGCTTTTCACGCAGCAGCGCATAGTCGGCGCTGAGAGACGGTTCGCAACCCATGCCGTTCGCGACGAGCAGGGACGCGGACTTCCCCGGCTGCATGGCGAGCTTCAGATGAGTCGGAAGCGCGCCCCCGCTCAGGCCGACGACACCGGCATCCCTGATCCTTGAAAGCAGGTCGGCACGGGAGGTGCCCTCCCAGGTCCGTGTGGTGCGCGGACGACCCGAGCGTCCGAACTGGCCGCCCAGCTCGATGACCACCGCCTGGCTCGACACTTCGCCGGGGAGGATGATCTCACGGATCTCCACGACCCTGCCGGGAATGGAGGCGTGGACATTCGCCGATTCCGGGCCGTCAGCGGCGCCGATCAGCATCCCCTCCTCCACCGGATCGCCTGGCTTCACGACGCACCGCGCGGCGCGCCCGACGTGCTGACGCAGCGGGATGACGGCGAGCGAGGGCACCGCTGCATTCACGATGCCGCCGGACCGGGAAACGAAACTGTCGTCTGGCGGGTTC
>PLNO01000040.1 GCA_003141795.1 Spirochaetaceae bacterium | reverse complement strand
TGGCACCGTTATGAAGCAGTTCTCAATATGTCCCCTGAAAAATGGGCGAATTTGTAATAAAAGGGGACTTTGAAAACCCCGGAAGGTCCATATTGAGAACAGCCGGCTTTTTGACCTTTTCCCCTTTTCCCTGTACCCTAGAACCAGAGGAGCTCATGCAAGCACCATTGGAAACGGCCGACGCACTGTACGAGAGGATGCACGAGAAGCTCGCGAATGTCGTGCCCGAGTTCGAGCTGCGCTACAAGGCCGAGCTCGCTCACAAAATCAACAGGCTGAAGGTCGAGCGTAATGCCGTCATCCTGGGGCACAACTACATGGAGCCCGCCCTCTATCATTCGATCCCGGATTTCACGGGGGACTCGCTGGAGCTCTGCCGGAAAGCGGCCGCCACCGACGCCGACATCATCGTCTTTTGCGGCGTACGATTCATGGCGGAAACCGCGAAAATCCTCAACCCGCGCAAGACCGTCCTCATCCCTTCGCCGAAAGCGGGGTGTTCGCTCGCCCAGAGCATCACCGCGGCCGACGTGCGCGAGCTGAAATCCCGGTTTCCCGGGGTTCCGGTCGTCACGTACGTCAATACCTATGCCGACGTCAAAGCGGAGTCGGATATTTGCTGTACGTCGGGGAATGCGGCCACGGTCGTGAGATCGCTCGATTCCGATCAAGTCATCTTCCTCCCCGACGAGTTCCTTGCGCGCAATGTCGCCAAGGAGACGGGGAAGCGGATCATTTTCCCGACACTATCGCCGAAGCCCGCGGAGGCGGGGAGCGGCCTGGACTTCCAGATGATCGGGTGGCAGGGCCGCTGCGAGGTGCACGAAAAGTTCACCGTGGACGACATCGCCGCGGTCCGCAGGCAGTTTCCCGACGTCGTAGTTCTGGCCCATCCGGAATGCAGCCCCGAGGTGGTGGTGGCGTCCGACTTCTCGGGCAGCACTGCTGCCATGATTTCCTACGTGGAGACTACGAAGGCGCCGCGCTACCTCCTGCTGACGGAATGCAGCATGGGCGACAACATCGCGGCGGCCAACCCGCGCAAAGAGATGCTGCGGCTGTGCTCCGTGCGCTGCCCGCACATGGGGGAGATCACCCTCGAGCTGACACTCGCGGCGCTGGAGCAGACGCGCTACGTCGTCGAGGTCCCCGAGGATATCCGTGTACGCGCGTACAAGGCAGTCGAACGCATGATCGCGATCGGCTGAGAATCAGCTCAAAGCCTTCGACATTCAAGGGTGCTTGATCTCAGGGGGCCGAGGTCGTGTATGCTCCTGAAATGCGGGCACGGAGTTGGTTAGCCACCATTTTCATTCCTCTGTTCACGGCCGGGGCCTGCGTTCTGCTGGCCTTTACGGGCGTCTTCTCCCCCCTCGAGGGGTGGGCAAACGACATCTTTCTTCTATTGAAGCGGTCACCCACGCCGGCTTCCGAGGTCCTTCTGGTCGATCTTGACGACAGGGCATCGACTCTCGCGGGCGCCTGGCCCTGGACGCGTGACACGCTTGCCGACGGTCTGGTCACCTTGAAGGAGATGGGTGCGGGATCGGTGATTCTCGACCTGCCGCTGGCGCAACGGAGCCCCCCGGCGCTTGATCCCTTCGTGCTGCGCCAAACGCTCCCCGATGCGCTGGACGCGGAGTTCTCCCAGATGGGCACGAACATCCAATCCTTGTTCGACGCCATACGACGCGGCTCCGTGCGGCCGAAGGATTCGGCGCGCTACGTAACCGACCTCATCGGACTGGTGGCCATGGCAAAGGGCCGCCTGCTCGATGCGACGATGGGTATCGCGCGGGACGATGACGCTCTCCTGGGGCAGGCCGTCGCCTTTTTCGGTGCCGCCTACGTTCCCGTGGACCTGCTGACGTCGAGCGATCCTCAGACGGATGAGGAGCTCCTGGCCCTCGCCCTGCAGCGCGCCTCCTTCACCCCTGTCCTGTCGGGCGCCGATCCGTCGCCCCGTCAGGCCGGGATCCGCCCCTCCGTCCTCCCTGTGGTGCGCGCGGCCCGGGGAGGGGGATTCACCTCTGTGCGGCCTGACGGGGATGGCGTCTATCGCGGCGCCACCGTGACGGAGACCTTCCAGGACAGGCACCTGGGTCAGATCGCCTTTGCCGCGCTGCTGGACGAGCTGGGGAAACCGTCGGTGGAGATCGATCCCGCCCGCATCGTGCTGCGCGGCGCGGTCCATCACGACGTCCCGCTCCGCGCCATCACGATCCCGCTGGACGGCCAGGGACGGGTCCTGCTGGATTGGCCGCGGGCCGGCGCGGAGGACGGTTTCCGACATCTGTCCTGGGCCGACCTCATCAGGTATCGACGGCTGGAGAACGAGCTCGTCACCGAGCTGCGCGCCATGGATTCGCACGGGTACATGAGCTACCTGCGCAGCGCGACGTCGCTTCTGGACGTGTTCGAGGAGGCCGCGCGCCGGGAACGCGACATGCTCGCCTCCGGTGACGACTCGGGGGCCGCGGACTGGCGTGCAGCGCGCGACCAGTTCGTCACCCTCACCGACCAGCTCCTCAATGGCGATGCGGAGGCGAGGATCGTCGACGACGCCGGACGCGCGCTGCGCGCCCCGGGAATATCGCCCGCCGAGCAGCAGGCCATCAGCGGCGAACGTGAGCGCGTCCACGGGAGCTTCGACGATGCGCGGCGCACGCTGGCCGAGCTGCAGAAGGTGCGCGTGCTGCTGCAGCAATCCCTGCCCGGCGCCTTCTGCATCGTATCGCTTGCGCCCGGCCGCGATTCGCCCACCAATGGCAGCACGCCCTTCGGAGCGCCGGTGACGGAGGCGAGCGCCGCTGCTGCGCTCGTGAGCACGGTGCTCTCGGGCTCCTTCCTCCGCGAGCCTCCCCGCAGCTACGGCTTCATCTTCGCGGCGGCCCTCGCCCTGGCGCTCGCGCTGGTGACGCATCGTTTCCGCCCGTTCGCGACGCTGGCCACCGGGTTCGCATTCGCTGCCGTCACTGCGGCCGCGACGGCAGGGGTTTTCCTTGTCGCGCGGCTCATCCTGAACCCTGTCCTTCCCATCATCTCCACCGTGCTCGCAGGGTGTGCGCTGGCGACGCTCCAGCTCTCCCGACAACGACGCGCGACGCACCTCGTGCGTGCGACGTTCGGCGGCAGGGTGTCCTCCGAGGGCCTGAAGACGCTATTGTCCACGCCGCAGAGCTCCGAGCCGGGCGGTGCCCGCAAGGACATCACCGTGCTTTCACTCGCGGAGAAAGGGCTGCACGCCAGCGCCGCATCGCACGACCCGGGGGACGTTGCGCGGCAGCTCGCGGCATACAACGCGGGGGTCGGGGAGGTGATCCGAAGCCTCCAGGGGATGGTCGGGGGCCCGGGGGGGGACCGCATGATCGCCTACTTCGGCGCTCCCGTGCCCTGCCCGGACCATGTCACCAGGGCCTGCCTCGCCGCGGTGCGGATCCGCAGGGTGGAGACGGAGCTGAACATTGTCGCCTCCCCGCCCCTCGAGACCCGCATCGGCATCGACACGGGCGTCTGCATCACGGGCATGCTCGGCGCGCCGGGGTACTCGGTGGTGGGCTCAGCGAACGATCTCGCCGTGCGCCTGGAAGGCTTGAACGAGCATTTCGGCACCCACATCATCGTTTCGGAGACGGTGTTCGGCATGGTCCATGAGCAATTCCTGCTGCGCAGGCTCGGCCGGGTCCGCTATTCGGGAGAGGAGAGGCCGGTACGTCTGTTCGAGCTCATGGCGGAGAGGGGCGATGCGGAGGCAGCGCTCGGCGATGCGGTGCGGCTTTTCGAGGAAGGCCTTGCGCGGTACGAATCCAGGGAGTACACCGCCGCACGGGAGCGGTTCCGCAGGACGATGTCGCTGCTGCCGGGCGACGGGCCGTCGGCGTTCTACCTCGAACGCTGCGAACGCTCGTCATCGCACGGTGACAGTGGGGTCACCTCGATCCCTGGGTGAGCTGTCGGTTGACGAGCTTCCGCAGCAGCTTCAGCCGCACGACGACCCCCCCGCCGTATTCGGGGAACGCCCTGAATCTCTGTCCGTCGTCCCAGTAGTCGACGCCCGCCTCTCCGACAAACGGAGCTGACCGCCTCTGGTGCCAGACGATCGATGCGTCCTTCAGGCTCGTCTGTGGCTGGGCGGGATCAAAGGTGAGCAGCGACTCGTGCACGCCGCGATCGCCCTGATCCGCGACGTCGGTGGATTGGAGGTAGCGCACCGTGCCCGCGCTCATGTCGACGGACTGGACGATCGCCGAATGGCTCGTCTGGCCGTCGGGGCCGCGGAAGAGGAAGACGTCGCCGGGCCTGAGATTGCGGACCTCGTCCTTCACCACCTCGAAATTCCTGTTGCGGGGATCGAAGAACCACGTGCCGATGTACAGCGCCGCCGTGGCCGCCGAGGGCGCGCCGAGGTAGCGGCGCAGCGCCCGGTTGAGGTCCAGACCGCCCGCCCGGGCGATAGTGGAAAGCTCGTACCATACGAAGCCCGAGCAGTCCATTCCCCAGCGGCCGACGCTGTAGAGGTAGTTGTAGATGTCCGGCGGCGTGATGCCGTGCCCGCGTGACAGGATGTAGGGCTGGTGGGGGAGCCCCTGATAGGCACCTGATTTCATCTGGTCGATGGCGAACCAGTCACGGCTCGTCGTCCAACTCCGCTTCTTCAGGTCGAACATCACGATCTTCTCGTGAGCATCCGACAGGGCGGCAACGTAGTCGTTGAAGTCCTTCGAAGCGAGCAGCACGTCGATCTGATCCCAGAGGGCGAGGGGATCCGCCTTTCCCCCGCCGGGCACGCTGAGGTTCGTCCCCGCGAGCTCCGAGCGCTCGTTGTTCTCCGCAAAGGGCAGATGCAGCGTCATCACCTGCCCCGCGATGATGTACGTGCGGAAGCACTTCCGATAGGCTTCCTCGATGATCGCCTCTATCCCGTTCCCCCAGTCCGTGGAGGCGTTGGAGAACGCCGCGAGAAAATCGGTATCCGATCCCTCGGGCGAGGCCAGACGCGGGTCCGCCGGCGCTGCGGCCCAGCAGGCTGTACTGACGGTGAGGAGAACGAGCGGGATCAGATTTCTCACAATGAGAATATAGCACCGGAGCGCCACCCGTCCCATAGCGCTTCCGCGCCTCATCCAACCGCGCTATACTTCCCCCACCATCATGAGAAGACTGGATTTCACGGGACGTCTCGTGGTCGTCACGGGGGCCTCCAGCGGGCTCGGACGGGAGATTGCACGCACCCTTGCCCTCAACGAGCACGCCGATCTCGTCGTCGCGGCCCGGCGGGGCGACCGCCTGGCCGAGCTGAAGGCGGAGATCGAGTCCGCGTGCGGCTCGAAGGTGCACGTGGTGGAGGTGGACCTCTCCCGGCCCGACGGGGCCGACAGGTTGTACCGGGAATCCACGGCTGTCGGCGACGTCTTCGCCCTGGTGAACTGCGCAGGGCTCACCCACTATGGAAAAACCCTCGAGGCGACCGTTGAAACGAGCATGCGCATCCTCCAGGTGAATCTGGTTGCGGAGATGAAGGCCACCCTCCTTTTCCTGGAGCATCTTCTCGAACGGGGGCAGGGGGGAATCCTCACGATCACGAGCGTCATCGCTTTCGTCCCCGGCCCCTACCAGAACGTCTACGCCGCTTCGAAACACGGGATCCAGGCCTTCATGGAGGGACTGGCGAGCGAGTATCGGGGAAGGGGAGTGTCGTTCTGCACTTTTGCGCCGGGCGGGATGTCGACCGAAATGCTCACGCTGTCGGGGCTGGAGAACAAGTTCGGCATGGACAATCGAGTGAACATCACGCCTCGTGCCGCCGCCCGTATGGCGGTGGATTCATTCAAGAAGGGGCGGGCTGTGAGGGTGCCGGGGCTGCTGTACAAGGCCGTCGTCTTCTGCACCCGGCTCGTCCCCCGTGCGTTCATCGCGCGCGTGATGGAGAGGATGTACGCCCCCCAGGAGACGTCAGCCGAACGCCGGACACGGCCAGGCGCGCGCCGATAACAATATGTTATCGTGCGTTCATGCGTTCGCTATTGTTCTTGGCATGAGTTCGGGTAATATTGCTCTCAATGAAACGTGCTGCGATTGCCGCCGTGATGGCCCTGTCGTTCGTGCTCTTCTCTGCCGCTGCGGTGAGTGCGGATCCACCGGCGTTGACGCTCGCACAGAGCATCGACTCCGCGCTCAAAAGCGGGTATGACAACAAGATCCTGCAGGCGAATCTCGAGGTGAGCCGGGCCCAGCTGGCGGAGACCGTCTCCAAGAACTCCTTGTCCCTCGGCGGCTCCGCGGGAGCCGGGTACAACTACCCCTTCGGGGTCAGCGGCGTGGAACTCTCGAAGTCGTCCTTCCTTTCGGCCTCTTCGACGGCTCCTCAGGGAGCCGCGGTCGGCCTCGGCTTGAACGGTCCCCTCACAAGCGTTGCCGTCAGCGCATATCCCTGGAGCCCTCCCGTCGGGGTAGGCAGCAACACGTCGAGCCTGCTCAGCCTGACCGCTTCGCAGACGCTCTGGAACGGGTATCCCGGCGGGACCGGGCAGGCCTCCGTCGACAAGGGAGTTCTTGCCTTGCAGAGCGCCGAGCTCTCGACGGACGCTTCCGTACGGAGCCTGGTCTTCCGGGTCAAGCAGGCCTATTTCGCGATGCTCACCGCCCAGGAGAACCTGGCGGTGACCCGGCAGATCCTCGACAAGCAGAACGCCCTCCTGGACCAGCTCACCACCGTGTACAAGCTCAAGCAGGCGAGCGACGTCGACTTGAAGACGGCGCAGATCAACGCGCGCAGCGCCCAGATCGACGTGCAGGCAGCGGAGCACACACTTCGCCAGGCCGGCATGCAGCTGGCGATCCTCATGGGACGGGCGCCGGACGATCGGTTCACCGTTGTCGCCCCCGAGGCGCCCGCCGTGCCGGTGGCGACGGTTCAGGACGCAATCGCGCAGGCCCTCTCCCAGCGTGTGGACCTCAAGCAGATAGCACTCAACAGGAAATCGCTCGCCGTCGACATCAGTCTGGCCCAGGGACAGGCAACCCCTTCCATCAGCGTGACCGGCGGGGTGAGTCAGGCGTTCGACTGGACTCTGGGCAACGCGTGGTATGCAGGGGCGGGAGTGAAGGTGTCGATGCCCATCCTCGACGCGGGAGCCGCCCAGAACCTCATCACCGCGGGGCAGAAGCAGGATCAGGCCTACTCCCTGCAGGAACAGCAGCTGCGGGCGACGATAGCCACGACGATCCAGAGCGACTGGGAGAACGTACAGCTGTCCAATGAGCGGGTGGAGCTTGCCGGTATGGCAGCGCAAAACGACGACCTTCTCGTCGATGTCTACAGGATCCAGGTACAGAACGGGGCAGCCTCCGCGCAGGACCTCCTGACAGCGTCGGTGACGGCGGCCAGCGCGCACACCGCGTACGTCCAGGCCCAGAGCAATGCCACGCTCGCGGTCCTGCAGCTTATCAGCGATATGGGCCTCTAGGGAGAATGAGATGAAGAGTTTCAGCAGAGCTGTCCGTGCATTCCTGCTGACGGCCACGGTTGCCGTAGCGCTGGTCGGGTGCGGAGCAAAAGCGGCCTCCGACCCTCCCCCCGCACAGGCGCAGGGAGGCAACGGCGCCGCCCCCCCTGCGGCCGGACAGCTGAGGACGGCGGGCCGCGCTTTCGCGACGATCCCCGTATTGTCCGTGGCGGTGCACATCGGGCCGCTCACCGCGGTCAACAGTACCGCGGGCACCATCGAGCCGGTGACGCAGAGCTCGGTGGCGTCTCAGGTGGCAGGTGTTGCCCTGCGCGTCGTTCACCAGGCAGGAGACTGGGTGAAAGCGGGCGAGACTGTCGTCCAGGTTGACGATTCCCAGCTCAAGCTCAGCGTGCAGGTGGCTCAAGTGGCGCTACAGAACGCCAGGATCAGCTACGACATCGGTCAGTACAATTCGGCGCAGTCCGATCCCAAGCTGCAACTCCAGGTCCAGTCGGCGCAATCCTCGCTGGCCAGCGCACAGAAGAACTACGATTCGCAGAAGGCCCTCTTCTCCATCGGGGGCATCTCCTCCTCCCAGCTCGACCAGGCGAACAGCCAGCTGCAGCAGGCTCAAGCCAATGTGGAAGCCGCCAAGACCGCGCTGGATCAGAACGCGAAATCCGGCACCCAGAACCTCGCCCAGCTGAAGCTCGCCATCGATCAGAGCCAGGTGCAGCTGCAGATCGCGCAGCTGAACCTCCAGAACGCCTCCATCAAGGCGCCCTTCGCCGGGCAGATCGCCGCGGTCCAGGTGAACCCCGGCACGTACGTCAGCCTGAACACCCCCGTGTTCATCCTCGTGAGCTCGGACAAGGAGATCAGCTTCAACGTCTCACCGTCCGACGCGCCCAACCTCCCGGTGAACGCACCGGTGACTTTCACCTATCTGGGGAAGGACTACACCGTACGCATCAGCCAGGCACCGGCGGCTCCGCTCAACGGAGTTGTTCCCATGGTCGCGTCGGTCCCCCGTTCGGTGCCGCTGCCCTACGGAGGCGTCGGTACAGTCAGCTATTCGTTGACTCTCGCCCGTGGCGCGCTTCTTCCCATCGCGGCACTGCAGGTCAATGAGGACCAGAACTTCGTGTACGAGATCGTCAACGGGAAAGCGACAGTGAAGCCTCTCACTATTCTCGCGGAGTCCGGGACGAGCGCCGCGGTGGCCGGCGTGGAGGACGGGGCGATGGTGATCCTGAACCCGCCCGCAGGGCTGCTGGCGGGCTCCTCCGTGCAGCCGGTCAGCCAACCGGGCGCTTCCCCGGCGGGGACAGGCCCTTCGACAGGCAAGCCGCCGACAGCGGCCACACCGTTGACGGAGTCGCCTCCGGCGACGGGGCAGGGAGGAAAGAAATGAAAACGCTTCGCAGCTACGAAGCGAAGATATTCGACCGCATCAATCCGCTGGTCAACTTCTCCGTGCGGCGCTACGTGCTCGCCATCGGCTTGTTCATCGCTGTCGTTGTTTTCGGCATCATCTCCCTCCTCGGGCTCGGCGTCGACCTCCTCCCCGCGGTGAATATCCCCGCCGTCGTGGTCCGCACGAACTACACGGGGGCCACGCCGAGCGTCGTGGACCAGCAGGTGACGCAGGTCATCGAGAACGTCGTCTCCACGATCGCCGGCATCACCGACATCAACTCCAACAGCGCGATCGGGGTGAGCCGGGTCGTCGTCACTTTCGACGCGAGCTCGGACAAGAACAGCGACGCGAACCAGGTCGCCACTGTCGTCTCCGCTGCCATACGGAGCCTGCCCACGGGCATCACCTCTCCGACCATCCAGACCTTCGATCCCAACTCCGCCCCCATCCTCCAGTTCGGAATATCGGGGGAGGGAGCGAATCTCGCGGTGGTCAACGACTACGTACAGAACACGCTCGCTCCGAGTCTCGAGCGCGTGGACGGAGTGGCGAACGTGACGGTCGACGGGGGGCCGTCGCGGC
>PLNO01000337.1 GCA_003141795.1 Spirochaetaceae bacterium | reverse complement strand
TGCCGTACCCGCTCACCTCGGCGCCCATGTCCACGATGCGCCCGACGAACTCGTGTCCCGTGATGAGCGGGGGCTTCAGCGTGCGCTGGGACCATTCGTCCCAGTTCCAGATATGCAGGTCTGTGCCGCAGATCGCCGCTTTGGTCACTTTCACGAGCAGATCCGTGGCTCCGATATGCGGCACGGGCCTTTCGGCCATGGAAAGCCCAGTGCCGGGTCCCGTCTTCACCAGCGCTTTCATGGGGCCAGTATAAAGCAGGAGACCGGTTTTGGACAGGAAAACGTTTCATATGCGCTTGCCGAAACCGGCTGATCCTGTTATGACACCGGGCATGCAGACAGAGCTCCTCTTTGCCCGCTACAAGACGGTAACGCTCGACCTCGTTCGAACGGAGGACCTGATCCCCGGCGCGCTACCGAACGGCTGGGAGCTGAAGGCGGGTAAGCACCTGTTCGAGAGGATCCACGGCAAGGATCCGTTCGTGGTGATCGACCAGCTCGAGAAGCTGGGCTGGGGGACCAGGAAGTACTCACTCCGCGAGGTGGTGTAGGGCCATTGCGGGCATTCCCTTGCGGGGTAGGCTACGTGCGCTGTACAAATGAGACTGGGGTGGATCAGCCAAGCTCCTCGAGCTCCCCCGATGCTCCCTGTCGCAAGGAGGACCAGTCGACCATGAGCCAACGAAGAATACTCATCGTGGAAGAGTCGGTCACGCAGCGCTCCATGCTGAAAGACATGGTCGTGAAGGAAGGCTATGCCGCCGTGGAATCCGTATCGGGCGCCGAAGCCACGGAAATCTTGAGAAAACAGGACATCGATGCCGTCCTCGTGAACTGGGAGCTTGTCGACACCACCGGGCCTGAGCTCTGTCACAAATGGCACGCGTCGGGGGAGTTCGATCTCATTCCCTTTCTCATCATCACGAGCTACACCGATGCGGCGCACCTCCGTGACTCCCTGGATGCCGGAGCCACGGACTTCATCCGCAAGCCGCCCGACCAGGTGGAGCTGTTCGCGCGTCTGCGGCTGGCGCTGCGCGTGCGCGAGTTCGGCATCCAGCTCCGCGAAAGCTCCATCCGCGACGCGCTCACCGGTTTGTATAATCGCCGGCACGTGCAGGCGGAATTGGAAAAGCATTGCGAATCCGCGCGCAGGTATGGGGAGGCATTTTCCGTGGCGATGATCGACATCGACTTCTTCAAGCGGATCAACGATGCCCACGGTCACGTCATGGGAGACACGATCCTCCGTCAGATGTCGGACTACTTCGTGCACAGGATGCGAAAGACGGACATTGTCGCCCGCTTCGGCGGAGAGGAGTTCCTCCTCGTCCTGCACGGCACTCCTCTGCCGCAGGCGGCACTCGCGTTGGAGGCGCTGAGAAAAGGCATGGCGGATCGCCGGTTCGGTTCTGATGAGACAGTCGTGAACGTGACGATCAGCGCAGGTGTTTCATCCTGGTCCATCGACTGTGCGGATGCCGAAAGCCTGATACGGAAAGCGGACGAAGGCCTTTACGCGTCAAAACAGGCGGGCAGAAACAGGGTCACGGCAGCAGCGTAGCGAGATTCCAGGCCCTTGGCAGCCGCAATTCTAAGTTTGGCACCGTTATGAAGCAGTTCTCAATATGTCCCCTGAAAAATGGGCGAATTTGTAACAAAAGGGGATATTGAAAACCCAGGAAGGTCCATATTGAGAACTGCTGCCTTGGCAGCACCTTTGTCGTTTCCGAAAGTTTTTATTGGTGGTGGTGGACCATCTGCGGAAGCTCGGATAAGGGGAGCAGGGACTATACGCTCAGGGAAGTCGTGTGACCGGGGGCGCAAAGGGTGCATTCCGCTGAGCCACGATTTTCGTGGCATACCAATCCAATGCCATATTCTCTCCGTACAATCGGTGTCGGACGAAATCCGACCCGCGCTCGTTCGCGGATTCGTACGAGGAGGCATAGTAATGAAAGGCATTTCTTCAAGGGTCGCCCTTGCAGCCCTTTTCCTGTTCCTGATTTCTGCAATGACCTGGGCACAGACGAACACGACGATTCAGGTCAGGCAGGGCGCCAATGGCGTCGGATACCTTACGGACAGCAAGGGGATGGCGCTGTACTACTACACCAAGGACGCGGACGGAAAGAGCGCCTGCTACGGCGGCTGCGCGGCAGCGTGGCCGGTTTTCTACGCGCCGACAGTTACGATTCCTTCCTCCCTCGATGCAGGAGATTTCGGGACCATTACCCGCACTGACGGAACCAGGCAGACCACCTACTACGGCTGGCCGTTGTACTACTGGGTGAAGGACAAGAACCCCGGTGACATGACGGGGGAAGGCGTCGGCAAGGTCTGGTTCGTACTGAAAGCCCCGTGGTACTCGGTCACGTTGAGCACGAGCCCGACACTCGGAAACTATCTGGTCGATGAGAACGGGATGGCTCTCTATTGGTTTACGAAGGATTCGGTCGGACAGAGCGCCTGTTCGGGAGATTGCCTCAAGGCGTGGCCTGCCTTTTCTGTTTCGTCAGTCGTCGTTCCATCGACTCTGAACCCGGGCGATTTCGGCGCGATCACCCGCACCGATGGCGCCGCGCAGACAACGTACAAGGGGTATCCACTGTACTATTGGTTCAAGGACAAGAAACGCGGCGATACGACGGGCCAGGACGTCGGCAAGGCCTGGTACGTGATCGATCCGGAAAAATTCCCGCCGGCCAAGATGTAGCCCGTAGTCTTTACAATTCCGCCGGGCCCGTGTGACGCGGCCCGGCGTCTTTTTCTTACCCTCACCTGGGCAGTTTGAACCTTCGCGCGGACGATGCCTCGACGATTCCGCGCGGCAGATGCCGGATGAGGAAGGCCTGCAGCCCCGCATTGCGACCCACCGAATAGAACGACCGCGGCCTGCGGGCGCGCACGATCCTCATGACCGCATCCGCAACGACGTCTGGATCGGGTGCGGTGGCGATCATGCGGTCGCGGCTCTCCTTCACCCGCTTCACCGCCTCAGTGTAACCGGATTTCGCGGCGACAAGCCTCTCCTGCGGCAGGGTCGTTCGTATATGCCACGGGGCGACGACGGAGACACGCACACCGAAGCCGCCGACCTCCATGCGGAGGCATTCGGCGAACGAGCGCACGGCGGCCTTGCTCGCGGAGTACAGGGAGGAGAAAGGAGAAGGCGCCTCGCTCCTCATGGAGCCGATGAAGACGATCGCGCCGCGGCCCCGCGCGCGCATGCCCGGAAGCATCGCCTGCGTCAGCCGCACGGCCCCGAAGAGGTTGAGCTGGAAAAGCTCCCGCACTTTTTCGATCGGCGCCTCTTCGGCCGGGCCGACGGGGCTCGCCCCGCCGTTGTTCACGAGCACGTCGACGTCAGTCACCTTCCGAGCGAGGGCCTCCACGCTCCGAGGGTTGGCCAGATCCAGCGGGAGGTAGCGCACGCCGGGCACGCGGTCTTGCACCTTCAAAGATCTGGGCTCCCGGCATGTGCCGATCACCTCCCAGCCCGCGGCAACGAGGGCCGCGGCGATGGACCGCCCGATCCCCCGTGAGGCACCCGTGACGAGCGCCGTTCCCTGCGTGGTCTCCCGTTCCTTCATGCTCATTCTCCCAGCATGTCGATGAGGGCGCCGAAGGCCTTCACGGCACGGTCGTTGTCCTTGGTGGTGTGGCTCGTGGACACCATGTCCCTGCCATTGCGGGTCAACACTCCGTTCGCGTGCACGACGAGGGAATACCCGTCCAGCAGGCCCCTGCGATGGAGGATCTCTGGGAAGACCTCGGGCCCCGTGAGGGGAACACCGTGCGGCGCGGTCATCTCGATGCGGATGATGCCGCCGAAGTTGAATGCGAAGAAGCCGCAGCTGCGCGCGGCGAACAGGCCGTTGAGCTTGTCGACGAGATCGCCTGCAACCATGAAGAGCTTGTCCATGACACCGGGCTTCTCGAGCTCCACGATGGTGAAGTAGGCAGCCGCGGCGGACAGCGTGTTGCCCGGCATGGTGCCCGCGATGTAGGCGAACGGCCTGCCGTCGGGAACGACGCCGGTGCTCGCCGTCTCCATCACGGCCGCGCTCCCGCAGACCGCGCCACAGGAGGGCCAGCCGCCCATCAGGGCCTTGCCCAGCGTGGTGAGGTCGGGCTTGACGCCGAGAGAGGCCTGCGCCCCGCCCAGCCCGACGCGGAGGCCGGTGACCACTTCGTCGAAGACGTACACCGCGCCGTGCCTGTGGGCGATCTCGATCGCAGCCGCGTGGAAGCCGTCGGCGAAAGGCACGAGCCCGGACTCGGCACCGACGGGCTCGCAGAAGACGGCGGCGATGCCGCCGTCAGAGGCATGTTCGACGAACGCCCGCTCCAGGGCTTCGAGGTCGTTCGGGGGCACGAGGACGACGAGGTCGAGGATCTCATCGGGGACGCCCATGGAGACGAAGCGCCCGCTCCCCGGCACCTCCATGTCGGTCATGAACTGGTCGTTCCAGCCGTGGTAGCCGGCGAGGTATTTGATGATCCGCTTCTTGCCGGTGTAGGAGCGCGCGATGCGCGCGGCGGCGGCGTTGGCCTCGGAGCCGGAGTTGACGAAACGCACCCGCTCGATGCCGGGGAAGTGATGGATGATCTTTTCCGCGGCCTTCACCTCCATCTCGTCGTAGAATCCGTGGAAGTTCGTCCGCTTTCCGATCAGGTCGAGCATGCTGCGGCGAAGGCCCTCGTGGTTGTGTCCGAGGATGAGCGGCCCGCCGGCGAGGATGTTGTCGACGTACTCATTGCCGTCCACGTCCCAAAGCCTGCTGCCCTTGCCGTGATCCATGAAAAGCGGGTAGGGGACGTTCGGGGCCCACGCGTGCTCGCTCCCCCGCGGAAGAACCGACCCCGCCTGCTGGGACAGACGTGCGGACCCGGTGGTACGGGCGGTGAACTCCTTGAGCAGTGCCGCATATTTTGCAGGATCGAGCGCCCGGGCCGGCCGGGCGGCCAGTGCTCGGGTACGGTCGACGATTTCCTGGAATTTCATGTGATCTCCTTGCGATCAGAACGTCGTTCTAAAATGGCAGGGCGGCCACTATGGTGGACACCCCGATGCCGAGGTAGGTGCCGATCACCCACCCGATGATGCCCGTGATGACTCCCGGCACGATGATGTCCCGGTTCTTCAGGGCGGCTGCAACCATCGGGACGAAGGGCGGCGAGCATATGCCGGCCACCGAGGTGATGATCATCGTATCCGTATCGATGCGGAACAGCTTGCAGAGCACGACGTGCACGATGAGGGAGCCGAAGATGGCGAGAGTCACGTACCCGATCACGGCGGGGATCGCGGAGGCGAGCTTCATGAAATCCGCCATCGATCCCACGACGAGACAGAAGACCAGGATGAAATAGTTGCCCAGCTGGTAGGTTTTTTTGATCCTGCGCACGGGCCGGATGAACGAGGCGGCGATGCTCAGCGTCGTGATGACGAGGATCGTGGTGATGGTCCCCCACTGGCCGGGGAGGACGAGGCTGAAGACGGCGCCGACGCCGAAGATGACCACCGCCAGGCCGAGAGCCCCGGCAAGCGTAAGGAGCCCTTCCCGGGCGAAGAAGCCCTTGTACGAGCCCCATTCTTCGACCTGGACATCCCCGACATTCCCCGTGGGTTTTTTCCACGCGGGAAGGAACCGGCCGATCACCTTCTGGCCGATGGTGACGAGGAAGAGCAGGTACAGGCCCGAGATCACGATGTCGGCGGTGTTCGCGGCAACGTAAAGGGTGGGGCTGATGCGCAGCGCCGTGCCCACAGCCGCGAGGTTGATCGTGCCACCGGTATAGACGCCGTTGAGCATGCCGGTGAGCTTCCACGTTTCGGGCCCGATGAGGCCTCTGAAGGGGAAGAAGCCGGCCACGGAGACGACGACCACGGCAATGACCTCCAGACCGAAGGCGAGGAGGGCTCGTCCGCTGGTGCGGACCCACGCGCCGACGTCGAGGGCGAAGAACATCAGGGGAAGCGCAAGAGGGACGGCAATGGTCGTGGCGATGTCCTGGACGCTTGCCGCGTTGTGCGGCAGGATTCCGACGTTGCCGAGGATGATCCCCGCCGCGTAGCAGACCACCACGGCGCCGATCTTATCGACAAAAGCCAGACGTTTTTCTCTGAGCCAGAGCACGAGCACGGGGAACAGGACGTAGAAGAGCGACAGCGCAATGGTGCCGAGCATGCGGATTCCCCCTCGATCGAGTGTTGCGTAAGTATAGGGGAACAGGGGGGCCGTTTCCAGTGGCCGACCGTGCCGGCAAATGGACCGCGCGCGGTGATGGCACCGTGCCGGCCTGTTTCAGATTTTTCTTGACATTATGGTCAGTTTTGGGTTAACATCACCGTTTAAGTGGAATGGTCATTCAATCTAGTAGGAAGAGGTGGATTCAAGATAAGGAGGTGAATCGCCATAGATTGCAGAAGTTGTTTATCGACAAAAAAGGTTAGGATAGTTTAGGAGATAAAAAAATGAGAATTAGAAGTATTACGCACAACAAACTCAATGAGTCTCTCGGCCAAATAGATCCCGTTTTAGGTCAGAACGCGCACGACGACAAACTCTGCACTGTTCCGTGCACCGACGACAAAGCGTGCGCAGTCGCTGTGCCTCAAAGAAAAAGAATAAGGTAGCAGAACTGCCTTAGCTACCACGAACAACCAAAGCCGAAGGATGACCATTCCAACGGATCGCGTACGATAAGAATGCTCGATCCTCTTTCCTATGGTGACATTCTTTGATCGATGGATGACCAAATGTCTGAATTGGATAATGTGTATTTTAAGTTAAGAGACTCATATCTCCACTATAAAATAGAGCAGAATAGGATAGTGCTCAAGTCCAGGTATGTTTACACAGTCATAGACTGTGAAGGCACTTTCAAAGAGATCGATGGATTCCTCAGGAGACTACTCTCTTGCAACACCATAAAGAGGTTCCTGCAGGGTGCTTCAAAACAAGAAAAAAGGAAACTCGTGCTCGCCCTAAGGAAGCTCGAAAAGAATGGAATAGTTGTTATGAAACCAATGAAACTCGATGATAGCCTAAAACACAATAAAAGCCAGATTTGTTTCTTTTCTGAATATTCCAAAGACGGGGCGCCATTACAAAAGAATCTTCAGGAGGCGAGAGTATCAATCCTCGGCGCCAATATTTTCGGTCTGACTACTGCGAAGCTTCTAGTAGCATCAGGATTCCGAAACGTTGATATCTACAACAAAACTAAGAACTCTCGCAGCAACAGGAAAGCGCCCTTCACAAATCCATCCGAGTCTAGTGAGGAAACACAGCTCGCTAAAGAACTCGCGGAGGCCAAGCACCAAGCCACCGTCAGCTTTAGGCAGATACGCGATATTGGAGAACTAAATAGCGACTCGCGCTGCGACTTTCTCATTGCTTGGATCAACGACGTAAATGAGCTTTTGGCAGTGAACAAGCTTTGCGCAAGAAGGACGATCGAATGGATTAGCTGCCGGTACGATGGTCCCTGCATGCTAGTCGGGCCAATGGTGATACCGGGGCAGACCCCATGTTTCGAATGCTATCAGAGATGGGAGCTGGCCAATATGCCTTCATATTCTAGCTATTTGGATTACGCCGGAATGAAGGCCATTCGTCGCAACCCGGCATATTCATGCATGGTTCCATCTGTCTATTTGACTGCATCGATAGCAACTACCGAGGTGATCTTGAGGCTAACAAATCTGGTACAACCAAATACACTTGGTCGGATGCTTTCAATAGACCCTATTTCTGCCAGTATTGAATCTCACAGAGTCCTCTCTCTCCCTGACTGCAAGGCCTGTAGTGAAGGCCGAGAAAAATCTATTGCAATTATGGGCGCAAGCAGCGGCGCAAATGAGTAGCATCCTGGACTCAATTGATTTGACAGATAGTTGTGCTGCTCATCGCTCACACGACCATGCGCTTGAGACTATAAGACATATCCGCGAGATAGAGAGCTCGCATACGGGTATCATTAACCATTTGACAAAATGCGTAACACAGCCGGACGAACCTCCTCTCTGCCACTATGAAGCTAGACTGTGCGATCCTACCAGGTGGTACGGTCAACAACAGGAAATCACAAAAATCGCATTGGGCACTTCAGCCTGTGATGTAGTCGCGCTTGCAAAAGTAATCGGCGAGTCAATTGAGCGCTTCTGCCTTTACTTCTGTCGGCCCGAATTGGTCGTCTACAGTAGGTACAACGAGATTAAGGACCAAGCTCTTGATCCCAGAACGTGCGCTTTGCCCAGCAACGAGGAGCTTTTATCGAATCGTCGTGCTACTTTACCGCTATGGCCTTTCTCTGAAAAAAGGAAGATAGGATGGGTGAAGGGCATAGAACTACTTACTAATAAAGAAATACTGCTCCCGGCTTCTTTCGTTTATATTGGCTACCAATTCAACGATGAGAAAGAGAGAATTATTTATCCAGAATCTACGGGGGCCGCTTGCGGCAGGTCAGTCGAGGAGGCGTTGGTAAAAGGAATACTCGAGGTAATAGAAAGAGATTCCTTCATGATTACATGGCTTAACAGGATAGTCCCAGCTGAAGTAGTCGGCCTTGAGAAGACGAACAACCAGACACTGAGGGAGTACATCAGAATGCTGGCGCATTATCCTGCTACCACAAGGATTTACCTATTACCTTCAGATCTAGAGGTATACTCCGTGCTGGTAACGATGTTGCATGGAGATGATCGCCTACCGACGCTCTGTTCGGGAATGTGTGCGAGTTTGGATCCGGCGAGCGCAATAACAAAGGCGATCGAGGAAGCAATAATGGTCTCAAATCGCATGAGAGTACTATCAAGAAGGCTCAAGATTCATCAACTTAGGAGAGTATCTGGCGCGTGGTACTCAACCAAAGATTCCTTAAAAAAGGCTGTATTCCTGCTGAATAACGAGAAAACAATTGATCTAGACGAGTTGCCTGCATACGGTCAAGACACTTACCCAGGATCGCTGAAACATCTGCTACATACGCTTAAGTCCAAAGAGCTTAGCCCGATATGCGTTGACATTGGTTTCCAGGCGATAGAAAGACTTGGATTCAAGATCCGCAAAGTAATAATCCCCGGCATGCAGCCCCTGTCTCGCGGAGGAGTAGGTGGTCTGTACTGGTTCCTGACAGGAAGGAGAATATCTGAAGTACCTGCGGCTCTTGGATTGAAAGCTTTAAAAAAGCCGTATACCGCGCCAACGCTCTGGTGCTAGATGAGCGTGCGTAGAGTGAAGGCGGAATAGTGGCAATGAAGCGGGCAGTACTATACGAATTGCAGGATTTCGATGGATCTTTTGCGAGCTTTGTTCACAGGAATACCTCATACTATCCTGACTGGCAAGCTCATAAACCGAAAATCGAAGAAGAAAGGGAGTACAAAGAATATCCATCTAGACCTTTTGCAAAGCTCAACGACCAGGGATCGGAGCAGAGTGATTTTCAAGACCTCCTAAAAGATAGAAGGTCCGTTAGGGAGTTTACAGGAAGAGCTCTGAGTAAGCATGACGTTGCCAAGCTAATTCTCTCCGTATACGGCGTGACCCGCACAATTCAACAAAGAAGGAAAGAGGTGCCATTCCACAGTGTTCCGTCAGCCGGTGCTCTATATCCGCTAGAGCTCTATCTTATTGTCAGGAAGGTTAACGATTTGGATCAAGGAATCTATCACTATAACGCGAGGTGCGGGACACTAGAGGCATTGGACTGCGGAGCCCTGGACTTGTTACACAGCTCCGTTTTTGAGCAGGAATGCGTATTACATGCCGCGGCAATAATTGTGATTAGCGCAGTCTTCGCCAGGACAATTGAAAAGTATGGCGCTCGCGGCTATAGGTTTGCGTTGATGGAAGCCGGGATAGCAGCAGAACATGTGGTCTTGCAATCCGCAGATTTAGGAATAGCCACGCTGATGGTAGGGGGATTCTGGGATGATATGTTGAATTTTCTGTTGGGACTAGACGACGAAAAGGAGTCTGCACTACTTGTGGTGGCTTGTGGCTACTCAGAAAAGTCAAAAAAAAGCGTGGCGGGCGCGCAGAACCCACATTCTGAATGATTTGTATGAAAGACTATTCATTCTGGACAAGAAAGCTGCTCAATCAGATAAAAGCCGGTGGACATGACATATCGAGCGAAGTTGAAAGGGCCTTCTTACATACTCCCAGGCACCTATTACTTGGATCATTCTACAAATTCGTCGCAGAAGGAGTGCAAAGAATTGAATATGATCCGAAAGGGCCCAAAGAGACCGACTTAAGTCTAATCTACTCGGACAGTTCGTTCGCTACTGTTGTAAAGAATGGGAATGTCCTCAGCAGCACTTCTCAGCCGTCGCTGATGGCCATAATGTTGGAAGCCCTTGAACTTAGAAATGGCCTCAAGGTTCTTGAAATAGGGACGGGCATAGGCTACAACGCAGCCCTGATTTACGAAATAGTTGGACGAAACCAAGTAACTTCGATTGACGTCCTGCCAGAGCTTATTGAGCAAACGGGCAAGCTGCTCATTGGAGCTGGGTACACTGGAATAAAGCTGAAGGCAGGAGACGGCTACTTTGGTGATTTGGAAAACTCGCCATATGATAGAATAGTCGCGACTGTCGGATGCCCTGACATTTCACCGTGCTGGGTGGAGCAGCTGAAACCATCTGGCATTCTCCTAGTCCCTCTTACACATAGCGGATGGCAGCCGCTCGTGAAGCTTAGGAAAGAGGACAATGTGATTTCCGGAAAAGTTGTTAGCTATTCCGGCTTTCTGCCGATAGCGGGGACTTTGGCAGAAGATAACGTCGGTTTCTTCAAAGAGATTCAACTTCCTTCGAATAAATATCGGAAAGTAAAACTGCCGAGCCAGATAGAAAATGCGCACGACGCCATTAATATGTGGGCAACGGCTTTTCCAACGGCGTTTTATTTCTTCCTTTCGATTAGGGATCACAGGACATTCTGGTCGCTCAAGCCGAGAGGCTATGGCCTCCATGATGAGCTTCGCGGAACGCTGATAGTAGAGCCGCAAAGCAGAGCAATGTTTCTATGCGGAGAAGAATCGCTAGTAGATGATCTTAGGAGCTACTACGAAGAGTGGTTGGCCCTTGGCAAGCCAGAACCGTCACGCTATAGAATCGAGCTTCGGCCGCGCGAAGCTAACGCGAGACGCAAGCGGAACACACTTGGTGTTATTCGGAAATACTATGAGGAAATAGTATCTTTATCATGATTCGCGATTTTCTTAGCATGAGAAAGTTCGCAATAAGACGGCATACCGCATTAGGCATCTTTAAGGAGTGCCACGTGTAGTAATGATGCTAATCAGAAATCCATGTATGCCAAACTCCTGTGTAACTCAAGGACTGAGATGGACAGGCATGCCGTTATTTGTCGGCAAACGGGTTACAATCGAAATAGTTTTCTGTGGAAAATAGAGAAAGTTTTTGTGCACTATCTATGCACGCTGTCTGAACGCGCGAGGAAAGCTGGGCGAGCAGGAGCGATATAAAAGAGATTCGGCAGGGGGATCGCAGTGAACGAATACGGAAAGCTTTACTCGATTGTATATGATAGGCTGTGGGGTCCGTTTTCCTCCGAGCTTGCACATAGACTCGTCAAATACTGCGAAGAGGACCTTAGTGTGCCAAGTAACGCTAATGTGCTTGATATCTGTTGCGGAACAGGACGTATTAGTTTCGTATTTCTTCGGTACGGGTCTCGGGTCTTGGGAATCGATAAGTCTCCTGACATGCTTTGTCGGGCAAAAGAGATTAATTCAATCTATGTAGAGAAAGGAATGGCGGACTTTCTTGAAGGTGATGCTAGGTGCTTCGTTCTTGATAGACCGATGGATCTCGCGCTCTCGGTTTTCTATTCCCTAAATCATCTTGAGAACAAGGAAGAGCTTTCAAGCTGCTTCGGTTGCGTTAGCAGAAACCTGATCGATGGTGGTTATTTTCTCTTTGATTTGCATACCATCTTGGGGCTTAGGTATTGGCTTGGCATGGGGTTCATGGAGGATGACAATCTGACGGTGTTCAGCGGTGCTGTGCATCTACAGAACATGAATACGATTTATATGCAAACGACGGGTTTCTTGGAAACGAAAGAGGGGTACTATCAGAAGTTCAAGGAAGTTATCCGCATCGTCGCTTTCGAGCTTGACGAGGTAAGAAGATTGCTTGAACTGCATGGTTTCCATCGAATCTACTTTGCTAGTACGAACGATTTTAAGAATCGGATACTTGAGCCTGAAAAGGAGCGAACAGTGTTAGTAGTCGCTCAAAAAAGCGAGGGCGGATAGAAAAAAGAAACCGGCGTTGACACTGGCAGGCTCTGCCAGTCGGTGTCATGCATGCATCTGGCCTCCTTCGGTCGTGATGCATACCCTTTACTATGGCGGCGGGGCGATCGGAATTCATGACCGATTGAGACGTCTCCAGGATTCCAGGCCAAGGCCGAGCCAGAGCAGCGGCCTGAGGGAAAGGACAACGAGGGAGCCGTAGAGTTCTTGCGTGTTCTTGAGGAATTTGTCCCACGCAGGCACAGGATCAGGAACGGATTGGTGCCGGGAGGAAAGGCCGGACCTTTGCACAAAGGGGATCGGAGGCGAGCAACTCTGTGTGGGCAGGAAGCTTGGCTTCTCGGCGGCGCTGACATATCGGATGTGTTTCCTGGCCGTTCGCGGGTCGACGCAACCCAGTGCCTCGCATGCCGTGTTGGTGAATCCGGGCTCTCCGTCCCGCCCTCTTTCCAGGAGATTCACGAGTCCCTGGCTCCAGAAGGGGCTGCGCGGGACGAGATGCTCCGGTAATATCATCTTGGTATACGGCCGCCCTGTCCCCCGCGACGCTCTACAGTTGATCGTAGTGACACGGCCACGACTGCGCACGCTGTAGCTTCCGACCGACCACCGCATTGGGTAGGAGTGGAACTCAAGGGCACCTCTAAAAACTCACAAGGAATTTACTCGGCAATGATTATCTGGTAGAATTCCCGCGAGGTAGCAAGAGATGAACCAGCAGCGGGGCTTCTTTGACGAACAAAACCGATTGGAATTGATCAGCAAGC
>PLNO01000238.1 GCA_003141795.1 Spirochaetaceae bacterium | reverse complement strand
TCCGCGAAGACCTCTTCTACCGGCTCAAGGTCGTCTCCCTGCACCTCGTGCCGCTGCGCGAGCGCACCGGAGACATCCCGCTTCTCGTCGAGCATTTCCTCGTGAAGTACGGAGAACGCTATACGCGCGCGACCGAAGGACTGAGCGATCGTACCATGGCCGCGCTGAAGGCGTGGACCTGGCCGGGGAACGTGCGCGAGCTGGAGAACTCGATCAATCAGATCGTTCTGTTGGGGGAAACGAGCTTCCTGACGCCGGGCCGTCCGGGAGCTGTTCCCCGAGGAGCGCTGCTGCGGGAGGAAAGCCCCCCCGCCGGGTCGCTCCTCGAGGGGCTTTCTGCGGTGACGGGCGAGTACGAGCGGCGCGTGATCGCTGAATGCCTTTCACGCAATGAGGGGAACAAGTCGAAGACCGCGCGCGCGCTGTCCATCACGCGCAAGACCCTGGCGCAGAAGATCGCCAAGTACGGGCTGTCCTCGTGAAACCGGTGCACAAGACGAACGTCATGCGGATCCTTTCGAGCCTCAGCATCCCCTTCGAGGTCGCAACATATCCCGTGGGAGAAGAGCACATCGACGCCTCGAGCGTCGCGCGGGAGATGGGCGTCGAGCCCGAGCGGGTCTTCAAGACGCTCGTTGCCCATGACGAGAAGAACGCCATCCTCGTGTTCTGCATCCCCGGCGCTGCGGAGCTCGATCTGAAGAAGGCAGCGCGTGCGGCGGGGGCCAAGAAGGTGGACCTCATCAACCTGAAGGAGCTCACCCCTCTCACCGGCTACGTGAGGGGAGGCTGCTCGCCGATCGGCATGAAGAAGAAGTTCCCGACGTGGATCGACGAGATCGCCTCGACCTACGAGACGATCTACGTGAATGCAGGCGCGCGCGGCATGCAGGTGATCATTGCACCGTCCGATCTCATTGCCGCTGCCGAAGCGGTCACCGCCGACCTCGTCTGACGCCAGCAATTCTAAGTTTGGCACCGTTATGAAGCAGTTCTCAATATGTCCCCTGAAAAATGGGCGAATTTGTAACAAAAGGGGACATTGAAAACCCCGGAAGGTCCATATTGAGAACTGCTGGTCTGACGCGCGTCGAGCGCCGCGTTGACGCTCCCCCTGTGCGCTGTATCATCCCGTATGCAACCCACGCCACGCCGCGGGCATAAAAAACCCCCGGGCGGCCGGGGGTTTCATTCGACTACCGGGGCTACCAGATCTTCAGCAGCGTGCCAGCGCGGGAGAGGTACCATACGAGGACGACGGCCGTGATGCCGGCGATGCCGAACAGCCAGACGTACAGGATGCCGCCCTCTTCCCTGCTCGCGAGGCCGATGATGATGGCGATCACGATGCACGCGACGAATCCGATAAGGGCAAAGATGCCCGCGACGAGGATTTCACTGTAGATGGACACGTAACAGAACGCGAAGCTGAACAGGAGGAGGAGGACGATTCCGAAAATGAACACGAGGTAGTTCCTGGCCATATGTTGCTCCTTTATCGCTGGACCTTCCGGAAGAGTACTTTGCCCTTGCTCGCACTCTCCCCCTTATCCTACTCACTTTTCGGTGAAAATCAAGATGGTGACGAAAAAAGAGATCCCCCTACTATTCATCTGTTAGGATGATTGCGGGGCGAGCGCCCGTTCCACCTTCTCCATGGCGGCGATCCGTTCGGCGAGAGTCGGGTGCGAGTAGTGGATGAAGCTGTACAGCGGGTGCGGTGCGAGGTTGGAGAGGTTGTCACGGCTGAGGCGCAGGAGCGCCGAGCGGAGCCCGGCGGCGGAGCCGACGCCGTGAACGGCGAACCTGTCAGCCTCGTATTCCTGTCTGCGCGAGTGGATGCTGAACAGGGGCTGAAGGAAGAACGTGAACGGACCCGCGCACACCCCGATGAGCACGAGGAGGGCCTGGTAGCTCTGCTGCTGGAATCCGAACGCCACGTACAGCGGCGCCCAGTGGAGGAGGAGGCTCAGGATCCAGAACCCGACGAGACTCATGACGATGGAGAGGGCGAGCCCCTTGCGGACGTGATTGCGTTTCTCATGCCCGATCTCGTGGGCGAGCACGGAGAGGATCTCCTCCTCCGTGTTCGTGCTCACGAGGGTGTCGAAAAGCACGATCCGTTTGGAGCTCCCCAGCCCGGTGAAGTACGCGTTGGAATGCCCCGATCGCCTGCTGGAGTCCACCACGAAAATGCCCCGCGTCCTGAACCCGAGCTTCCCGGCGAGGGATTCGATGCTTTCGCGCAGCGTCCCGTCGGGGAGCGGCGTGAACTTGTTGAACAGCGGCGCGATGACGAGCGGAGAGAGGACGTTCATGACGAGCTCGAACAGGGTCATGGCGCCGAACGCCCAGAGCCACCAGAACGTGCCCGTCTTGTCCATGAACCAGAACAGCGCGAGCAGCACCGGGACCCCGATCACGACGGAGAGCGCCAGGCCCTTCAGTGTGTCGATCACGTACAGACGCGGCGTCGTACGGTTGAACCCGAAGCGCTGCTCGAGGGAGAAAGTCGCATACAGGGAGAAGGGCAGGCCGAGGACCCACAGGAGCAGGGAGAGCGCCGCGAGGAACACGAGGCCCTGGAGGTAAGGGTGGAGGGGCAGCGAGCGCGCGTCGGAATCGAGGACCCCGAGGAACCCCGAGAGGACAGCCGCCAGGACCGCCGCGGAGGTGATCGCACCCTGCACGATCCCGAACCGCGCGTGAGCCACGGTGTAGGAGACCGACTTCTCGTAGGTCTGCGGATCGACCACGCCCGTGAACGCCTGCGGCACCGCCGAGGCGTGTCTCCGCACGTGGCGGAGGTTGAGGAGCGTGAGTATCGTATCCCACGCGAAGTCGACAATGAAGAAGACGAGGAATACGACGAGGATCGTCTGGCTGCTCACGGTATCACCCTCCGGGATAAGCTACTGGGGGCGTGGGAGGAAAGCAAGGATGGGGCCGGCAGAACGGCTAATGGCCGGTTCTGTCCTCGGCGAGCCGGTCGATGAAGGCGCGCGTCGTGCGCAGGTGCACGGCGACGCGGTCGCTGAAGGGATCCCTCAGCGGTGTTTCGACGGTATAGGAGTGGGCGGTGCCGTGCAGCCGCGCGTAGTGATCCAGCGACAAACTGCGCCCCAGCGCGATCCAGAACAACGCGGAGGCGGGCGTCTGCAGGACGCCGTCGCGCGCGGGAAAGATCCATTCGCTGTAGTTGTTTTCCCGCGGCTTGCCCATGGATGCGAGGGTCCGCAGGAAGACTTCGTCCAGCCCCTCCCCCTCGGGCTCGTACTTGTAGATGAAGTACCCGTACTTCTTCGATTCGTGCAGGTCCATGACGAGATCGTACGGCCCGTCGCGGCGAATGAGGTCCTGGATGAGCCTCGCCTCCTGCGTGCGCCGTGAGGCGAAATCCCTGTTCACGTCCTCCCCGTTTCCATTGTAGCGGTAGCCGTAGACCCACCCCCAGGGGTTGGTCAGCGGAACGATGTCGATGAAGGCCGATGCGTACAGCGAAGGATCGTGCGCCACGATCTCGGAGAACCGCAGAAGCGCCTCGACACCCGCGGTTTCGGTGCCGTGAACGCCGCTCACGAGGAGGACCTTCAGGGGGCGTCCAGAGTCGTGTGAAGGGGAGAGCTGCAGGAGGTGAACGGGAAACGTTCCCTGAAGGTAGGTCACCTGCCCGAGGAGGAGACGCTTCATCCGCGGGGATGAAGGCATTCCCTGAATCCGCAGCTCGAACTGCCGCCATTCCCGCTCAGGCCAGAACGTGAACGACTCCCCCGGCCAGGCCGTGGCCTCGTGGTGAGAGGTGGAGAAGACGGCAATCGCAATGCCGGCGTTCGTAAGGCCGATGAGGATGAGGATCGATGCGACGACGATGACGACGCGTTTCCGCATGAAACGCGCCGCGGCTGATAAGAGCCCGCCTTTTTCGTCCTTTTCCTCCATTTTGAGGCGATGGTAGTCCTTCGATCCCATGCTTTCAAGACGGTCGCCGTCCTATGGAAGGGAGCCGAGCGCTTAAGGACTAGTTTTGTTATGAAAAAGTCCGATTCTGTTATGAAATAAACGTTGATTTGCATAGGCAGCTAAGGTACATTCACGGGAAGCAGGAGGTACGCATGAAACTAACAGTCACCCATCAGGAAAAGTACTCTCGCGGCCAACTTCTCCTCCGCACCTTCTTCGGTTGGTTGTACATCGGCATCCCCCATCTCTTCCTTCTCGCTGTGGTGAGCGTCTGGTCGGCGATCCTTACCTTCATAACGTTCTGGATCGTCCTCTTCACGGCCAAGTTCCCCGAGAACATCTTCAACTTCCAGATCGGGATGCAGAACTGGAGTCTCCGCATCGAGGCGGTCCTCGGCAACCTCGTCGACGGGTATCCGGCTTTCTTCCCGGGCGGCAAAAGCGACACGGTCACCCTCGTGGTGCCCCGGCCCGAGCGCGTGAGCCGCGGCCTGGTCATCCTGCGGCTGCTGCTGGGCGCCATCTACGTCGGGATCCCCCACGGCGTCTGCCTTTTCGTCCGCGCCATCGGCGGGGCCGTCCTCGGCTTCCTCGCCTGGTGGGCCATCCTCTTTACCGGCAAGTACCCGGCGCGCTGGCACGCGTTCAATGTCGGCACCTATCGCTGGGCTACCAACATCTCCCTGTATCTGGGATACTTCACGGACGAATATCCGAAGTTTTCCGGCAAGGAAGCATAGTCTTACACTCGACCTGAGCCCGGGGCCCCCGCACGGGGGCCCCTTGCAATGACAGCCGTGCACCCGCCTTCCGCCCTCTCCCTCTTCGATCCGCTCATTGCAGAATGGTTCCTTCGATCGATCGGCACGCCCACGGCCGTGCAGGAGCAGGCATGGCCGGTGATCGCCCGCGGGGAACACGCGCTGGTCTCGGCGCCGACAGGCACGGGGAAGACGCTTGCCGCGTTCCTCTGGGGAATCAACGGGCTCCTCACCGGGGCCATGACGCCCGGAGGGGTGCGAATCCTCTACGTATCCCCTCTGAAGGCGCTGAACAACGACATCCAACGAACTCTCCTGCAACCGCTCGCCGAGCTTGAATCCGTCTTCCGTGCGGCAGGCCGCATTTTCCCCCCTGTTACCGTTCTCACGCGCAGCGGCGACACACCGTCGAACGAACGCCAGCGGATGCTCCGCCATCCGCCCGAGATCCTCATCACGACGCCGGAAAGCCTCAACCTGATCGTCGCAAGCCCCAAGGCGCGCCTTTTCCTCGGCGGTGTCGCGGCGGTGATCCTCGACGAGATCCACGCCGTGGCGGGAACGAAGAGGGGGACCCACCTCATCACCGCCGTGGACAGGCTCGTTCCGCTCGTCGGTGACTTCCAGCGCATCGCGCTGTCGGCGACGGTGAAGCCGCTCACGGCGGTGGCGGACCTGATCGGGGGGTACACGCGGGAGCGAACGGCGGAGGGGACGCTGTTCAGGAAGCGACCCGTGCAGGTCGTGAGCTGCCCCCTCACCAAGGACTACCGTATCCGCGTGTCCTTCCCCGTGGTGGAGCCCGGCAGCGCGGCCTCCTCCAGCGAGCCTGTGTTCGACGCCCTGGCGCGCCGGTGCAGACTGATAATAGCGGAGAACCGCTCGACGCTGTTCTTCGTGAACTCCCGCCGCCACGCGGAGAAGCTCGTGCGTTTCATCAACGAGGGCCAGGAGACGCCGCTCGCGTGGTCCCACCACGGCTCGCTGTCCCGGGAGCTTCGCCTGGTTGTAGAGAGCCGCCTCAAGAAGGGCGAGCTCAAGGCGATCGTGGCGACCAGCTCCCTGGAGCTCGGGATCGACATCGGCAGCCTGGACCAGGTCATCCTCGTGCAGACGCCGTTCAGCGTCGCCTCCTCGATCCAGCGTCTCGGTCGGGCCGGTCACCGGGTGGGGGAGACGAGCAGCGGAGTTCTCTTCCCTCTGCACGGGAAGGACATCGTCGATGCTGCGGTGATGGCGCAGTGCGTGAAGGACCAGGACATCGAAGATCTCTCGATCACGGCATGTCCCTTGGACGTGCTCGCGCAGGTGATGGTGTCCATGGCGACGACAGAAACGTGGCGGGTCGACGAGATGTTCGACCTCCTGCGCACGAGCGCCCCGTACCACGAGCTGCCGCGCCGTCAGTTCGATCTCGTCCTCGACATGCTGGCCGGCAAATACGCGGAGACCCGGCTGCGCGATCTCTCCCCGCTCATCTCCTGGGACAGGCTCGACGGCACGGTCCAGGCCACCGCGGGGGCGCGGCTGCGGCTCATGACCGGCGGGGGCACGATCCCCGACCGCGGCAACTTCAGCCTCCGCGCGGCAGGCTCACAGGCGCTGATTGGCGAGCTCGACGAGGAGTTCGTCTGGGAACGCTCCCTCGGGGACTCCTTCGTCTTCGGCGCGCAGGCCTGGCGGATCCAGAAGATCGACCACCAGAACGTGGAGGTCGTTCCCGTGGCGACGAAGATCGGCATGTCGCCGTTCTGGAAGGCCGAGGAGAGGGGACGCGATTTCCATTTCTCAGACCGGATCAGCAGGGCGCTGGAAGCGTGGGACGGAAAGCTCCGTCAGGACGGGTTCGCCGCGGAGGTTGCCGCCGAGTGCGGGATGGACGACGATGCGGCGCGCGCCATGACCGCGTTCCTCCTGCGGCAGCGGGAGGCCACCGGTTCCGGGCTCCCCCACAGGCATCGGTTGCTCGTCGAGCACACGCGCGACCCCGACGGCAGGGACGAAGGCACGACGATCGTGCTCCATACGCTCTGGGGCGGGAAGGTGAACAGGCCGTTCGGCCTCGCACTCGCGGCGGCTCTGGAGGAGCGGTTCGGCGCCGCGCCACAGATGTACCAGACCGACGACGCGGTCCTGATTTTCCCCGCCGAGGATCTCTCCGGCCGGGATATCCTGTTCCTCGTGAGCCCGGACAGCATCGACAGGCTCCTCCGTCACAAGCTCGAGGGGAGCGGCTTCTTCGGCGCACGCTTCCGCGAGAGCGCGGGCAGGGCGCTGCTCCTGCCGCGTGGCGGCGCGCGCCGCCGCATCCCCTTCTGGCTCACCCGGCAGCGCGCGCGTGCGCTGTACGCTGCCGTGTCGCGCTACGACGATTTCCCGTTGCTTCTGGAGACGTGGCGGACGTGCCTCCGCGACGAGTTCGACCTGGAGAGCCTGGGCGTGCTGCTCCGCGAGCTCGCAGCGGGGGAGATCAGCGTGGAGGACGTCTCCACCACCTCCCCGTCGCCGTTCTGCGGCGAGCTGGTCTGGAAGCAGACGAACACGCTCATGTACACGGACGACACCCCTGCGGGCAGCGGTGGCACCTCGCTGCGGGGGGATCTCGTACGCGAGCTCGCCCTCTCCGCCGACCTGCGGCCGCGCATCGAGCCCGGGGTCGTTTCCGAGTTCAGGGCGAAGCTCCAGAGGACCGCGTACGGGTATGCTCCGCGGGATGCGCGCGAGCTGCTGGACTGGGTGAAGGAGCGCCTCGTGATCCCATCGACGGAGTGGGAGGAGCTCGTCACCGCGTGTGCCCGGGACAGCGGGCGCCCGCGTAAGGAGTTTCTCGACCCCATCGCCGACAAGATCGGCGAACAGGCCTTCGGCTCATCGCTCACGCCGTGCGTGGTCGCCGTGGAGTTGCTGCCCCGGATCCAGCGCGGCCGTGCCGACGGGGAGGCGCTGGAAGGCCTCGTGGGGGAGTGGCTGCGCTTCCAGGGCCCCGTGGATCCCTCCGTGCCGGCCGAGCTCTTCGGGATAGGGGAGAACCTCGTGTCCGCCGTGATCGAGGACCTCGTCGAAGCGGAGGACGTGGTGCTCGACCGCATTCTTTCGGGCTCCGAATCGCTGTACCTCTGCGACCGCGAGAACCTGGAAATCCTTCTTCGCATCACGCGCGCCCGGGCCCGGCCGGCGTTTTCCCCGCTTCCCCTCTCCGAGCTGCCCCGATTCGTTGCCGAGCGCCAGGGGCTCACCCGCCGGACCGCCGGCCCCGAGCGGCTGCAGGAAGTCGGGGAGCGTCTGTTCGGCTGCCCGCTGCCCGCCCACCTGTGGGAGGAGGAGGTGTTTCCCGCACGAGTGGACGGATACCACGGCCGCTGGCTGGACGGGCTCCTCTCGGGTACGAGCCTGCTCTGGCTGGGCTGCGGCCGCAGGCGGATCACCTTCTGTTTCGGCCAGGACGTCGAGCTGTTCGACGATAAGCCGGCGCTCACCGACGAGGCGGGTGCGTTGTTCCCGGGCACATCAGGACGATTCTCCTTCTGGGACCTGGTCGACAATGCGAGGTCTGTCGGGGCGCTGCCGGCCGGTTCGGCGGGGCTCGCGGCGGACCTGTGGCGCCTGGCGTGGGACGGCGCGGTGTCCAGCGACTCGCTGCTTCCCGTGCGCAGAGGGATCGCGAGCGGGTTTCGCGCGGAGGAGCCTGCGCGGGACCNNCGGGACCAGGGGAAGCGCAGGGGCAGCTTCGACAGGTGGCAGGCCTCCCGGCCGTCATCGGGCTTCTGGCACCTCGTGCCGCGCAGCGGCGGACCTTCGGACGCAATGGAGTCCGAGGACATCGTTCGCGACAGGATACGGCAACTCCTCTCCCGCTACGGCGTGCTCTTCCGCGAGCTTCTGGACAATGAGCTTCCCCCGTTGCGGTGGTCCCGCGTCTTTCGGAGCCTCAGGCTCATGGAGTTCAGCGGGGAAGTGGTGACGGGCAGGTTCTTCGACGGCGTTCCCGGTCTCCAGTTCGCGCTGCCCTCCGTGCTGGAGCGAGTGGGGGCGGCCGACGATGCGGTCTGGTGGGTGAATGCGGCGGATCCGGCGAGCCTCTGCGGAATCGGCATCGACGACGTGAAGAAATCTCTTCCCGCACGCCTCTCGACGACGCACGTCGTCTACCAGGGGAGAGAGGTCGTGCTGGTGTCGCGGCGCAGGGGACGGGAGCTGGAGTTCCGCGTGTCCTCCGACGCCCCCGGGATACCGTCCTACCTGGAGTTCGTAAAGGTCCTCACCGGGCGGGAGCAGCGTCCGCTCGGCGCGGTTCACGTGGAAACGATAAATAATGAGCCGGCCCGCGACAGTGCATATCGCAGCCGGCTCGTCGAGTTCGGATTCGTAGAAGACTATCGGCGGCTCACCTACAGGGCGCGGCCCTGAGGGGTGTCGCCCCAGAGCCGATCAATAGTGCATCCGCATTCCGAATCCCATGCCCATGCCCATCCCCGGGCCACGCTCGAGGAAATCGAAGTTGGGAGTGAAAGTGACCTTGCCGTCCGCGATGTTCGCGCGCGCCTCGTTCCCCGCTGACGCCGCGGAGAAATACCCGAGAATGCCCCTGAGGAGCATGCCCGCCGCGAGAGCGCCGATGGAGGGCAGGTAGTCGACGACGGTGTGGCTGGCCCACTGGGTGTCGATGGTGGAGACCGGTGTGTTGAAGTAGTCGAGCGAGCCGAACTGGAGGTTCGACGGCAGCAGGAAGTACGCCCCCACGACGGCTCCCGCCATCACGAGGAGATCGCCGGTGAGGAAGAGCGAGCCACCCACGGCGTCTCCCGCCATGAACTGGCCGGCGCCGGGGAAGAGGAAGGACGCCATGCGCGCCTTCTGGACGTAGTGGATCTTCTGCTCGGCGATCGAGATCCGCGAGACGAGCTTCATCACGTCCTGCACGGTGAGCGTCCCGAGCTGGGCGCTGGACATGTCCTGCAGCGCTGCGTTGAGCTCCGCCTGCATCGAAGCGGGGGTGACAGGTTCCTGAGCGCCGGCTCCCGCGGCCAGGGCGGTGATAAGACAGAGTGCGATACCGAAACGTTTCATGGGGACCTCCATAGAGAAGATACAGGGTTCGTCCGGGTGAGACAAACGGCAGGGAATGCAGGGCGGAGGTCGGCGCGCGCGCCGACCTCCGGGTCAAGCCGTCGATGCGTCCAGGGGGATTTCGAGCGTGAACACACAGCCCGCCCCCGGCTCGCTCTGTACGCGCAGTGAGCCGCCGTGCGCGCGCGCGATGCTCTGCGCGATGGCAAGCCCCAGTCCGGCGCCTTCGGAGCGGGCATTACGCCCCCTGAAGAAGCGCTCGAAGACGTGAGGGAGGTCCTCGGGTGCGATCCCCGGGCCGTTGTCCGTCACGACGAACCGCAGCAGGCCCGCCTCGGCGGCTGTTTCCACACCCACCGTGCCGCCGTCCTGCACGAACTTCACCGCGTTGCCGACGAGATTCGCGAGGGCCATCTCGATGCGGTTCCTGTCGCAGACGACCTCGACGCTGGCAGCGGGCATGCGCACCGAGAGCGTGATCCCCCGCTCCGTGGCGCGTGCCACGGAGCCGGCAACGGCGCCCCCCACGATATCGGCGGCCGCGTGGCGCGCTGACTTAAGCGCCGCGATCCCTCCGTCCAGGCGCGAGAGGTCGAGGAGATTCGCCGTGATCCACTGGAGGCGCGCGAGCTGCGTCTGACTCTCCCGGAGGAACTCCTGGCGCGCGTCATGGTCATCCGCCGCGCTCCCCTGCAGGAGCTCGTTGAAAGTGGCGAGGGCGGTGATGGGGGTGCGCAGCTCGTGCGACGCGTCGGCGACGAACCGTTTCAGGGAGTCACGCTCGGCGCGGAGGTCCCTGAAGCTCGTCTCGAGGTTCTCCGCCATGCCGTCGAACTGGCGGGCGAGCTCCCCGATCTCGTCCGCGCGCGTGGAGGCGGCGCGCACGGACAGGTCTCCGTCGGCCATCTGGCGTGTTACCGAGGTGAGAATGCGCAGGGGATCGGAGATGGTCCGTCCGATGAAGAAACCCGCCATCGCCGCGACCAAGAGCGCGCCGAGCCCCGAGAACAACACGGCGTTCCTCATGGGAGCGATGGCCTCTCCGCTCAGGCTGAGCGGACTGGACATCTCCACCCACCCCATCGGTGTCCCGGAATAGCCGACGGGCACGACGATGGAGAGGAGCTTGCGCCGTGGAGCGCGCGCGCCCTCTGCGGGGCCGGGCGGCTCGTGGATGTTCTCGAAGACGAACCGCCGCCCCCACGGTGTGGGGACGCGCCGGGCGAACACGTAGGAGGTCCCCAGCGGCATGTCGCGCAGGAGGGGCATGAACTCCCGCGGGCTGATCGGACGGTCTGCCCGCGGTCGGGAGGGCACGGGGATGATGATGGGAAGCGATTCGCCGCGCGTGGGGTCGATCTCGGCCTGGAACTCGGACAGCGCGGAGGGGACGAGCCAGAGGAAATCATCTGGCAGGCCGGGGTCTCCGGAATCGGCGATCACCTCGCGCCCCGGCCCGAGGATCCGTACGCGTGCGTCACCGAGGAAGGCAGAGGTGGCCGCCAGCTCCTCCAGAGCGACCCGGCGGAGCTGGGGATCGAAGAAGTGCCGGGCCAGATCCGCGATCTCCTCGGCGTTCGCCTTCAGGTATGCCTTTTCCTGCCGGCCCACGTAGTTCTGCACGATGTACAGGGCGATCGTGCCCGTGAGCGTGACCGACAGGAGGATGATCAGGGCATAGCTGGCCGCCAGCCTCCACCGGATCGACGTGAACACTTCTCAGTCCCTCCTCTCAGAGTGTCGGCGGGTTGTCAGCGGGGACTGAGGCCGGAGGAGGGGACTCCTTCCCCGCCAGATCCTCCCGCAATCAAAGCTACTCTTCCCCGATTGCAGCGGCTTTATGGGAGGGGTTAAATTCCGTTAACACATCGCGCGGCGCGGGATCACACCGTTTTCTGCGTGAACATGTAGCCGGCGCCTCGCACCGTCACGAGCCACCGCGGCAGGGCAGGGTCGGCTTCCAGCTTTTCCCGCAGGTGCCGCACGTGCACGTCCACCGTCCGCTGGGAATCCACGCTGCTGTCGTACCCCCACACGATCTCCAGGAGAGAGTCCCGTGAGAAGACCTGATCGGGGTGTGTGGCCAGATGCCGGAGCAGACGGTACTCGGTGGGGGTGAGGAGCACTGCGTTGCCGGCCTTGTCGACCCTCATCCTCTGGAGGTCGACAACCACGTCGCCGAAG
>PLNO01000374.1 GCA_003141795.1 Spirochaetaceae bacterium | reverse complement strand
TCGTGGGCAAGGATGCGCGGAGGGACCTGGCGGTGATATCGTTCACCTCCCGGAACACCATCGCCGTGGCGGAGCTCGGGGACTCCAACGAGGCGCAGGTGGGAGACCTCGTCCTTGCGGTCGGCAATCCATTCGGGTTCGAGAACACGGTGACCATGGGAATCGTCAGCGCCCTCGGCCGAAGCAGCCCCTCCAATGACGTCGCCACCAACACCGACTACATCCAGACCGACNNAGACCGACGCCGCCATCAACCAGGGCAACTCGGGCGGAGCGCTCGTGAACATCAAGGGCGAGGTGATCGGGATCAACACCTGGATCGCGGCGCCTACAGGTGGGAGCATCGGCCTCGGATTCGCCGTTCCCATCAACAACGCCAAGAAGGCGATCAACGATTTCATCAACAAGGGCAAGGTGGAGTACGGCTGGCTGGGTGTCCAGATCGCGGATCCCAACGGCGACACCTACCCCGGAGTCGCGCACGACCTGAACGTGGAAGACGCCAAAGGCGCGATGCTCCTGAACGTCTACAAGGGTCAGCCCAGCGACAAGGCGGGGCTGCTCCCCGGCGACTACATCACGAAGGTCAACGGCCAGGACATCACCAACGCGCAGAAGCTGACGCAGGTCGTGGGGGACCTGCTGGCGGACAAGCCGTACGACTTCGAGCTCGTGCGCAACGGCAGCCCCCTGAAGCTATCCATCAAGCTCGCCGTGCGCCCCGACGAGGGCACCGACGCGACCTCCTACAAGAACCTCTGGCCGGGGATGACAGTCGTGCACGTCAGCGATCAGGTCCGGCAGCAGTCAGGCGATACAAGCATCCCCAAGGGCGCTGACGGCGTGATGATCGGTTACGTCGCAACGGGCAACACGCCTGACGATCAGTCGCCGGCGGCTATAGCAGGCTTCCGCCCCTACGATCTCATCACGCAGATCAACGGGAAGGACATCCACAGCATCATGGACTTCTACAAGGCCCTCAACGACAAGAGCAAGAAGGACGTGACGTTCAAGATCAGCAGGCAGAGCACGGACGTGACGATCGGCCTCACCCGTTAGGCTCGATCGCTCGCGTTTTTCCAGGGCCGCCGAAAGGCGGCCCTTTTGCTGTCCGGGCTATTTCGAATACGTGTAGAAAGTGGAGCTGTTCTGCGGGACGAGCTGCATGCTTGAGTTGTAGAGGAAATCGGAGGTCCCGGTGGCCGCCGATGTCACGGTGCCCGTCTCGAGATCGAGGTACTGGCCGGCGGTGATCGTCTTGCCCGTCGATTCAAGCTCCGTGCCGCCGCTGGCAGTGTAGGTCAGGAACTTGATGGTGACGCTGGTGGCACTGGCGGCCGAGGTGATCGCCATTTTGCCATACAGCTGCGGGCTCCCGGACGTCTCATAGACGACCACCGAGCTCGTCGTCAGGCTGCTCAGATCGATCGTGCTTTGCGAAAGGCTGCCGCTTACATTGGAGACCGTCGACCGCGAGATCGAGTAGTACCCGCTGCCCGTGATTCCGCTCCACAGCAGATCGAAATTGCAGCCCACCAGCGAGAAAACGAGGCCGGCGCACGCACAGAGTTGTAGAAGCCTCTTCATCGGACCCATTATAGCATCAGACACGGCGAAAGATCAGGTAGCCTCAGATGCGGCCGCTGCTGCACGCCGCATCTGACTGAAGGTGAGCGGNNATCGAGGCATGCAGGAAATGCTGGGTGAGCCACATCGCCGCCATCATGGGCCCGGCGGTGACGATGAGGATCGGGATCTGACGGCTCATTGTCCAGAGGCTGCGCCGCGCCTCGAACACGGCGATGGTGCCCACCATGGGGAACATCGTCATGAACCCCCCGAGGACCTGCTTGAGCACGACGATCACCACGACGACTCCTGCGATGGCGGCGATCTTGCCGACGATGGGCATCGGGCTCTTGAATGCCGGCTCCTGCTTCTGCGGCAGGAGCGCCAGGAGCACGGCACCCGCGACGATGAGCAGGCCGAGGGAGCACCAGAACATCACGGGTGTCTTGGGAACGAGCAGGTTGAGGAGTGAGGCTATGCCGAGGTAGACGGCTTCCGACAGAACGATGGCGGGAACGATGGGCATGCGGGCTCCGTCGTGAAGCCAGCGCACGAGGTTCACGAACAGAAGGAGGACCGCCATGCCCAGCACGTGGCTCGGCCCCACCGGCTGCCCCAGCGAAAGGCTCGCGATGCTGAACGGGAACGGCAGGCCGAGCAGAAACGCCTTCCATTTCGGATCGGGGATGTATGCCAGAAGCGTTCCCATGGCGGTCACGATCACCAGGAGAACGAGGTCCCAGGGGGAGATCATGCGGGATCCTACACCCAGCGCCGCCGCTTCAACCAGAGGAACATCAGGCGGGGGATCAGCACGATGGCGGCGCAGATGCATGAGGGCGATGCGCAGGATCTGGGGAGTGCCTGCAGCCGTCGGGCCACGTTCTGATTTTACACAGTTTACTTACAATTCACCCCGCCTTAACCACGGGAGCCTTCCGACTGAAGATGATGCTTCTGATGAAGATTGCGCTCACGACTGACACGTATTGGCCGCGGATCAACGGGGTAACGGTCGTCGTGGATGGTCTGCGCAGATGCCTGGCCGCCCGCGGACACGACGTGCGCGTATTCGCCCCCTCGTACGACACTGACACTGGCTGCCCTCCCGTGGAGGATCCACCGAACGTCATGCGTTTCGCGTCGTTTCGTCCCCCGCTTTCCCATGAGGATCGGCTCGGATGGCCGAGCGACCGCTGGCGGATCAACCGGGTCCTTGGGGACTGGAAGCCGGACATCGTTCACTCCCACTCGGAGTTCACGATCGGGTTCAGCGGCACGATGTATTGCCATCGGACCGGCACGCCCCACGTGATGACCCGGCATACGATGTGGGAGGACTTCATCATGTCCTACGTGCCTGCCACACCGCCATGGCTTGCGCGGAGCATCGTCAAGACATGGTCTCGCGTCACCTACCGGCGCGTGGATAGCCTCGTCGTTCCCGCGGAGCATGTCCGGCGGCTGATACGGTCCTATGGCGTGAAAACGCCCGTGGACGTGATCACGAACGGCGTGGACTTCGGCAGAACAGAACGTGCGGTTCCTGCCGATGCGAGCGAGCGCATCGAGCGGATCCTCGCCTCGGTTGAAGGCAGACGAGTGCTCATCACGGTCAGCCGGATCGCACGGGAAAAAAACATCGACTTCCTGCTCGACGTCGTCAATGTGCTTCCGCAGACGCCGTCACAGGTTGTCCTCCTGGTGGTGGGAGATGGGCCCTATCGCCGAGAGCTCCAGCAAAAGGTAGCCGCAGCCGGCCTTTCTGACAGGATCCTCTTCACAGGGTACATCGGTCGCTCCGAGGTAGCCGCGTTGTTGAGCCGCGCGGATGCCTTCGTCTTTGCTTCCAAGACCGAGACGCAGGGTCTTGTGGTCCTTGAGGCGATGGCCTGCGGAACGCCCATCGTCGCCGTGAAAGCCTGCGGCGTGGACGAGATGATCGACGGCTCCTGGGGCACGGAGCTCGTTCCCGAGGATCCGCTTCTGTTCGCTTCACGGGTAACCGAGCTCCTGTCCGACGATCAGCTGAGGATGAGCTGCGCAGCGCGCGGGAGGGAGGCCTCGAAGAAATGGACATTCGAGACCATGACCGAGAGGACTCTCATCCTCTACGAAAACCTGCTGCGGGCACGACCCGGCAGGAAATCTCAGTATGCGTCTCACTGAT
>PLNO01000376.1 GCA_003141795.1 Spirochaetaceae bacterium | reverse complement strand
TCGAAGGGGAGGACATGACAAAAGAAAAGGTGATTCATCACGCCCTCTGAGGGGCGGGATTCTGAGAGAAAGGAGGCATGGACGACTGCATCCATGGCGTTGCCATGGGGACCCGAAACGCAAGGAGGAATGAATCATGAGGAACAGGGGTATTCTTTTGCTGGCCGTGCTGTTGCTGGTGAGCGCCGGCCTGGGTTTCGCGGCGCCTGCGAAACCGATCACCATCACCGTTGTCTACCATGACACCGGCATCGAGTTCGGACAGGTCATCAAGGCGGGTGCGCTGGCCGCGGGGAAAGACCTGGGGATCAACGTCGAGTTCGTCGGCCCGATCGGGATCAAGGTGGACGAAGAGGTCGCATTCGTCGAGAATGCGATTACCAAGCACGTGGCCGGCCTCGCGGTCTCCAACGTCAACGGGGAGGCGCTCAATCCGGTGATCAACAAGGCGATCGCTGCCGGCATCCCCGTCGTCACATTCAACAGTGAAGCTCCGGGCTCCAACCGCATGGGATTCTTCGGCCAGGACCTGGTCCAGTCGGGCCGGGTGGAAGCGGACATCCTCCAGCAGTACATGGGGACGAAGGGGAAGATCCTCATCATCACCGGTGAGGCTGCCGCTTCCTGGTCCCAGGACAGGGAGAAGGGCGCGAGGGAAGGCATCGCCAAGTACCCGAACATCAAGATCGTCAACACGATCAGCACCGGCTGGGAGGAACAGGCTCAGTACGCGGCCATCGAGAACGCGATCCGCGCCAACCCCGACCTCACGGGAATCCTGACCCTCGACGCCGCGACAACCCCGGCAACCGGGCGCGCGCTCACCAGGCTGAACAAGGCCGGCAAGATCAAGCATGTCGGATTCGACCTGGTTCCCGAGACGCTGGACAACATCAAGGCCGGGGCCACGAATGCGTCCCTCAGCCAGGATCCCTACCAGCAGGGATACCAACCCGTGAAGGCGCTGTTCAACTTCATCACGAAGAAGACACCCATCAAGAGCGTCGATACGGGGATCCTGCGCGTCGACGAAAAGAACATCGATGAGTTCCTGCAGAAACTCAAAAATGGAGAGCCGATCGGATGATGACGGGCCGGGCCGTTCCCCGCGGGGAACGGCCCGCAACAGGAGGTTCGCGAATTGAGGGCAACGGCATGAGCGGAAATCAGGCGAAGGTCGCGGTGATCGGCAGTTACGCTGTCGGCATGACCATGGGCTGCAAGCGTTTCCCCGGTGAAGGGGAAACGGTCATGGGACGCGGCTTTCAGATGCTTCACGGAGGCAAGGGGTCGAATCAGGCCATTGCGGTGGCTCGTCTCGGCGGGGCGGTGGTGTTCGGGGGCTCGGTCGGAAGAGACGATTTCGGGTCGTCCGCGCTGCGCATGTTGAAAAACGAGGGGATCGATACCTCTTTCGTGAAAAGGGCGGAAGGCGCCCCGACCGGAGTGGGCATCGTCATCGTGGCGGAAAGCGGCAACAACGAGATCGTCATCGATCTGGGAGCGAACAACCGTCTGATGCCCTCCGACATCGACGCCATGAGTGAGGCGATTGCCGGGGTGGACCTGCTGCTCGTCCAGCTCGAGGTGAATCCGGAGGCGGTCATCCGCGCCATCGATATCGCTCACGGCAAGGGGATCGCCGTCATCCTGAACCCGGCGCCCTTCCAGAAGCTGCCGGACGAGGCGATAAGGAAGACGACGTACATCACGCCGAACGAAACCGAGGCGGCCGCGATGCTCGGAGTGGATCCGCGGCAGGAACAGGACGGACGAAGGCTTGCGGCGATGCTCTTCGAGCGGTATGAGGTGAACGTCCTCGTGACTCTGGGAGACAAAGGCGTGTACGTCCGCACACAGGACCTGGACGAGCGGGTGCCCGGCTATGCGGTGAACGTCGTCGATACAACCGGCGCAGGCGATGCCTTCAGCGGCGCGCTTGCAGTCGCGCTGGGGGAGGGCAGACCGCTGCGCGATGCGGTCCGTTTTGCCAACTGCGCCGCCGGTCTTTCGGTCGAAGTCGAGGGCGTCGTTCCCTCTCTTCCCACCAGGGCGGTTGTGAACGCACGTTATTCGTGAAGAAAGAGGGATGACAGTGAAGAGAAGCAGGATCCTGAACAAGTATCTGAACGATGCGATTTCCGACATGGGCCATGGGGACCTGATCGTCATTGCGGACGCCGGCTTCCCGATCCCTGATGCCGCAAAGCGGATCGATCTTGCCATTGAGAAGGACAAGCCGGGTATCGTCGAAATCCTCGAGCTCATCATGAGCGATTTCATCTATGAGGCGTGTTTCGTTGCGGAGGAGCAGAAATCGTACAACCCCCTGCTCTTCAAGAAGGTGAGCGCCCTTGCGGACCGCTGTCAGGTGGAAACGATCCCCCATGCCACGTTCATCGCCGATATGCAGGTACGCGCCAAGTACATCGTGCGCACCGGCGCATTCGAGCCGTGGGGAAACGTGGTTCTCCGCTCGGGAGTCGACGCACCGGAGTGGTTCAAGAAGCCCGGCACAAGCGCGCCTGATTATTATTCAGAGCGGGTCAACTACCAGGAGAAGAAATGAGATGACGCCCCGGGAAAGAGTGAACACGGCCCTCGCGCACAGTCAGCCGGACCGGACTCCGGTGGACTTCCTGGCGGTTCCCGAAATCTGGCACGAGCTGCAGAAAGCCTTCCGATGTCCCACCCAACGCCTCGATGATACGCTGTACTTCGACCCCGCCTGGGAAGAGGTCCTGCGCGTCCTGCAGGTCGACTGCAGGGTGCTCTCCTACGACCAGTTCTGCGCGCCCCCCCAAACGGCCTTTNNGGAAGGACCGAATGGTGGGACGTGCAGAGCAGATCGACCCCGTCCCGCATGTGGCGCTGGAAGCTGTCCGACGGGCGTTCGTATGACATCTTCGGCCGCTGCTTCAGGACCCAGTCCAATGCCTCCGGCAGCTATGAGGAAAACGTCCCCGTTCTGGCGGGGGCAGAGTCCCTCAAGGACGTACAAGCGCATTCCTGGCCCAAGCCCGACTGGTGGGACTTCAGCCCCGTCCCCGCCGTCATCCGCGGCATGAACGGCGATTCCCGTTACCACGTCCGTTTTCGCGCGGGCTCCATATTCGAGATCGCCTGGCAGCTTCGGGGCATGGACACGTTCCTCATGGACATGGCGATCCAACCCGACATCCCTCGTTACATGATGGAGCGTCTCACGGAAATTGCCTGCGAGAACCTCCACCGTGTCCTCGACATCGCCGGGGATGACATCGACATGGTGTATTTTTACGACGATGTCGCCTCCGGCACGAGCCTCCTCGTGTCTGCCCAGATGTGGGACGACCTCATCAAGCCCTGCCACGAGCGGCTCGTCGGCGCCGTGAAGAAGCATGGCAAGAAGGTCATGTACCATTCCGATGGAGCGCTACGGCCCCTCATAGATCGGCTGATCGACATGGGAGTCGATGTGTTGAACCCGTTGCAGCCGGGAGCCCGCGACATGGACCCTCCGGGTCTGAAGAGGGACTTCGGCGATCGCTTGTGCTTTCACGGAGGCATCGACATCGTGGACCTGCTCCCCAAGGGGACGAAGGAAGCGGTGCAGAACGAGACGCGGCACCTCATGTCCGTCATGGGCAGAGGGGGAGGGTACATCATGGCGAGCTCCCATCACATTCAGGCCGACACACCCCTCGGGAATGTTCTCGCGATGTACGATCTCTCCATCCGCTGAACGACCAGGTGCCAGGAGCGTGCGGGCCCGCCTGTCGCCGAGGCATCACGGGCTCCTGCGTCGATCGACGGATCAGTGAGACGCATACTG
>PLNO01000073.1 GCA_003141795.1 Spirochaetaceae bacterium | reverse complement strand
CGGATGGGGATGTTCTGCAGATTGGGGTCCTTGCTGGAAAGACGCCCCGTTGCCGCCCCCGTCTGCACGTAGTGCGTGTGGAGGCGTCCGGTCTCCTCGTTCACGAGGAGCGGCAGCGCGTCGACGTAGGTGGATTTCAGCTTGGAGAGCTTCCTGTGCTGGAGGATCTTCTCCGGCACCGGGTCCTGCTCGGCCAGGATTTCAAGCACGTCGACGTCGGTGGAGAAGCCCGTCTTGGTCTTCTTCACCGGTGTGAGCTTCCGCCACGTGAAGAGGATCTCCTGGAGCTGCTTCGTCGAGTTGATGTTGAACGTGCGGCCGCAGAGCACGTAGATCTCGTCCTCCAGACGCGCGAGGTCGGCCTCCATCTCCCGGCTGTAAGCGGCGAGCTCAGGCGACATGATGCGAATCCCCGTGAGCTCCATCTCCGACAGCACCTCGATGAGTGGCATCTCCACGTCGTGGAAGATCGGAGCGAGCCTTTCCGCCTCGAGCTCCTTGTCCAGAATGTGGTAGAGGCGGAGCGTGAGATCTGCGTCCTCCCCCGAGTAGTCGGTGACCTGCTGGATGGGGATCTGCTCGAGGGTCTGGTCCTTTCCCACGAGCTCCGTGTAGGGCTTCGTTCGGAACCCGAGCCTCTTCTCCGCCATCCGATCCAGCCCGTACAGCCCCTCGTCGCTGTCGAGCATCCACGCCGCGATCATGGTGTCGAAATGGATCCCGGCAGGCTTGATCCCCCAGCGACGCACCACTTTGTAGTCGTACTTCGCGTTTTGACCGATATAACGGAGGCTCGGGTCTTCCAGCAGCACGGCCAGGCGTTTCCTCACGACATCCTCGGGGATGCAGGTGACTCCCGTCGCGCGCACGGGGATGTAGCACGCCGAGCCTTCCTCGAAGCTGAGGGAGAAACCGAGCGGACGGGCGCGCATCTCGTCCGTGCTGTCGGTCTCCACGTCGAATGCGTACTCCCCTGCCCTCCGCGCCCGCTCCACCCACAGGTCAAGCTCGGAGACGGAGGTCACCGTCGTGTAGGTGCCCGGCGCCGTGGACTTCAAGGCCACGGCGGGCGCCGGTGCAGCGGTACCCGCGGGTGCGGAAGCTGCGCCCGACGGCGCCTCGTCGGACGCCTCCGCAGACGCAACCGGGGGGCGGCTCCGCGGAGCGCGTCCGGGCTTCATCAGCGCTTTGAGCTCGGTCGCGAGCGTCTTCATCCCTTCCCGCTCGAACAAGGGGATGGCGGCATCGGCGTGCAGGTCCGCGACACTCAGAGCCTCGAGTGCCGGAAGGCCCGGCACGTCCCGCTTCAGCGTGACGAGCTCCTGGGAGAGGAGCGCCGAGTCTTTCCCCGCCTCGAGCTTCTTTCTCGCCGATTCCGGCATCACCTCGGGCAGTCTCTCGTAGAGCGACTCGAGGGTGCCGAACTGGGCGAGGAGCTTCTGCGCCGTCTTCTCCCCGATGCCCGGCACGCCGGGGACATTGTCGGATGCGTCCCCCGTAAGTGCCAGGAAGTCGACGATCTGCTCGGGGTAGACGCCCTTGTCGATGAAAACCTTGTCGCGGGAGTATTCCACGAGATTCGTCGTGCCGCGCTCCTGGGAGAGCAGCCGCACGTTGCCGCCGATGAGCTGCAGGATGTCCTTGTCGCCGGAGAAGATCCAGCAGGGCCTTCCCGTGGCCAGGCAGCCGTCGGCGAGGGTGGCGATGATGTCGTCCGCCTCGAAGCCGTCGACCTTGACGCTGGGCACCCCGAGTGCGGAGAGGATCTCCTCGATGACGGGCACCTGCGCATGCAGGTCGTCCGGTGCCTTCTCCCTGTTCGCCTTGTACTGGTCGTAGCGCAGGTGGCGGAAGGTGGGCACGCGGGAATCCATCGCGATGGCAATATGCCCCGGTGCCCTGTCACGGATGATCTGGAACAGAGTGCGAAAGAACACGAACACCGACGAGGAGTTCATGCCCAGCGGGTTCAGCAGGGGCTTTCTCAGGAAAGCGAAGTACCCCCGGTAGATGACGCTGTACCCGTCGATGAGGTAGAGATCGTGGCTCATGTCGTGATGTCGACGAGCCCCGGCGCCACCTCCGCGTACGGCGACGCATCCTTCGGCCAGGCCCGCAGGGAGCTGATCTCTCCACGGAGCTGGTCCATCTTCTCCCGGAGGAGCTGACGGTTTCTTGCATTGCGCACGATGACGTCGTTGTGCATCGTGTCCAGGGTCGCCTTGAGCCGGGGAATCGTCTCCTCGGATGCGGGATAGGCGGCCTGGTACAATGTCGACAGCGGTGCGATGACCTTCTTGAGCACGGCCAGGTCCTGGATGATGGACTTCTCCATCTCCACCTGCGTGAGGAGCAGCGTCGAATCGCCGCGCTGTATCGCATCCTTCTCCTTTTCGAGAAGGACCAGATAGGACCCGAGCTTTTCCCGCTGGCGGGACAGCATCTCCCGCAGGCGCTTTAAAACCGCGACATTCTCTTCGTTCGAACCCATGATCGTCCCCTCCCTGGCCGGAACTTCTAGCCGGCGATGTTCACTCCCGATGCGGGAGTCGTGTTCTCCTCCAGCCCCTTGCGCGTGGAGATCTCGTCCCATGCCTCGCGCAGCTCGCCGAGTTGCGACTTCACCTCGGTGAGCGGAGCGGGGTCCTTCTTGACGTTCGCGTCCAGGAGCCGCCTGTTCATGAACGAGTACAGGCTGAAAAGGTTCTTCGCCAGCGCGCCGCCGCGCTCGAAATCGAGCGACGCCATGAGCTCCGAAAGGATGTCCTGGGCGGCGATGATGTGCGTATTGATCACGTCGTAGCGCTTGTGCCCCTCGGCGAAATAGTCGAGGGCGAGGTTGATGTGCTTGATCGCACCGTCGTAGAGCATGACGATGAGCCGGATCTGGTTCGCCGTCTTGATCTGGATTTCCCTGTAGGCGCTCCCCGGTTGGTTCGTGTTCACCGCTCTATCCCCCTTCTCTCCGCTACCGTAGTCGGGCATGCTCGATCAACGTCGACACCGGCACGATGTCGTAGCCGCGGCGGGAGAGCTCGTTGATCATGATGTCAAGCTTCTGGAACAGGTAATCGTCGCGCTTCCCGTCGCCCGCCCCCACCTGGAGCGGGATGATGGATCCGGGCCGCTTCTGGGTGATGATTCGCTCGACCAGATCCGCCGCGGGCAGGTAGATCCCGCGCGCCTGGTTGGATTCGGTGTTCGTGACCCAGTCGTAGGAATCGAGGTCCCTCCCGACGTAGGCGTAGTTCATCTCCGCGCTCCACCCGATGACGGGGGAGTTCACGATGTAGTACGGGGCGTGCCACAGCAGGGACAGCTCCTTGCCCGTGGCCGCATAGTAGTCGTCCTCGTTGCGGGCGAGCCCCGCCTTCACGAAGTCGCGGTCCACGGTGAACCGGGAGTCCGTCATGTTGAAGTACGCGTAGAACAGGGACCCCACCTCGTGCCCTGAATCGGCGATCTCCTTCACCGCATCCGGGTAGCGACGGATGAACTCGCCGTTCACGAAGAACGTGGCGCGCACCCGGTAGACCGACAGCGTGTTGAGGATCCGCGTGAGACCTTCCGCGGAGTCCACGGCATTGAAGACGAGGCTCACCTCGCGCCGCCTGATGCGGGAGCCGTGGGCGACGTTCGTGAAATCCACCGGCTCATCGGTGCCGGGGAACGGCTCGTAGATCGTCGTTTCCGCGGGGAACAGCGGGGTCGTACCGAAGCCCTTCGCATCGCGCACCATGAGGACGTTGGCATAGCTGCCGCGCGTCGAGCCCTCGAGGTACACGCGGTAGGTATCCGAGGCGACGCTCTTGTCCCTCACCGCGAAGGCATCGACCGGCTTCCACGTGCCCGCGGTCTCGTCGAAGGCGAACGCGCGGTCCTTGAGCTTCGTCTGCACGGCCTGAGCGCTCTTGGCATGGCCGAAATCCCCGGGCTGGGAAACCGCGACGAGCGTTGAAGACCCGGAACCGATGGTGTAGCGCTCGGTGAACGAGGCACCGGCAATGAGAAGCTCGTCATCGGCGAGCCACAGAACGTGCAGCGGGCCCGGATGCTTCAGGGAACCTTTGTCCTGCCAGCTCGCGTAGTCTTTCCACGAGACGCCCTGCGCCGTCATGAGGGCCGCCCGGGTGCCGTCGGGAGAGAGGCTGACGTCCTGGACGCCCTGGTCCTTCGTCTGCTGGAAGGCGCCGAACACCCCGTTTGCATCCTGGGTGAGCCGGTAGACGGCGGTCCCGCGGACCCCGCCGGATCGGGTTTCGCAGAGCATCGTGACGACATTGGTCGGCGACCAGATCACCTTCTGCACGCCGGTGTCCCTCGGCAGGGAGAGGTACGGGAGGGAGAGCGGCGCGCCGGAGGCGTGGAAGTCGTCGAGTGTTAAATAGTAGAGAAAGACGTTTCTTCCCCCTTTGTTCAGGAGGAGGTTCTTTCCGTCGGGGGAGACCCAGAAGGAATCGAAGTTCGGGTCGAACTCGAACGGGATCTTGCCCACCACGGTGCCGATCTTGAGGAATCCGGTGTACAGGGCGCGCGTAAACAGCTCGTTCGGATCGATCTCGTAGACGATGACGCCTGAGATGAAGTACAGGCTGCGGTCCCCGCCCCAGCGGATGCTGGCAATGCTGCCGTCGCCCATCTTGCGCAGCCCCTCCGCCAGTACGCGCTTGTCCTGGAGCTGGTCGAGCGAATAGTAGTACAGCCCGGCACCTTTTGCGTAGACGATGAAGCGCGAGTCCGGAGACCAGACGGCGGGAAGCTCGCGGAGGGAAAGCTCCACCTTGTCGGAGACGAGGGTCTGCACGCCCGTGGCCACGTTGAGGATGGTGAGGTCCCCGTACGCCGGGGAGCTCGATCTAAGGTAGGCGAGGTATTTCCCGTCCGGGGAGGTCTGCATCGGGGCGATGGTCCCCGACTGGATCTGGCTTCCGGCCACGAACGAGGGGAACATTGACAGGGGGGCGATGTTGCGGAACCCCGGCTCGGAGCGGAAGACGCCGAAGCGGTTCTGGATCTGCAGGACGTCCTTGTCCTGGAGGAGCTGGACTTCCTCGGGAAAGAACGTGAGCTGCCGAAGACCCTTTGTCCGCGCGTCCGCGAGGAACAGCGTGTCGTAGCTGCCGTAGTGCGGATACCCGGTGGTCGCGGTGAAAAGGAGCCTGTCCGAGGGGGACAGGTCCAGGCCCGAGAAGCTCACCTGGCCATACGCGAAGGAGGCCCCGGCCAGCAAAACGCTTAGGAGGAGTAGTGTTTTCCGCAAGGTCCGTACCTCTTCTTTTCCTGCTACGTACAATGATCGGCATTCCCAGAGGCAAAGTTGCACGAAAAAGCGGTCTCCCGCGCAGGGATCTTTTCCTCTCGCCTTGACCCCTTTCGCGTCCCGATGCTACAGTTCGGCCATGAAAATACTCCTGACGGGCGGCGCTGGCTTCATCGGCTCGCATGTTGCGGATGCCTACCTCGCAGCCGGTCATCAGGTCGTCATCGTGGACGACCTGAGCTCGGGGTCCCGGGTGAACATCCCCGCAGGAGCGTCCTTCTACCTCATGAACATCGGCGCGCAGGAGCTCGAGCGTGTGTTCCAGATCGAAAAGCCCGACGTCGTGAACCACCACGCGGCGCAGATCAGCGTCGTCGTTTCGGCCCGGGAGCCCATGACGGACGCCAGGACCAACGCCCTCGGCCTCCTCAACGTCCTGGAGTGCAGCCGCAAGGCGCAGGTCAAGAAATTCATCTTCATCTCCTCCGGCGGGGCGATCTACGGAGAAGCCGCGGAGGGCAGGCTCGCTGAGGACCATCCGCCGTCCCCGCTCTCCCCGTATGCCATCCACAAGCTCCTCGGCGAGCACTACCTTCGATTCTACGCGGCCCAGTACGGTCTGCCGTGGACGGCGTTGCGCTACGCGAACGTTTTCGGTCCCCGACAGAACCCCTACGGCGAGGCGGGAGTCATCGCCATCTTCATCGGCAAGGTGTTGAAGGGAGAAGTCCCCGTGATCAACGCCTACCCCGAGGACCCCGAAGGAATGGCACGCGACTACGTTTACGTGGAGGACGTTGCGCGTGCGAACCTCCTCGCCCTCGAGAAGGGCACGGGCGAATCCATCAACATCGCCAGTGGCAGGGAAGTGCGCACGCGGGAAGTGCTCGCAGCCATCTGCCGCATCATGGCGCGCGAGCTCACCTACACGAAGGCCGGCCCCCGTCCCGGGGACCTCCGCCGCAGCTGTCTGGACAACACCAAGGCCGCGCGCGTGCTGGGGTGGAAGCCCGGCTTCTCCCTGGACGAGGGGCTTTCCCGGACCGTTTCCTTCTTCACCACCGCCCATGCATGACGCCAGTCAGTCCGAGATAGGAATCCTTCCCTGCCCCGGGGGCCTCGTCTTCGCGCAGGCCATCCATTCGCACCTCGAGTCGATCGCCACCGAGAAGATGGAGGAGCGCGCGCGGGTGTTGAGCCGCGTCTACGGCCAGCCCCGCACGGAAATCATACGGCAGATCAACCTCGCAAGCGACATGCTCCCCTCCGCGGGGGACATCGACGAGCGCGTGGACCGGCACCGGTCGCGGATCGACCTCGTGCCCGCCAAGTACACACGCTTTCCCAACGGCGAGGTGAAGACGGAGATCCTCTCCTCGGTGCGCAACACCGACATCTACATCGTGCAGGACGTCGCCAACCGCTATCCCCTGCAGTTCCAGAAGACCGACAGCCCGCAGATCCTGTCGGTGAACGACCACCTCCTCTGCCTCCTCATGACAGTCGACGCCGCGCTGCAGGCCGGTGCGCTGCAGGTCACCGTGGTGCTCCCCACCTTCCCCTACGCGCGGCAGCACAAGAAGAAGGGGCGGGAGAGCCTCTCCGCGGCCCGGGTGGCGCAGATCCTCGAATATTTCGGGGTCTCCCGGCTCATCACGCTGGACATCCACTCCAAGGAGATCGAGAACAGCTTCAACCACCTGCGGCTGGAGAATCTCCACGGCGCCTACCAGATCCTCAAGGTGCTGGGCACCGTGGCCGATCTGAAGGACGAGAGGCTGATGGTTGTCGCGCCCGACACGGGTGCCGTGGAGCGCAGCAAGTTCTACGCCTCCATCATGGGCCGGCCCCTCGGCATGCTGTACAAGGAACGTGACTACTCCCGCGTGGCGCAGAGCGCCGAGCGCGGGAACATCACAGACATGAAGCTCCTGGGCTCCGTGGCGGGCAGGATCGTCTTCCTCAGCGACGACATGCTCGGCACCGGCGGTACGCTGATCAAGGCGATGCGGGTCCTCAAGGAGGCGGGCGCCGAGACGTGCATCTGCGCGGTGAGCCTGCCGTTCTTCTCCACACCCGAAACGATCGAAAGCTTCCAGAGGGCGTATGAGGAGGGGCTGTTCCACCGCATCATCGGCACCAACGCGGTCTACCACGACGAATCGCTTCTGGGACGTGAATGGTACCTGAGCGCCGACGTCACGAACCTGTTTGCCCGGACCATCTACCGGGTGCACTACAACCGCAGCTTGAGCTCGCTCCTGGACGACCGCAGCGTGATCAAGGATCTTTTGAAGAGGTCCTGATGATGAGATCGAGCTCGCGTTCCATGTCGGTGAGCAGCTCCTGGAGCGTGCGCAGGCGCAGGAGGTAATCCTCCTCCACCGCGGGGACGGACTCCCCGGTCGTCTCTTCGATGAGACCCGGAAGCTCGTCACCCTGTCCGAACTCGTACCCGCAGTGGGGACAGTATTGGAACGAAATCTCGACGTTTTTCCCGCAGAACAAGCAGGATTTCAGTTCCCCCATGTTCTCAAGTATAGTCGGGGCCACGGGGGGTTGCAAGAAAAACTCGGGGGGCGCGCGCGTCGCGCACGTCCCCGAGTGGGAATGCGGCGGGCCTATTTCAGCTTCAGGATGTCCTCGATGGCGGACAGGAGCTCGTCGATGTCGCTCATCTGCAGGTCGCCCATGTGCGCGATGCGGAAGGTCTGCTCCTTCAGCTTGCCGTATCCGTTGGACATCGTGAGGTTCCGCTTGCCCAGCTCCTTGTTCAAATCGGCAACGGAGATCCCGCGCGTGTTCTTGATGCAGCTCACGGTTTTGGAGGCGTATTTCTCCGCGGGGTACAGCGCGAAGAACTTCCGGGCCCAGTCCTGGACCCGCTTCGCCATCTGGTCGTGCCGCGCGAAACGCGCATCGAACCCTTCCTTCAGGATCCTGTCCATCTGCAGGTCGAGTGCGAACATATGGGAGACGCTCATCGTCGAAGGGTACTGGTAGTTCTTCTCCCTGATGAACTTCAGGAGCTGCAGGAGGTCGAAGTAGAAGCCGCGGTTCTTGATCGACTCCGCCCGCTTCTCCGCCTTCGGGGACAGCGTGGCGAGGCTGAGTCCGGGGGGCAGCCCGAGGCATTTCTGGCTGGAGGTGACCATCACGTCCACACCGAGTGAGTCGTTCTCGATCTTCACGCCTCCGAAGGACGACACGGCGTCGATGCACCATACGATGTCGGGGTATTTCCGGAACACGGGGGCGAGCTCTTCCAGGGGGTTCATCACGCCCGTGGAGGTCTCACTATGGGTGATCGTCGCGCAATCGTACTTGCCCGTGGAGAGATACTGGTCCACCACCTCGGGGGTGATTCCCTGGCCCCACTCCGCCTCGTGCTTGTCCGCCGGCACGCCGTTGCCCTGTGCCATCTCGAACCACCTGTTGCCGAAGGTCCCGACGGAGAATACGATCGCCCTCTTCGCCGTACAGCAGCGGATGGCGCCCTCCATGAGACCGCTCCCCGACGATGCGGAGAACAGCACGGGATTGGCCGTGTAGGCGAGCTTCTGCACCTTCTCGGTCACCCTTTTCTGCAGCTCGGAGTAGTCGGAGCTGCGGTGCCCGATCATCGGCGTCGACATCGCCTTCAAGACATCGGGGTGCACTTCGATGGGTCCTGGGATGAACAGCTTCTTGTGCGGCATCACACCACCTCTCTCAGGTTAATAAAGTTGCATAATCATACGGGGATCGGAAAAAGAGTCAAGACGTATATCGTGAATGCATTCTCAATCAAAACCTTTTTCGAGCTCGGGGAGGAGATCCTTCGGGTAGTCTCTGCCGGTAAAGAGGTGGAACTGCCGCATTGCCTGGGCCAGGAGCATGCGTCGGCCCGGGACCACCGAACATCCCGCCGTCTGTGCCCTTCTGACGAACGGCGTCAGCTGCGGCGCGTAGACGATCTCGTAGACGATTTCCCGGCCCGTGAACGGGAAATCCGGCGCGGGGTCCGTGTCGACCTCCGGCGCCATGCCCGCGCTTGTCGTCTGCACGACGAGGTCACGGAAGCCCGCCGATGCGGCGATGTCACCCTCGTCGAGGCCCGCCCACCGGGCTCCGAACGCCTCGGCAAGAGCGCGGGCCTTGTCCGGCGTCCGGTTGAGCACCAAGACGCGAAACCCCGCGCTGCTCAGGCCGTGGACGACCGCCCGCGCCGCACCTCCGGCTCCGATCACCGTGGCGCCCAGACCTGCGGGGATCGTGCCCTTGAATGCGTCCCGCAGCGGAGACAGGAAGCCCTCGACGTCGGTGTTCGTCCCGCGCCAGGCCTCACCGTCGCGAATGATCGTGTTACAGGCGCCGATTCGGGAGACAATCTCATCGAAAGCCTTCACGTGATCCATCACCGACTGCTTGTGAGGCACCGTCACGGAGAGCCCCCGAATGTCCAAGCCGTCGGCGACACCCCAGAACCCCGGCAGGTCCGGCACGCTGAACGGGAGGTAGACGGCGTCGATCCCGAGCGCGGCAAAGCCGCTGTTATGGATGAGCGGTGAGCGTGAATGCATGACGGGGTTCCCTATCAGCCCGTAGACCGCGGTGGCCGGGCCAGTGGCCCTGAACCTGTACACGTCCTCCAGTGTCTGCGGATCGATCTGCCCCGGCGCAACGGCCTCTCCCGGCGGCGACACGTAGCACCACGCCGAGCCGAGCCGTGAGGCGAGCACCCGTGTGGGGAAACCGATGTCGCCCATGCCAAGGACGACCCTTTCCCCCTGGCCGAGATCGTCGATCGCCCCGATGAGACGGGAAAGATCCGAGGCGCTGCGGGGCGTCACCGCCGCCTTGGGGATTTCCCCATGGCGCTCTGCCATGGCGCGAAGACGCGCCGGGAGGTCCGCGGGGACGCCGTTGAGATCATGCAGCGACCGCACGATGCGGACGGAATGCGCCCGTGCCAGCGCTTCCAGGGAAGGCGCGACACACCCTTCCTCGATGTCGATGTACGCGAAGCCCCCACCGCAGAGCTTTTCCAGGAGGGCGAGCCGTTCACGCTCCTCTCCGACGAAGCGGCCACCGTCCGGAGGGTTGCGGATGGTGAGGATCACGGGGAGCCCGACCATACCGGGGAAGCGCCCGGCCTGCGCGAGCTCCGCCGGATCCAGGAAATCCGCGCGCAGCTCCACGATGTCGATGCGCTTGCGCAGTGCGGCGACATGGACGGCGTCCTCCGCGAGCGACCGCCCCGCAACGCAGAGGCAGATGCGGGCGCGTTCCATCAGAAGTCACTCCTGTAGACGTAGAGGTCGGTGAGAACGTCACCCGCGAAGAGCAGCCGCACGCGCACCGGGTAGCTCTGATCGTTGATGTCGAAGTACAGAGAATCCCCATTGGGGAAGAGCGAGGCCGTTGCGGCGGCCTGGACCTGGGCGCGCGTCATGCCGAGGGTGAAACCGAGCACGGGGCTCGTGAAACGCCTGTCATAACGGACCTGCCACACCCTGTCCTTGAACCAGAACAGGTACGTGTGATCTTGATAGTAGAAAACGACACTGTCCCGCACCTCCACAATCCCGCGGAAGGCGAACATGTCCTGAGGGAGCCCGACGGCGTCGGTGGCTGTCTTCACATCCATGCCGATGAGGTGAAGGGGATCCATGCCTTCCCCGGCGGCGGTGAAAACGGCGAGGGATAGGAGAGCTGCCACAAGCAGAGCGCGGCGTGGTTTCATGCTGGGCAGTAGAGTAGAAGTTTTGCCGGCCCGGAGCAAGACGCTGCGTCCCACCTTTGCACGCCCGCTGAAAACGTTTAGATTGTGCAGCCATGATAGCAACAGTCGTGAACGCGCTCGCGGTCATCGTGGGGTCTTTCATCGGGCTTCTTCTGCACGGGAAGATCAAGGACTCGTTCAAGACCGTCGTCTACATCGGCGCGGGAACGACATCGCTCATCATCGGCATCCAGATGGCCATCAACAGCTCCAAGATCGTGTATCTTGCGCTGTCGCTCATCCTCGGCGGGCTCCTGGGCACGTGGTGGAAGATCGAGGACGGGATCCTGTCGCTCGGCGAAGGCTTGAAGAAGGTGTTCGCCCGCAAGGATTCCGGCACCGATTTCGCCTACGGGTTCCTCAACGCCTCGGTCCTCTTCTGCGTCGGGGCGATGTCGATCATCGGCTCATTCCGGGCCGGCGCTGAAGGGAACTACGACCTCATCTTCACGAAATCGGTGATGGACGGGTTCATGGCTGTCGTTTTCACCGCGGCCATGGGGATCGGCGTGGCCTTCTCCGCGCTGTCCGTCCTCGTCTACCAGGGCATCCTCACCCTCGCCGCAGGCTACCTGAAACCCCTGGTGAGCGATGCACTGCTCAAGGAGCTCACCGGCGTGGGCGGAGCGCTCGTCATCATGATCGCGATCAATCTCCTGGGCTTCGGGAAGCTGAAGACAGCCAACTTCCTCCCTGCCCTGCTCCTCATCGTGCTGTTCGTCGTCGGCGAGGGATTCCTCCTCTCCCACCATTTGTTGGGGATGTAACCGCGCGCTTTAGCCCCACTTCACCAGCCCGGGGAGGAAGGGGTGCACCAGGCCGGCATGACGGGGGAGGATCCTCACGGTGAAGCCCTGGCGGCCGGTCGTGTCGCAGCGCACCTCGGTGCAGTACACCGCGGATTGGCCCTCGTTCCCACAGGGGGTCATCTCCTGCCGCCGGGGCGCCTCGATCTCCCCCTGGGAGGACAGGGCGCCGTAGTACAGCTCCACGCCGAGCTCTTCAGCTGACAGTCCGGCGACATGGATGCGCGTGCGCACCGTGATCGTGTCACCGATCGCCAGTATGGCGTTCGACGGCGAGGTGATCTCCTCGATGCGCAGCTCCGCCCAGCTTCCCCGCAGCTTCGCGAGGTACGCGGCGAGCTCCTTGCTCAGTGCGTAGCCCTTTGCCCCGAAGGAGCGTGCATTGGCGGAGGCGGGGGCGTAGAAATCCCCGGCGTACTCCAGCAGCATCCTGTGGCTGCTGAATCGCTTGCCCACCTCCCGCATCGATTCCTTCATCTTCCTGATCCATTCGCGCGGCAGCCCGTCCATGCCGCGGGTGTAGAACAACGGGATGATCTCCCGTTCCAGCAGGTCGTACAGCGCCTTGCTCTCCACCTCTTCCTGCAGCTCGTGGTCGTCGTACTCCTCCCCCTTGCCGATGGCCCACCCGATGGCACTCGTGTACCCCTCGTCCCACCACCCGTCGAGGATGGACAGGTTGAGCGTGCCGTTCATGGCCGCCTTCATGCCACTCGTGCCGCTTGCCTCCAGGGGCCTGCGCGGGGTGTTCATCCACAGGTCGGAGCCGGACACGAGGTAGCGCGACATGGTCATGTCGTAGTCCTCGAGGAAGACGATGCGGCTGGCCACGCGGGGGTCGCTCGTGAAGTGCACGAGCTTCTTGATGATCTCCTTGCCGGCGAGGTCGTGCGGATGCGCCTTTCCCGCGAAGATCATCTGGATGGGCGTATCTTTGTTCGTGAGGAGGCGTATCAGGCGGTCCGGGTCCGAGAGGAGGAGGTCGGCGCGCTTGTACGACGCGAATCGCCGCGCGAAGCTGATCGTCAGCGTATACGGGGAGGGGGCGTCGGCGCTGCGCGCGAGCTCCGCATTCGGCACCCCGCGCCGGGCGAGCTGCTGCTGCAGCCGCGTGCGGGCGAACGCCACCATCCGCTCCCGCCGCCTCTCGTGGGTGCGCCACAGCTCCTCGTCGGACACCCTGTCGATACGGTCCCAGACGTCCAGATTCGTCGGCGCGTCGTGGAACTCGGGCCCGAAGTAGCGGTCCAGAAGGTCGATCATCTCATGGGCGACCCACGTCCGCGGATGGACGCCGTTGGTGATGTGGGCGATGGGGACCTCCCGCTCGGGAAGGGAGGGCCAGATCTTCTGCCACATCGCGCGGGAGACTTCCCCGTGGAGCCTGCTCACCCCGTTGTTGAAGGCGGACAGCCGCAGGGCGAGCACGGTGAGACAGAAGTCCTCCCCGTCATTTCCCGGGTCCTCCCTGCCGAGGCCGAGGAAGTCCTTCCAGGAAAGACCGAGCTCTTTCGCGATGCCGCTGAAGTACTTCTCCATGAGCGACGGGGCGAAGCGCTCGTTGCCCGCGGGTACGGGCGTATGCGTCGTGAAAACGTTCGTCGCCCAGACGAACTGCAGCGCTTCGGCGAAGGAGAGCTTCTTCTCCTTCATGAGCTCGCGGATACGCTCGATGCCGAGGAATGCCGAATGGCCCTCGTTCATGTGCATGCACGAGGCGGCGATCCCCAGCGCGTGCAGCGCGCGGATGCCCCCGATGCCCAGCAGGATTTCCTGCTGAATGCGCGTCTCCCGCTCCCCCCCGTACAGGGAGGCGGTGATGAGCCGCAGTGGTGCGGGGTTCGCCTCGATGTTGGTGTCCAGCAGGTACAGCGCGTTCCTGCCCACCGACACCTTCCAGATCTGAGCCTTTACCAGCTCCGCCCCCATCTCCACGCCGACGGTAAGAGGCGCGCCGGCCGCGTCCGTGCAGAGGGTGACGGGCATGTTGTACCAGTCGTTCTCGGGATAGGACTCCTGCTGGAAACCGTCGACGTTGAGGTACTGCTGGAAATAGCCCTGGCGGTACAGAAGGCCCACGCCGACCAGAGGCAGCCCGAGATCCGAGGAGGTCTTCAGGTGATCCCCGGAGAGCATGCCCAGGCCGCCCGAATACACCGGCAGCGCCACGTCCAGCCCGTACTCCATGGAGAAGTAGGCGATGGCAGCGTCCATCGAGCCCTTGTACCACCGCTCGGCGCCGAGATACCTCTGGAACTTCGCCCATACCGCGTCCATGGCAGCGAGGAACGAATCGTCGTTCGCGGCGGCTTCCAGCTTCTCCTGGGAAACCAGCCCGAGCATCCGCACGGGGCTCTGGCGCGAGGCCAGCCACGCGTCGTAGTCCAGGCGCATGTAGAGCATGATCGCCTCGAAGTTCCAGCTGATCCAGAGGTTGTGTGCGAGCTCGTCGAGGGGTTTCAGCCGGTCGGGGATGTTCGGTTTGATGGTGAAGGTGAGGGTGCCCATATAGCGAATGGTAATCCTATTTTGAATGGCTGTACAACAAGGATATACAGCACGGCCCCGCAGTTGTTACAATGAAAGGCATGGGAATATTCAAATCCTATGACATCCGCGGCGTCTTCGGCCGCGAGTGGAGCGGCGCCACGGCCCGCAGCATCGGGGCGCACCTGCCGGCGCTGCTCTCCGCCACCAGGATCGCCGTCGGGCGCGACGTGCGCCTCTCCTCGGAAGAGGTATTCAATGAGCTCACCCGGGGCATCACGGGCGCTGGCTGTGACGTCGTCGACATCGGGTTGTGCGACACACCGGCGGTCTACTTCGCCACCGCCTTCTACGGGATGGAAGGCAGTGTGATGATCACCGCTTCCCACAATCCCCCGGAGTACAACGGGCTGAAGGTCTCACGCCGCATGGCGGTGCCCGTGGGATTCGACACGGGCCTGGATGAGCTGGAGCGCCGCGTTGCCTCCGACCCGAATCCGCCGCTTGCCTCTCATCCCGGCCGGGTCGAAACGCTCGATATCAGGGCGGACTACGTCAAGCATTGTGCGCGGTTCAGGTCCGACCTCTCGAGCCTGCGCGTCATCATCGACTGTTCCAACGGGATGGTGGGCACGTTCCTCCGCGACGTCCTCGCCGGCACGGGCCTGCGCTATACGCTCTTGTTCGAGGAGCCCGACGGCAGGTTCCCCAACCACGCGCCCAACCCGCTCGTGGAATCGAACCTCGCCGCGCTGAAGGACCGTGTGAAAGCGGAAGGCGCCGATCTGGGCATCTGTTTCGACGGCGACGCCGACCGCGTGATGTTCGTCGACGAGACCGGGCGCTTCATCTCCCCCGACCTCCTCATCGGCGTGCTGGGCACCTACTACTTCATGCTGCACCCCGAAAGGCTCGCCGGAGGGAGCCGCACGGTCACCTACGACGTGCGCTCCTCCCGCAGCGTGGTCGAGCACCTCAGGGCACTGGGCGCCGTGCCAACGATCTGCAAGGTCGGCCACTCCCATGCCAAGAAGCTCCTGCGGGAGACGCAGGGGATCGTCGGCGGAGAGCTCGCCGGTCACTACTACTTCCGGGAAAACTACTTCTGCGACTCGGGCATGATCGCGGCCCTGGCGATCATGGAGGCGCGGGCGCGCGACGGACGTCCCTTCTCCCGGATCATCGCCGGCATCGACCGTTATTTCTTTTCGGGGGAGATGAACTTCACGGTGGCGGACGGCCCCGGCATCATGCGGAAGATCCAGGCAGGGTACGCGTCGGGCACGCTCACGGACATCGACGGAATCCGGGTCGATTTTCCCGACTGGTGGTTCAACCTCCGCATCTCCAACACGGAACCGCTCCTCCGCCTTGTCGTCGAAGCGACAACCGAGGCGGAGCTGGAAAAGAGAAAGGCCGAGCTGATCGGTAAAATCAGCCCGGCCTCTTAGCCTCTCTTACTCGGGCGGTATGACGAGCTGCCAGCCCGGATAGATCAGGTCCGGGTTCTGGATGAGCTTGCGGTTCCTCCTCCAGATCGACGGCCACTTGTACGGGTCACCGAAGATGTCCCCGTACTCCGCGATCCTCCAGAGGCAATCCCTCTTGTCGGGAATCAACCGTACCGTGTACACGCCCTTCACCGCGTATGATTTGTAGATCTCGATGTAGCGCAGGGCTTCGTTGAAGAAGTCCTGGGCCTTGGTGTAGTTCCCCAGGGCCTTTTCCTTCAAGCCCTGCGACCACAGGTCACGCGCCTGCTGCAACAGGTTGACGGAGGAGTCGTCGGCGAGCACGACGGTGGTCTGATCCGAAGGGATCGCGATGGACTGCGGGCCCGGGGAGGCTTTCTGTTCCTCCTGGATCATTGTGTCGATCTCTTTCAGGAAATCCTCGTCCTTCCAGTTCTGCGGCTTGATCACCGTGCCGTCGTCCGTCACGACGGTGAGCTTGGAAGCGTCCACAAGCGCCTGCATGGCCTGCGCCTGGAGCTGCTCGGCCTTCTTCTTCTCCGCTTCCTGCGTGGACCCCGTGGCCTCCCGGGCGATACGCAGCGTGTCCCGTGCAGCTTCCAAGGCGGCCCCGAAGCTCTCTTCAGCATCGTCCAGCTTGANNTTGTCCTTCTGCCCCGGCGCAGCGGTGTAGGCGTTGGCGGACTCGATCTCCTTCATCGCCTGCTCGGTGTCGTATTTCAGGGAGCGGACCTTGGCGATCTGCGTCTCCAGACGGTTCTGCAGGTCCGACATGTCCTTGAGGGCCTTGTACGCCCGCGCGCGAGCCCCGGCATAGTCGTTGGACGCGAAGAGGTCCCCTGACTCCGCGATCCCCGCCATTGCCTTCTGGTAGTCGTCCGCCGCGAACTTGTCGGCCTCAATCGCCAGCAGCCGCTGCCGTGCGGCTTCCATGCTCACCGCCATCTCCTCCGCGGCGCGCTTCACCGAGTTGTCGAAGGACAGATCGGCCGCCTCCTTCGAGGCTCCGAGCTTCTGCCGGGCGGAGGCGGGGTCCGAGACCCGAAGGGCGACCCCCTCGTCGAGAAGGGTGCGGGCCTTGTCGAAGTTGTCGTGATCGAAGAAGTCCGCGTCGACTTCCTTGGCGCGCGCCAGCGCATTACGGGCGTCTGTCACCTCAACGTCGGTGACGGGTTCCGCGTTCGATGTCGTGGTGACGGCCGTCGTAATCGTGTACAGGGCGCTCGCGACCTCCGAGTTGTCCCAGGCCTGCTTCACGGCGACAGCCTTGAGGGTCTGGGTCGCGTTCACCGAGACAGGGCCCGCGTACAACACGCCGTTCGACGGGGTAGGCTCCGTGCCGTCGATCGTGTAGTAGATCTGCGCTCCGTCCGTTGCCGTGCTGAGAGTGACGCTCGTCGAGGCGGCGTAGGTTCCCGCGGCCGGAGAGAACTGGACATCGGCGACTTTGCCCGTGATGGTGAAGGTGGCGCTTGCCACCGGGGAGTCCGCGGAGCCCGTCTTGTAGGCGATGGCGCGAATCGTGGTCGTCGCGCTCACCTGCACGGGGGCCGAATACACCGTACCACTCGTGGATGAGGGCGCCGTGGAATCCGTGGTGTAGCGAATCTCCGCGCCTTCTGTGGCCGTGGAGATCGTGACCGCCTGCGCGGCCTTGTACGAGCCTTCAGCGGGGCTGAAGGTGGGCGACGCGACAGTGGTCTCTGGAGGCTTCGGCGTCGAGGGGCAGTTCACCAGGACGATGGAGAGGGCAAAGATCGCTGCAAGCCGGGCGGAGACCGCCGAAAGCCGGGCGAAACGGGCCATGATGAGCCTCCCGGGATCACATGCTCCGCCCCTGTCTGCGGCGAACCGCGCGCGGGCGGGCCCTTGTGCTCCCTGGGGAAAAGTCTAACAGCAGAAAAATGGGTTGTCAACTCGAAGTCGAATTGGTAAAATGGGTTACGTCGTGTGACCATTCTCAGAGGAGGCTGCGCATGCGCAACAAGTTCGTCCTCACAATGCTCTTTCTCTTCCTCGCATCGGGACTTGTATGGGCGCAGTTCTGGAAGGGCTACGACGACAACCAGCGCAAGGCAACCGCGGAATCCTACTGGCTCGTCGGAAAGCAATACCAGAGCGTGGGCAAGTCCGACGAGGGCAGCCAGTTCATGGCGCTCGCAAAAATCATCTATCCCCAGCTCGACCCTGCGTCGATCAAGGACCAGCAGATGCCCTCCGCCGCGGAGCTTCTCGCCCACGGGAAGGCATCGGCCATCGGCGCGGGTGCTTCCACCGTCCCCACCGCCGCGCTGAGCTCCTTCTTCCTGCGATTCGTCGGGGCGCTGCTGGACGGCAATGCCACGGCAGTCACCGGTTTCCTCGACGGCTCGCTCTACCTCACCAAGGTGCCCGTGGAGGTGACGCGCGCCGACGCCGAGCCCGCCCTCGCCTCGTTCTTCAAGGACGCCCCCCTTTCGGGCCTCGAGCCGTCGGCGGTCTATGACCTGGACACCGTCGTCATCACGAAAGCGCCGCAGTCAATGCAGACGGCATGGGGAGAGACGT
>PLNO01000260.1 GCA_003141795.1 Spirochaetaceae bacterium | reverse complement strand
GCCCGAGTTCCTCAACCGCATCGACGAGATGATCTTCTTCAACCGCCTGGGCAAACCCGAGATCCTGAAAATCGTCGACATCCAGCTCGACATCCTGAAATCCCGTCTGCGGGAGAGGAAAGTGACGCTTGAGGCCACGCCGAAGGCGCGGGCCTACCTCGCGGAGGTCGGCTACGATCCGATGTACGGCGCCCGTCCCCTGAAGCGCACGATCCAGAACCTCGTGCAGAATCCTCTGGCGAAGATGATGCTGGCCGGGGAGCTCGCCGACGGTGAGACCCTGGTCGTGGACAGGGGCACTGACGGGATCGTGTTCAAGAAGAAGTAGGAAAGGTCGCCGGCACCGGCGGAAGGACGGCGAAGCCGGCGGCCACGGCTGTCTCCCCCATGCGGCGGTCAAGGGTGACGACCTGGAGGGCATCGTCCTGATACGGCCTGAAATACAGGGCCGTGGCAACGTGGATCGCGTCCAGGGAACGGCAATTCGCCAGGAGGGCATTCTCGCTGATGATCCTGAGAATGTCGTCATCGATCCGTTTGCACTCGAGCGCTTCCAGGAACGAGTCGAGCAGGCTCGCTATCGAAGGAAGTTTCCCGGTGCGGGATCGTGTCACGCTTCCACGGCGCGCTTCCTCGTTCAGGAAGGCTTCCCACCGGCTGACCTTTCCCGGGACGGGCTGTGTCGGGCGGTGGATCTCAGCGATCACCTCGTCCCTGTCCGTCACCAGGATCGTCTCACCCTCCCGGACCATCCTGAGATACTTGCTCAAGTTATCCTTGAGAACCTTTGTTCCCACTGCCTTCATGGATAAAAAGTAGCCAAGTTAGCTACTTCATGTCAACAATGCTCCACCCTTCGTGGCCCGGCCCAGGGTCTGCCCAACGAAAGCCGCGCGCCGACGCTCGCGGAGCCGCCCCCTACCCGTCCATCTCCAGGCCGCCCGCGTACTGTCTGTCGGCGAACGCGTACAGTCGGGGCAGGAGGAGCGCTGCCAGAACCACGGAGACGACAGCGACGGTGCACCCGGCGAGAAGGGGATTCCCGCCCTTCAAAACCCAGAACGCCGCAGGCCCCACGAGAAGGATCACGATTGCCGTCATGCTTCCAATACTGGAGAGCGCGTTCATGTTGTTCTTCATCGCCTGTTGGGGGTGGGTCCATTTCAGCAATGGGCGCTTCAGGTCGAAAAAGATCGCGACAACAAAGCCAACGACGTGAAGCGCGATCCCTGCCGGTACCATGTAGAGGAGCGACGCGGCAGGAAACCGGAACAAAACCCAGAGGATCACGAGGTCGACGAGGTAGGCGGTGCTGAAGAACAGGAGGTGGAAATACAGCTTGGCCCTCGCCTGCGTGCGCCCGGCCACGGGCAGGGTGAGGCTCAGCGCCATGCGCAGCCCCTCCCGGGAGATGCTCGTCGCGGACACCGTGGTGAGACTCGTCATCAGCACGGCGATCCCCATGAGCCCGATGCTGAGAATGGGCATTGCCAGGATGAAGCTCATTGCCTGGGAGACCATCGCCTTGGGGATGATGAGGGCGTAGACGCCGAGGACCAGCGGCAGCACCAGAAGCTCGCCAACCGCCTCGAAGATGAACGTCGAGTTGGAGGAGAGGATCGCCCATTCCCGGAAAAGAAGCGCGCGCACGACGCCGTGGGGAACGGCCTGTTCCCGTGCGAGAGACCGGGCTGAGCCGCGGCTGCGGCCCTTCTGCATCTCCCTGCGCTCCATGACGTCGGAGAGGAAGTTCAGCGGTGCCAACACAGCAACCAGTGCAACGAGACAGGCGGTGACGAGAAGGGAGAGGAGAACAGGTGCCGGACCCGCCCCGACCACGAATCCGCGGGCAGCCCAGGCAATGGGAGGCAGGGCCCTCTCGAGGGACGTGAAGATCCCCGCAAAGCCCGACAGGACCTGCGGGGCGCCACTTCCCGTCACGGTGGAGATCGTCGTGCGGGAAAGGAGGACCTGCAGCCCCACGAGAAGCACGATCGCAAGCGCCATGCCCGCCACTTCCAGCGCCACGCGGAAACGGGAGAGGTTCACCACCTTCATGAGGCCGAGCACGAACAGCGTTGAGAGTGCGAGGGGAAGGAGCGGCGTCACGAACAGTGACAGGATCCCCGATAGGACGAGCGGCACCGAGAAACCCGCGGCCCCGACGTACAGCCAAAGGGCCGGCACGAAGAGAACGAGATGGATGGGAATGCTGTAGCAGTAGAGGAGGAGCCCCTTTGTCGCGACGATCTGCACGGGGCGCACCGGCATGGTCAGCAGCAACCGCAGATCGTTCGAATAGTAGAGCAACGAAAGGGCGATAGGAACCGCCGTGACGAACTGGAACGCCCAGCTCAGGAAGAGCCCGTAGAACACGACGATCTCGGGCCGTCCGATACCGACACCCGTCGCCAGCAGCGAGCGATACACCCCGACGAGCATGAACTCCATGGCGGCAAGCCCGACGAGGATCCCGAGACCTGCGACGGGAAGTATCCATACCCTGTCGCGCCGCATGAGCTCCTTCACGCCATCCGTGGAGAACCACGTGGTTCCCCTGACCGTTGCCTTAACGAGCTGCGCTGTCGTCATTTGTCATCTCCAGGAAGAGCCGCTCGAGCGTTGCATCCTTCTCACCGGCCTTCGAGCGCAGTTCCGAAAGCGGCGCTGCGGCCACGAGCTCCCCGTGGCTGACGATGCCTACCCTGTCGCACAGGCGTTCGGCGACCTCCATGATATGCGTGGAGAAGAACACCGTCTTTCCCCGGGCGCACAGGTCTTTCATGGTCTCCTTCAGCGTGAATGCGGCACGCGGGTCCAGGCCCACGATCGGCTCGTCGAGGACGATGATCGCAGGGTCGTGGAGGAGCGCTGACATGAGGGAGAGCTTCTGGCGCATTCCGTGGGAGTAGGAGCTGACCGCCTCCCCAAGTGAATCCTTCATCTCGAACTGCTCGGCAAGCCGTGAGACCCGGGCGACGCGCTCGACTCCGTCGATGCCGTACACGTCCGCGATGAAGGACAGAAACCGCGCGCCCGTCATCTTGTCATAGAGAACGGGATCATCGGGGCAGTAGCCCAGGATCGCCTTTGCCTTCATGGGATCGCGACGAGTGTCGGTGCCGTTCAGGAGGACCCGGCCCGTGTCGGGGCGCAGGAGGCCGACGATCATCTTGATCGTCGTCGTCTTTCCCGCTCCGTTCGGCCCCAGGAATCCGAACAGCTCCCCCGCTTCGACGGTGAGGCTCAGGTTCTTGACCGCCTGCACCGCTCCCTTGTTGTAGGTCTTCGAGAGATTCTCGAGCTCGATCATGCTTTTCTTCCTTATTTTCCGATTCGCCCGACCATCAGGTCGATCACGGTGAGGGTCTTCATGGGGTTCCTTCGATCTTTGCCAGAGCGGCGGCCGCTTCCTTCGGGAGCTCGAACACCTTGTGCGAGGAGCTGCCGCCGATCTTCAGCCGAACGCTGTCGCGGGGGACAGCGAGGGCGGCGGCGAGGACCCGTACGAGCTGTTCATTCGCCTTGCCCTTTTCCGCCACCGCTCGAACGGCAACGACGAGCTCGCCGCCGCGCACACCGAGGATCGCGTCCTTCCCTGCCCCCGGTCGCGCCTTCACCTTGAGGGAGACCGAGCTTCCCCGTACGGAAAAGAACTCCCCTGACTTCATATTAGAATGATATCACTTTGATCTCATGCAGTCAAGTATCAGCGAACCTCGAAAACAGCCCTGTCAGCGCCCGTTCCGCTGCGAGCCACTATGGTATGCGTTCCCCGTACCAGCGGAATCGACGGGGAACCGGACCGGTCTGCGGCAAGCGGTGCGCCGTCGAGGCTGAGACGCGGGGCTCCCCCGTCCCGGGCCACCACGACGACCGGGATCCTCTGCATCCCCGCCCGCAACGTCTCGTCAAGGTAGATGATCTGCCCGGAAACTGGAAAAAGTACGCGCACCGTCTCATCCGGGCCGAGGAAGCTCTCCCGCAGCAGCGCCTCTTGGCCATGCGCGGCGTCGACGGCCGGGACTTGCGACGCGTTTCGAAAGTACTCGACCCTCGTGGACGCGCATGCCGCTGTCGCCCGCAGGCCCGTGTCCGTGCAGATCCGCGCCTGCACGACGCCCGCCGGCTCCCGGAAAATACGCGCGGATGCGGACACCGGGTGCTGTTCGGCCAGCGTCTGCAGGGTGTCCGCCACGATCTGGGTCGGCACGATGCTTCCCGTCTTGTTGATCACCGCCCTGCCGTCGAAGTTCCCCGCCCAGACGGCAACGGTGTACTGCGGGGTGGCGCCGACGCACCAGAGGTTCGTGAACTCGCTGGAAGTCCCCGACTTGAACATCGTCGGAAACGTCGTACGGAAATAGGTCCGCGTGCCGAACCCCGTCACCCGCGCCGAGGGATCCGAGAGGATGTTGCAGATGAGCCACGCGGAGAAGGGATCGAAGA
>PLNO01000203.1 GCA_003141795.1 Spirochaetaceae bacterium | reverse complement strand
GGCGATCCGGGCGCGTTCATGAACCGCGCCGTCCTCGAAGGCGACCCCCACCGCGTCATGGAAGGCATGGCCATCGGCGGTTACGCGATGGGCGCCAACCGCGGGTTCATCTACATCCGCGCCGAGTATCCGCTCGCCATCAAGCGCCTCCAGATCGCCATCGAGCAGGCCTACAAAAACGGGCTGCTCGGCAAAAACCTTTTTGAGAAGGGATTTGATTTCGACCTCGAACTCCGCATCGGCGCCGGCGCGTTCGTGTGCGGCGAGGAAACGGCGCTCATCCACAGCATCGAAGGCCGGCGCGGCATGCCGCGGCCGCGGCCGCCCTACCCGGCGGTCAAGGGCCTGTTCGGCAAGCCCACGGTCATCAACAACGTGGAGACCCTTGCCACAGTCCCCCTCGTGATCCGCATGGGCGCCCGGGAGTTCCGCGCCATCGGGACGCAGGGATCGCCCGGTTCCAAGACCTTTGCCCTCACCGGCCACGTTGCGAACACGGGGCTCATCGAGGTCCCCTTCGGCGCCACGCTGCGCGAGGTGATCTTCACCATCGGCGGCGGTGTGACGGACGCCCAGGGCAAGGTGAGCCGCACGGGGTTCAAGGCCGTGCAGATCGGCGGGCCGTCGGGAGGCTGCCTCACGGAGGAGCACCTCGACCTCCCCATGGACTTCGACTCCCTGCGCGCGGCAGGCGCCATGGTCGGCTCCGGCGGGCTCGTCGTCATGAACAGCTCCACGTGCATGGTGGCCATGGCGCGCTACTTCATGATGTTCACGCAGAACGAATCGTGCGGCAAATGCGTTCTCTGCCGCGAGGGGACCCGGCAGATGCTCGTGCTCCTGGACGACATCATCGAGGGCCGTGCGACGCTTGAAACCATCGATCTCCTGGAGACCCTCGCAAAGGCGGTGCAGAAGGGATCCCTCTGCGGCCTGGGAAAAACGGCGCCCAACCCCGTGATCTCCACGCTGCGCTACTTCCGCGCGGAGTACGAGGCGCACATCGTGCAGAAGCGCTGTCCTGCCGGGGCGTGCAAGGCTTTTGCCCGGCCCGAGATCGACGCCGCGGCGTGCAAGGGATGCATGGCGTGCGTAAAGAAGTGCCCGGTCGGTGCGATCAGCGGCGAGCGCAAGATGCCGCACAGGATCGACCAGGCCGTGTGCATCAAGTGCGGGGCGTGCCGCGAGGCGTGCCGCTTCAATGCCGTGAGAGGAGTGTGAGGGTATGGCTGCTACGGGAATGATGATCATCGACGGGAGAGAGGTGGAGCTCGGAACGGAGAAGAACCTCCTGGAGCTCATCCGCAGATCGGGAATCGATCTGCCCACCTTCTGCTACCACTCCGACCTCTCCGTCTACGGCGCGTGCAGGCTCTGCCTCGTGAGCGTCGAGGGCAGGGGCCTTGTCGCCGCCTGCTCGACGGCCCCCGAGCAGGGCATGAAGGTGCGCACGAGCACGGAGGAGATCCGCGACATCCGGCGCATCGCTGTGGAGCTTCTCCTGGCCAACCACGAGCAGTCCTGCCCCACGTGCGCCAAGAGCTCGTCCTGCCAGCTCCAGGGCCTTGCCCGGAAGCTCGGCATCGAGAAAGTACGATTCGCGCCGTCCCACCCCGCCGCGCCGGTGGACCGCTCGAGCCTCGCGCTCGTGCGCGACCCGAACAAGTGCATCCTCTGCGGAGACTGCGTCCGCTTCTGCGCGGAGATCCAGGGCATCGGTGCGATCGACTTCGCCAACCGCGGCTCACAGGTCGCGGTGCAGCCGGCGTTCGGACGGGACCTTGCAAGCGGTGAGTGCGTGAACTGCGGACAGTGCGCGAGCGTCTGCCCGACCGGGGCCATCGTGCCACGCTCGGAAACACGGGAGGTCTGGAAGGCGCTCGAGGACACGGAGAAGACCGTGGTCGCCCAGATCGCACCCGCTGTCAGGGTCGCCCTCGGCGAGCACTTTGGAATCGCGCCGGGGGTGCTCACTACCGGCCAGATCGCCGCGGCGCTGAAGATCATGGGGTTCCGCCAGGTCTACGACACGAGCTTCGCCGCAGACCTCACCGTGATCGAGGAAGCGGAGGAGTTCCTTGCCCGCAAGACCGCCGGCGAGCGCCTCCCCCTTTTCACCTCGTGCTGCCCGGCGTGGGTGAAGTTCGCCGAGCACCACTACCCCGATCTCCTTCCCAATCTCTCCTCCTGCAGGTCTCCGCAGGCCATGTTCGGCTCACTCGCCCGTGAGGTGCTGCCGGCACGCCTCGGCATCGAGGAGAAGAACCTCTTCGTCGTTTCGATCATGCCCTGCACGGCGAAAAAGTACGAGGCGCGCAGGCCCGAGCTTGCCCGCGGAGGATCGCCCGACGTGAACGCGGTGATCACCACGCAGGAGCTTGCCGCAATGATCGGGGAGGCGGGAATCCGTTTCGACCAGCTCGCACCCGAATCACTCGATACCCCGTTCGGTTTCAAGACCGGCGCGGGGGTGATCTTCGGTGCCTCCGGCGGCGTGAGCGAAGCGGTGCTGCGCTACGCGGCGGAGAAGCTCTCCGGCCAGAGGCTTGACGCCGTGGACTTCCCCGCGGTGCGCGGAGAGTCGGGGACGCGGACCGTCGTGGTGAGAGTCGGCACGACGCAGATCAGGCTCGCCGTGGTTGCGGGTCTGGCCGCCGCGCGGACGCTGGCGGACAAGATCCGCTCCGGCGAGGAGAGCTACGACATCGTGGAAGTCATGGCCTGTCCCGGCGGGTGCGTCGGCGGGGCCGGACAGCCGGTGACACGGGACCCCGCAGCGCGGCGCGCGCGGGCAAAAGGCCTGTACACAGCGGACAAGACCCTCGAGCTTCATAGCTCGCAGGACAATTACGTCGTCCGGGAATGCTACGCGCAAACCCTGGGAGCACCCGGTTCCTCTGTGGCTCACGAGCTCCTGCACACCGTTTACCAGAGCAGGAAGCGCATCGTGGACAATGGCATCGAGCTCCGCGGCCAGGGATCGGATGCCCTCCTGGAGGTGAGCGTCTGCGTGGGCACGAGCTGCTACCTCAGGGGATCGCAGGACCTGCTGCGTGCGCTCATCAGCCGGCTGGAGGAAAAGGGGATCGCCGAGGCGGTGGACCTGAAGGCGACGTTCTGCTTCGAGCGTTGCGGCAGGGGCCCGACGGTGCGGGTCGGGGACATGATCATCGAGAAATGCACGGTGGACAAGGCGCTTGCCGCCATCGAGACGGCGCTCAGCGCAACACCGGCACTGACGGAGGCATGACGCCATGACGCGTGAGCCGGGGGCGGGGAAGATCGTCTACACGAACAAGGCGCGCTGCCGCGACTGCTACCGGTGCGTGCGGGTGTGCCCGGTGAAGGCCATCCGCATGCACGACGACCAGGCCTTTGTCGTGGAGGAGCGCTGCATCGCCTGCGGCACGTGCATCCGCGAGTGCCCGCAGAAGGCGAAGAGCTTCAGAAACGACGTTGAGAAGGCGACCCGTCTCATCGCATCCGGGGTGCCGGTGGCGGCGAGCATCGCCCCGTCGTTCACCTCGGTGTACACCGGCTGGGAACGCTCGCGCGTGGCATCGGCGTTGCGCAGGCTCGGCTTCTCCTACGTGGCCGAAACTGCCGTCGGCGCGGAAGAGGTGGCGCAGGCGACGCGGGAGTACGTGCAGCGCGGACCCAACGCATCGCATATCGCAAGCGCATGTCCGGCCGTGGTCGCATGGATCGAGCGCTACCGACCCTCGCTCAGCCGGATGCTCGTGCCCGTGGCCTCGCCGATGATCGCCCACGCGCGCATGCTGAAGGCCCGACTGGGGGCGGAGGCGACCGTGGTGTTCATCGGACCCTGCGTCGCGAAAAAGGCGGAGGCCGAAAGGCCCGAGCTTGCAGGGACCGTTGACTGCGTGCTCACCTTTGCCGAGCTCGCCGACTGGCTCGTGAGAGACGGGGTGAGCATCTCCGCCTGTGAGGAGAGCAGGTTCGACGAGGAACCCGCGGGCGATTCGCGCACCTTCCCCCTCGTGGGCGGCTGCCTGAAGACCGCCGCCCTTTCCTCCGATCTCCTGGCACCCGAGATCATCGCGGTGAGCGGTATCGGAGAGCTGGAGGAGATCGCGAGGACCCTGGAAACACGGGAGCGCCCTCTCGTCATCGAACCGCTGTTCTGCATGCAGGGCTGCATCAACGGACCCGCCATCGCGGCGGAAAGCTCGTTGTACGACAGGCGCCAGGAGGTGCTCGCCTGGGCCCGGGAGCCGCGCAGCATGGCGGCGCGGCCCGTGGGACCGACGGTATCGATGGAGACCCGGTTCCGGGCAGGGCCCACGTGGTCGGACGCCCCCATCTCCGAAGAGGAGATCGCGCACGTGCTTGCCACCACCGGCAAGCCCCGACCGGAGGACCGGCTCAACTGCGGCGCCTGCGGGTACGCATCCTGCAGGGACAAGGCCATTGCCATCATCCGCGGCATGGCGGAGACCGGCATGTGCATCCCCACGATGAAGCGCCTTGCCGAGCAGCGCACGGACCGCATCATCGAAACGAGCCCCAACGGCATCGTGATCCTCGACGATCGGCTCGGCATCCTCAGCATGAACCCGTCGTTCCGCAAGTTCTTCATGTGCAGCGACGCCGTCTGCGGCAGGCACATCTCCTACCTCATGGATCCCGACCCCTTCGAGAAGCTCGCCACGGGGGAGTCGGAGAAGGTCGAGTGCACGGTGAACCACGACCGCTACGGGCTTGTGGCCCACGAGATCATCTACGCGCTGCGCGACGAGCACCAGTACGTGGGGATCTTCGTCAACATCACGCAGACCGAGGAGAGCCGCAGGCGCCTTGACAGCCTGAAGGCGACGACGACCCTCCAGGCGCGCGAGCTCCTCCAGCACCAGATCGAGATGGCGCAGAAGATCGCCGCCTACCTGGGGGAGAGCACCGCACAGGGTGAATCCCTCGTGGAGAAGCTTCTGGAGCTCACCGGTGCGGAGAACGAGCAGCCGCGCCCCGCCGCAAGGAGCGGACGCCCGTGGGGTACGTCCACCTCGAAGTAGAGTCCGTCCAGTCGGCAAAGCGCCCCCACAGCTCCTGCGGGGACGTCGTGATGACCGACCGGCAGGCCACCTCCACGACCGTGCTCCTCTGCGACGGCCTGGGCTCGGGCGTGAAGGCCCTGGTCTCTGCAACGTCGTGCGCGACGCGCATCCGCGAGCTCCTCCGCTCGGGCTTCTCCCCGCGCGCCGCGTTCGACCGGGTGATCCGCACGATGAACGACGCCCGGTCCACGGACCTGCCTTTCGCCGCCTTCGCTTTGCTTCGCGTCGGCACCGACGGCTCGACGACGGTGATCCTCTACGAGATGCCGGACGTCCTTCTCGTCGGAGCCGGGCACGCCGCCGTCCTCGCCTCGCGCAAGCGCAGCGTCGAGGGCGCGGTGATCGGCGAGGTAAACTGCCACCTCAGACCGGGAGAGGGCGTTCTCCTGGTGAGCGACGGCATCACGCAGGCCGGCATCGGCGGCGGGTGGCGCAATGGCTGGGGCATCGAAGAGGCGGCGCGTTTTGCCAACTCTTGCCTCGCGGAAGGCACGCGACTGCCGGCGCTCCCGCAGGCCCTGCACGACAAAGCGCGCGAGATCTGGGGCAGGGCCGCGGGCGACGACTGCACCGCGGTGCTCGCCCGGTGCCGGGAAGGCAGGTCGGTGACCGTCTTCACCGGTCCACCGGCGGACAGGTCGCGGGACCGCGTCGTGGGCCTGGACTTTCTCCAGCGGGAGGGGGCGAAGGTGGTCTGCGGCGGGACGACGGCGGGCATTGTCGCCCGGGTCCAGGGCGGTGAGGTGGAGGTGGAACCGGAGACAGAGCCCGGCATCGCCCCACCGCGCTACCGCATCCACGGCATCGACTGCGTCACCGAGGGGGCCGTCACGCTCAACCAGGTCTACAATATCTGGGGGGAGGACCCGGCCGGCTTCGAGGAGGAGAGCGGGGTCACGGAGCTCCTCTCCCTGCTCACCCAGGCGGACCGTGTCACCATCATCCAGGGAACGGCGCGCAATCCCGCGAGCGACAGCGTCTCCTATCGGCAGCAGGGGATCCTCAGCAGGGAGCGCATCATCCCGCTCATCGCGGACAAGCTCACCGCCGAGGGGAAGCTCGTCATCGTCGAACGGGTGTGAGGCTCTCTGGGCTGGACGAATCTATATCGCCAGCGTGAGCTGCGCGCCCGAGTCGCCCTTCTCTGCGCCCCCCTCGGGGCCTGTCAGCCGGTAGGAAACATCGAATCGATCGTGCCCGACGGCCACGATGTCATCGACAAAATGCAATTGCAGGTCGACTTCCTGTGACGTCATCACGGGAACGCCATGCGGCAGATTCGTGTATCTCAGTTCTTTCCCGTCCTGCCGGCACTTAGCCACGAAGTCACCATGGTTCCTGATGCGGTTGAAGGTGTACTGATTGAGTTGATCCTTCAGCTTCAGACCGTCCCGGGCGACAGCGCGAATGAAGGTCGGGTCGATATCGATCCCGATGCTGTTTCTACCGGCAGCCATGGCCGCAAACGTCGTGGTTCCCGTGCCGACAAACGGATCCAATACGGTGTCCCCACGAACCGAATACATGCAGATCAATCGATAGGGCACCTCGAACGGAAAGGCGGCGCTGCGATCCCGCAGCTCGGGGTCACTCAAGCTCTGTCTCGTGCCCTTGACCTCCCAGACGTCGGAGAACCACGTGTTCCGTTCTTCCCAAAAAAATGCGCTTTCGTGACGGGTCCGTTTGTCATCGGCGGAATCGAACCCTCGTTTGGCACCCTTTCGCATGATCAGAATGTACTCGTGTTCCAACGTTACGTAGGCACCGGCGGGAAGCATTCCCGATCCCATGAACTTGTTCGGGGCATTCGTTTGCTTCCGCCAGAGGACGAGCGGCACCATGTCGAAGCCTTGTGCCATGAACTTCGCGATTATCCTGCTATGGTTCGAAAACAATTGGAATCGATCACCGATCTTCCTGGTGGCATCCCCGATGTTGATGCATGCCCATCCCCCTGGTTTCAGAACCCGGGCTACCTCAGCCCAGGCCGAATCCAAATCTTCGTGCATGAGGCGAAATGCCTCCGGCCCGTTTTGGTTCTCCAGCGACTCTCGTACGAGCGGGTTTCTGCCGGCAAAAAGGGCGTCCCACATCTGTATCATCGGGTAGGGAGGTGAAGTGACAACGAGTGAAACCGACTCGTCGGGGATCGTCGGCATTGCGGAGGAATCGCCCTCATGGAACGTGTGCGATGAAACGTTCACTACCGTACGACAATAGGACAGCTGGGAGCGACGGTCAATCGAAAAAACGTCCCGTTCAGCGTCCAGAGCTGAACGTGTATCGTATCGTTTTTGCCGGGCACGCATCGACGCAGGACCCGCAAAGGATGCAATCGGCATTCTCCATTGCATCGGCCCCCACCAGGGCCTGAACGTCGAGGCTCATGGGGCATTGCTTCGTGCATGCGCCGCACCGGCGGCATGTGTCGCTCTTCGCTGCAAGCCGTAAGGACGGCCAGGCAAATACGTTGCGCGCCGCGCGTCCCGCGATCATGAAGGGGGCCATCCAGCAGATCATATGGCATGCGGCGCGCCGGCCCACGGAGAGCGCGAGGACGAGAAACACGGACGTGACCGAAAGGAACGCGATGAGCCCTGGCAGGTCGGCCACGGAGATCCCATGCCACGTGTGCCACCTGAAGTCCACCGCGGTGATGCCGCCCGCGCGCAGGGCCATGAGCACGAGCCCGGCAGCCCATGGCGTCCAGACCAGCCACTTGATCCAATTAACCCGCTTGCGATTCACCCTCTTCCCTTTGAACCCGAGGACGATCTCCTGGGCGCCGCCCGCGGGGCACACCCAGCCGCAGAAGGCGCGGCCGAGGAAAAGCGCTGAGAGGAACTGGAGCCCGAAGATCATGATGCTCCCGGATACGACACCCATCGCGACTCCCTGCAGCGACAGGATCGGGGAGAAGTAGTACAGGGTGACCGGGAAAAGCGCGAAAGACACGATCAGGGCGATCCGCCTGATCAGTTGGCGTTGTTTCATGGGGAAAGAATGCCGCCCGGCCCGTCTTCGCGCCATGAGGAAATACCCTCAATCCGGCGCGTTCGTCCTGATGAGCTGGAAAAGCTGCACGCGATTGCGCACTTTCAGCTTCTGATAGATGTTGTAGACGTGATTCTCCGCAGTCTTCGGCGAGATGAAAAGCTGCTCTGCGATCCTGCCCGTCGTCGACCCTTCCAGCAACATGCCGATGATCTGAGATTCCCGGTCGGTGACCCCGAAGGTGTCAAGAAAGTACGGAGAGAGCCTTCCCTTCTCGGAGAAAGCGGGGCGGTTCAGGTAGTGGAGCCCGAAGACGATGGTGAGACAGTTGAGGATTAGGAAATAAGCGGGCTGCGCGAGGTTGTTCGGGAACTGAAACATCGAAAGAAACTGGGCGAAGCTCATGGCCGCATCGGCGAGCATGAGCGGAAAGAACACCACGGTAAGCGCAAGGAAAATCACGAGCGCCCGCCTGAGCGTCCGTTCCCCTATCCGCGAAAGATTCACCACGGTGAAGACCACCCCGTACACGATCATCGAGAAAAGGACGGCACTCAAGCCGATGCCGAAGAGCGCCGCGCGGGGAAACGCGATATTCGCCAGGGCGCCGATCACCACGGCGGCATCGATCACGGCAAAGAGGATTTTCTGCCAGAGCACGACCTCCCGTCCCACGAGGGAATGGAAAAGGTAAGGGCAGATGAATATGAAGAGGCACCCGCCCGCCGCCTGCAGGATCCATACGACATCGGCCGCGGCCGGTACCGGGGAGGAGAAGACCTCCCGGGCATAGAGGTCAACGAGGAAGCCAAGGAGAATGAGGCAGAGAGCGCAGAGAAAGAGCCCGTAACGCTTGATCGACGTGCGGCGATAGCGCTGCCAGATCATGAACGTCTCCATGATCGAAGCAGCGCCGGCGATCAGGGCGCAGAGATAGATGGCGAACGCGNNCCGCGGGCTACTTCTTCCTGGCCTCCCACGCGGCCACCTTCGGCATGATCACACCATCGTAGTATTTGCGACTGATGGGGTAGAAGGAGAGCACGATGAAGCCCGCGATGAAAAACACGGCGGCGATCGGGCCGATGAGGAGCTGGATCCCGGTCTTGGCTGTCTCTGTCTGCTGCGCATTCGCGACATAGCCGAACCCGGCGAGCACGAGCCCGTTGATGAGGTTGGCCAGCGCGACTGCCACCTTGTTCATGAAGTTGAACAGGCCGTAGAAGGCCCCTTCCCTGCGCACCCCGTTCTCCGCGTAGTCCAGCTCCACCGTGTCGGGCATGAGGGCGAAGGGCATGACGTAGTTGGTGGCGAACCCGATACCTCCGAACGCCATGGCGATGTAGAAGAAGGTCGGTCCCTGCTGCCGGGCGAAGAGAAAGATGAGCAGGGCGGCGAGCGCCACCATGGTCATGCCGATGTTGTACGACCACTTCTTGCCGATGCGCTTGGACAACGCTGTCCACAGCCAGATCGACGGGAGCACCGGCAGGAGGAGGCAGACCATGGCGAGCTGGGACGAGGCTGTCCCGCCATAGATGTACTGGAAGTAGTAGATCAGCGACCCCATGACGATGTTCGTTCCGCAGATGTGCAGGGCGTAGGAGATCACGACCATGAGGAAGGGCTTGTTCCTGAGGGTCGCTCGATAGGTCTTGAAGAATCCCAGCTGCTCCTTTGCCTCGGTTACCGCGCGCTTGGGCTCCTTCACCGTGAACACGGTGATCATGGCCGTCCCGAGCATGATGAAGCCCATGATGGCACCCATGCCGGTCCAGCCGGTGTTCACGGAGGGGAACATCTTGACGATGGCCTGCACGGCAAGGGCACCGATGAAGGTCCCCACCACGGCGAAGCTCATGCGGAAAGCGTTCAGCGTGGTGCGCTCGTCGAAGTTCGAAGTCAGCTCGGGGGTGAGGGACCCGTAGGGGATGTTCACCATGGTGTAGGCGGTGGTGAGGAGGCAGTAGGCAACGGCCATCCAGAGGAAGAGCCAGATCTGGTTCACGATGTTCGGGTTCGTGTACTGGAGGATCATGGTGAAGAAGAGGAATATCGCGCCCCAGAACATCCAGGGCCTCCGGCGGCCCCACTTGCTCTTCGTGCGATCGGAAAGGTACCCGACGGTGGGGTCCGTGATGGCGTCGCAGATCTTGCCGATCATCATCGCTATGCCCGCGAGAGCGGGGCCGAGCTTTGCCACGTCCGTCATGAAGAAGAGGAGATAGAATCCCATGATCGTGAAGAAGAGGTTGCCGCCCAGGTCGCAGACGCCGAACCCCAGCTTGGTTCCCAGACTCAGCTTCTTCGTCTCCATCCTCACCCTCCTCACTTGATCTGCGGCTCTTTTGACGGTCGATTATGGAGGCCCCCCGGACGGAAGTCAACCCAATTCGCCGCCGAAAAACAGAGACGCGGGGCGGCTTTTGGAATTACCCTTGTACCGGAAGGGAGCACGCAGACAATGAAGACTGATTCGATCAAGGCCTCGGCCGTCATTCCCGCACCGCCCAAGGTCGTGTACGCGGCGTGGATGAACAGCAAGGGCCACGGCGACATGACGGGAAGCCCCGCAAAGGTTTCTGCGCGCATCGGGGGCAAGTTCACGGCCTGGGAAGGCTACATCAGCGGCGTTACGCGGGAGCTGAAGCCCGACCGCCTGATCCGTCAGACTTGGCGCACGACCGACTTCCAGGACGACGAGCCGGACTCCACGCTGGAAGTGCACCTGGAGAAAGCGGCGCGCGGCACGCGCGTGACGCTCGTGCATACCGGCATCCCCTCGGGCCACGGGCCTGAGTACAAGAAGGGCTGGATCGATTTCTACTTTGTTCCGATGAAGAAGTTCTTCAAAGCGAAGAAATAGCGGATCAGGCGGCAGGAAGCCGCACCTCGAAACAGGCGCCGCCATGGGGGAGGTTCGCTGCCCCGACGGCGCCCCCGTGGCTCTCCGCGATCGACTTGACGATGGACAGGCCCAGCCCCGCGTGGCTGCCCTTCTCCTCACCGGGGCGGAAGGTGAAGAAACGGTCGAAGATCCTCGACCTGTGCTCCTCGGGGAAGCCGGGGCCTTCGTCGGACACGTGTATGACGACAAAGCCGCCCTCCCGGCCGACCGTCACGCGGACGGTGCCCCCCGGGGGGGAGAAGCTCACCGCATTGTCAAGAAGGTTCTCCAGCACCTGCTGCAGGCGGGCCGGCGGGACCCATACGCGTGCATCCTCCCCCTGGATGCAGAAGGTCGACCCGCCCTGGCCGCCGCGCAGCCGGGCCCCGTCCACGACTCCCGCGGCGATCTCCCTCACGTTCACCGGCTTCCCCTGCTGCTCCTCGGCGGCCCCGCTGTCGATGCGGGAGATGTCCCTCACCCCGGTGAGAAGCCGTTCCATGCGGTTCACATCTTGCAGAACCATGGTGAGCATGGCGCGCCTCTCCGCGGCGTCCGGGCTCGACAGGGCGAGCTCCGCTGCCGCGCGTATCGAGGCGAGGGGGTTCTTCAGCTCGTGGGAGACGTCCGATGCGAAGGATTCGACAAGCCGGACGTGCTTCTCCAGGCGCGCGGTGAGCTCCCCGAGGCTCCGTGAAAGCTCTCCCACCTCGTCGCGGGATCGTGAGGGAATGAACCCGCGCAGGAGCCTGCCCCGGGGGTCGAGGATCGCATGGGCCTGATCCCGGAGCCTGCGGATGGGCACGGTGATCGTGGCGGATACCAGGAGGCTCAACACCACAGCCGTGACGATGGACCAGAGGAAGAGTCGGAAGATGTCCAGCCGCAGCGCGTACAGATCGCTCAGGATGCGGTAGGTGGACTGGGAGACGAGCACCGCGCCGATGACGTGGCCGTCGGTGAGGATGGGGATCGCGCTGTACAGCGTCACCGACTGCTGGCCGGTGGTGATGCGCGTCTCCGCGCCGTAGTTTCCGGCAAGGGCGTCGGAGATCTCGGGTCCGTCCAGAATCCGTGCCCCCGAGTAGAACTCGTCCGATTCAGGCGGCGGCTGCGGAGGGCGCAGATACCTGCGCCAGAGCCGCACAGGGGCCGAGGCCATACGGTAGAGGAACGTCTCCTGCGCCGCGCGCGGCACGGACTGATCGGCGAAGGAGGGCACCGGAGCCCCGCCCGCGACAGGTCCGGGGTGGTCTCCGGTCTCATCAACCCGGGCGATGCTCGCCGAATCAGCGACGAGGTTTCCGTGTATGTCGACGATCCTGATGCGCGCGTCGTGGCGCTGGCGCAGCTTCTGCAGGAGGAGCACGCCCTTGTTCTTGAGCCCCGCGCCCGATCCCTCGAGCCCGGCGGCGAGCACCCTGCCCTGCTGCACGAGGGAACGTTCCAGGGACTTCAGGAGCTGCTTCTCGTAGGTGTCAAGGGAAAGCATGCCGGCGATGGGGAGGAAGACGACGAGCGCGTTGAACGCGAGCACCCGCATGGAGATGCGGGAAAAAAACGAGCCTGCGGGCCGACCCACCTCAGCCCCCGCGCATCCGATAGCCCAGCCCGTAGAGGGTCTCGATCCCGTCATACCCCTCGTCCAGGCGCTCCAGTTTTCCCCTGATGCGGCGGATGTGGCAGTCGATGGTCCTGTCGCTCATGTATGCATCCTGGGGGAATGCCTCCGCCAGAAGCTGCTCCCTCGTGCGCACGAACCCGGGCTGGCGCGCAAGGGCGTAGAGGATGCGGAACTCCGTCACCGTGAGCCGCACAGGCTCTTTGTTCCACGTCGCGGCGAACCTCCGCGTATCAAGCTGAAGCGGGCCGACGCTCATCACCTCATCGGCCGAGGGCTCGGGTTCCACGGGCCCCCGCCCCACCCTGCGGAAGAGCACTTTCACGCGCGCTTCGAGCTCCCTGAGGGAAAAGGGCTTGCAGAGGTAGTCGTCCGCGCCCAGCTCGAGGCCGAGCACCTTGTCGAACTCGTCGTCCCGGGAGGTGAGGAATATCACGGGGACCTTCTCCGACACCCCCCTGATGCGGCGGCAGAGATCCAGGCCGTCCATGCGGGGCATGATGATGTCGAGGATCACGAGGTCGGGCAGGCTCTCCGAAAAGCTCTGCCACGCCTCCGCCCCGTCGGAGAAAACGGCGGTGCGGTACCCCTCGCCCCGCAGGGCGCGCGACACCGTCGTGCGCAGGTGCTCTTCATCGTCCACGATCGCTACGAGGGGGGCTGACGATTCGTTCACCCCTTGAATGTAGCACGCGGATTGCAGGGATGAGAACAGTGAAGGCCTGCAATAATTTCGCAACAATTGTTCACAAAGATGACACACAGTCGCAATCACGGAAAATCGGGGATGCGCTACAGTTCTTCTCGAAGCGAGGGCAGGTTCATGCGCAGTGCGGGCGGAGACGGAAAGAAAAGGCGTTCCTTCATCATCAAAGTCGTCATCATCACGGTCCTTCTCTGCGCGCTCATCGAGCCGCTCGTGATGTACAAGGTCCTCTCGAACGAGAGGGAGCAGCGGCGCGTGGCATCGCAGTCACTCGTGAGCGCCCCTGCCGCCCTCGTCGTCTCTACCGGCGAATAGCCCCGCCATCACATCATGATTCCCTGGATCGGGGAGACGCTCCTCCCCTACTTCGGGCCGTTCCGGCTCCTCACCTCCCGCGTGCTCCTCATCGGGCTGGGCGCCTGTCTGGCAGCGCTCCTTACGTGGCGGCTCCTGCCGCGGCTCTGGCACCTCCTCCCCCGGGATCACGGCCGCGCGGATGCGGTTGCCGCGGAGCAGAGCGTAGGAAAACCCGTCGGGGCGGGCATCATCATCATGCTGATCTACGCGGCGGTATGTCTCCTCGTGCTTCCGCTGAAGCCGCAGATCCTCGAGCTCCTGGAATGCGCGCTGCTCGCCACGGCTGAGGGCTTTTTCGACGACCGCAGCCGCACGGGATGGTCCGAGTACAGGCTCGGGCTCATCGACCTCATCGTCTCCGTCCTCGGGGCCGCCGCCCTCTGCCAGCTCGCGCCGGTCACGGTATGGCTACCCCTGCTGAAAGCCCCGTTCATCGTTTCCCCCTGGGTCTACATCCCCGTTGCCGCCGTCCTCATTTGGATCACGATCAATGCCACCAACTGCACCGACGGCGTTGACGGCCTCTCCGGCAGCCTCGTGCTCGTGTCGCTTTTCTACCTCGGGATCATCCTCTACGGCATCCTCGGCAATGCCGTGATCGCCCGCTACCTCGAGGTGCCCCATTACCCCGAGGCCGTCGAGTACGGGATGATGAGCCTCGTCCTGGCCGGCGCACTTGCCGGGTACCTCTGGCACAACGCACACCCCAGCGCGGTCCTCATGGGGGACGCAGGCTCCCGCCCCCTCGGGTTCCTCCTCGGTGCACTCGTTTTGGGGTCGGGCAACCCGATCCTCCTCATCGTCGTGGCCGGGGTCGTGTTCATCAATGGCGCCACCGGTCTCGTGAAGATGGCTCTCCTGCGTTTTCTCAAGATCGGGATTTTCCGCACGGTGCGCCTTCCCCTGCACGACCATGCCCGAGAGCGGCTGGGGTGGTCGAACGAGCAGGTCCTGCTCCGCTTCGTGCTCCTCCAGGCCGTGGGAACGCCGATCCTCCTCATGCTCGTGTTGAAGGTGCGGTAGCGGCCGCGCGTCAAGCGACGGGAGGGCTTTCCGCGCGCTGCCGACGCCGATAGGTCCCCGGGTTCATCCCCACCGTCTTCTTGAACGCCTCGTTAAAGCTCGACTTCGCGGAAAAGCCCGACTCCAGCGCCACCTTGAGTATCGAGTCGCGCGGCCGGGAAACGAGCAGGGATTTTGCCCGTTCGATCCTTGCCTCCCTGATAAGATCTGCCACGGTCCGGCCCCCGTACTCGTTGATCGCCCGGGAGAGCAGGTAGTAGGGGACCTCCAGGCGTTCGGCAAGCTGGCGCGGATCGATGCACTCCGGGGAAAGGTCCTTGCAGGTGGCGAGGTAGCATGCGGCGCGCTCCGCGATTTTCTTCGCCTCTTCCCGAGCCAGCGGTCTACCGCCGTATTTTGCCGTCGCAACAGGTTTTTCGCCGCGTTCAGTACCCATGCGCGTCACGACGTACACGCCGACCAGAGCCACGAACAGGGCGATGAACACCATCGATGAGGCGTTCACCCAACCGGGGAGCGCGGCAAGACCGGCCCCGCGACCGTCGAACAACCGTATCACGAGACCGGTCCACCGGACCCCGTAATAGACCGCGTAGCAGCCCACCACGGCAACGACGATCGTGCGCTCCGGGGCGCTGCGTGAGGCGCGCGCCGTGCAGCGGAGCCCTGCCCGCGCGTAGAGGACGAGCTGCACCGTCTCGCCGGCAGCCAGGACGTTGAGGTAGAGGAGGGGGAGATAGGATCCCGGCCCGGACCCCGCGGCAATCGCGCCGTCCACGCCGGGGGACCCCGTGCCGGCCTGTGCAACGAGCAGCGCCACGGGAAGATTGACGATCGCCGGAAGGAAATGGAGCAACGGCCTCTTTGTCGGTACCCCGCTCGTTGCGCGGAGGAAGAGGTACAGGGCGGGCAGGCCGAAGAGGAAATTCGCGAAGATGAGGAAGCTCACGAGGGGGGTCGGACCGCCCGTCTCCTCAATCACGTCCTTCAGGNNGGACAGGAAAATACGTCCATCCTTTGCACGTCCCCCGCTGACGGCGAGTGCGGCGGCCGTGAACACCGACACTGCCAGCCCGGCGCACGTGAGGAGGAGGAGGGTGTTCATGATGATAGAAACGTATCACCGATTCGGGACTTTGTCCGCGCCGCCGGACAGGAAACTCGTGGTCGCTTGACAGATGTTCGACGCATCACTACCCTGCGTCGCCATATCTGTTTGCGAAAGGAGAATCTTTTCATGAAAGTGTCAATGCGAGTCTCACGTGCTCTGATTCTCGTCGCCGTGTTCGGCGGCGTGGCGGCGGCGGCGCTCTGCGCATCACCGGCCGCGATCAACCTGCCGTCACTCCAGTCCTCCTTCAGCGACTGGGACGGGACGTACAACGAGTTCCTCGAATCGTGGACCTTTCAGAAGTTCACCCCGTCGGAAGGCGAAGACTATCTGCCGAGCACCTTTTACGTCGACTCCCGGCCCCGGGGCGACGCGGGGAGCTTCGACGACTATGCAAAGAACCTGATGAAGAATGACTGGCTCGATCTCACGTACGTGTGGACCGAGATCAGCAGCAAGGAGAAGTTTGCCGACGGCTTTCTCTTCGTCGGGAAGAGCAAGGATTACAAGGACCCCAAAGCGGTTGCACAGCCGGCGTTCGTCATGGTGAGGATGTTCAAGAACGTGGCGATCGTCTGCAAGGGCGATGCCGTGGACACCACGATCCTCGGCGAGGCGATCGCGTTCTGCAAGGCAATCAAGTAGCTTCACGAAGGGCAGCGGCCCACGAGGGCCGCCCGCCCTGTCGCACCGCTTTTACAACCGCGTGAAGGCGACGACGAAATACGAAACGAGCCATGCGGAGACGAGCGCGACCCTCAGCCCCACTGCCCCGGGCGTGCGGGGCCGCGTTGAGCCGTGGGGGACGAACGCGATCCCCGAGATCGAGACAATGCCTGCGGCGGCGATCCAGATTCCGACAGGCCAGAAGAGAAACCCGAAGTCCATGCCGTGACGGGTGAGCACGAGGTCCGGCACGAGAAGATACGCCGAGCCGCTCACGACAATACCAAACACAATTAGGACCGCACCGACAAAGCGCCCTGTAGCACCAGAACGCCTCGCCGTGACGGGGGCCTCTGCATCGCTACCCGGCGCGGCTGCACCCCTTCCCGATCGTGAACGGGACACGAGCGCCTGCATCCGCGCTGCCGTCCGCTGCATTTCTTCCGCATGCCCCGGGGTATGACCTGAAACGAGAAGTATCTCCCTGTCACCGACCCGGGCAACGATCGTGAGAACCTTCTGGTCGAGGATCGCGGTGGTGCGAACGAGGATCCCGTCAATCTGCCGAAAGGGGTATCGCCTCCTCCCCCGGGACAGGGTCTGCGTCACCGTGTCGAGCTTCGCCCTGCGCGCCACGCTCACGTACCCCGCGGCCAGCGGAAAACAGAGGGACAAAAGAACGAGCGTCGTCGCTGCCCATCGCGCGAACGCGGCAAGCGCAGGCAGCGCGCCGGAGAGGAGCACGGACAGGACGACGAAGAGTGCCGCTGCGGCAATGCCGCAGACGAAGAGGATGAGCGGCGTGACGATTCGCGGTTGCACGGTGATGGCATTCCCGTCGTCCGTCGCGACAAGCTCCCCCGATTTCATGAGAACGTCCACGCTGTCCCTCCTGACGCACGGCGTGTCGGGCCGGCTCCGAGCCGGCCCGACTGCCGACAGAATGCGTGGAACTCCCCGGCTATTCCTTGTAGACGATCTTTCCCGCGCGATCCATGTAGCCGAACGCTCCATCGACTGCCATCTTCACCTTTGCAAGCCCGTTGTGGAAGTCGGCCACCGGCGCCCACTCGTCGGTGGGTTTCACCACCCATGTCCCCCGGGTGTCGATGAGCCCCCAGCTCTCCTGGCTGAGCTTGTCGGAGACCCGGATGAAGGAACGGCCATTGGAGAAATCTCCCACCTCCTTCACATACAGGGGCTGGCCATTGTTCGTGCTCAGGGCGAAAAGCTCCTTGCCCGAGCGGTCCAGTCCGATGACGCTCTCCACGAGGCTCTCACCGAGTGTCCCCTTGCGCCAGGCCACCCCGACGATGCCGTCTCCCGACCGGGAACAGATCCCCTTGGCAAAATCGAAGGTGTCCTCATTGGCGCCGGCAAAGCTCAACTCCATGGCCCGGCTGCCGTCCTTGCGGATCACGAGATACTTCGCGCTCGTATCGTCGGTGCAGACGAGCGCCCCGTCGTTGAACGAGCCGACGCTGTCGGCCTGGTAGAACGGCTTCAAGGCCATCGCGCCGGTGGCATCGACGAAACCCCAGCGCTTCGTGTTGGGGAACGTCGCGGCGGCCATGCCGTCGGAGTAGGACCCCGCATAGTTGAACGACGGCTCGACGAGCCATTTCCCCGTTGCATCGACGTAGCCGAACAACCGTTCGTTCCTTTTGACACGGAGAACCAGCGCGCGTCCCCCGCTGAAATCCCGGCACTGGTAGTCGGAGTCGGAGATCCACCACATGCTGGTGGGGAAGAAGAGACGCTCCTTGCCGGTCCTGTCGATGTAGATCGTGCCCTGCCGGCTCATGGTGTAGGCGCCCTTCATCTCGACCTTGTACGTGCGGATCTCGCATCGGGCAAGCCCGTCGTGGAACCCGCCCATCGCTTCGATGGAGATCTTGTCCAACGGGATCGGATAGGAGCCGTCGTAGACCTCGAGTGCGTCCTTGCTGTCGCGCACCATCCAGACCGTCTTCTTCTCCTGGTCGTAGAAGTAGCGCTCGATCGACGGCTTGATCTCCAGCACTTTTGCTCCGGTCCTGTCGATGAAGTACTTCGGCTGCCCTTTCTCCTCCTCGACGAGGGCGAGCCCCTCGGAAAACTCATCCGCCTTCGTGTAGCGCGCCGGGATCACGAACGCCCCGGACTGGTCGATGTATCCGTACTTGCCCGTGTAGTCCTTTGCCGGGACGAGCACATCCGTGTTGTATGTCGAGCTTTCGGCGTCAGGCTTCCACGCCGTATCGGTCCTGGCGCGCAGGTCGGCGAGCTCCTTCTGCTGGGCGCCGGAGAGCTGCGTCGCTTCGAGGTCCTGCTCCAGGAAGCGTGCCTCCACGAGCTTTCCCTGGGCCACGTAATCCTGCACCGTCGCGAGCATCGCCGCGCCGTACTGATCCAGCGATGCCATGCGGTCCTTGGCCGGCGCGGCGGTCTTCGTTGCCGCCTCATCCGATCCTCCGGAATCACCCAGAAGCCCGCTGAGCGTACCGCACCCAGCGAGGGCAAGCGCGAGGGCAGGAACTGCAATAAGACAAAATTTTCTCATAAATCCATTACCTCCGATATGTTACAATAACGACTTCAGGAACCTCCTTCGTCCAATGCGATCGCTTCGTACTTTTTATGCAAATAATAGTTGACAAAGGCGTTGCGGTGTTCCAATGGTGAGTTAATGCCCGTGAAGAAACCGTTCCTCCTCTACCTGCGCTCGCGCTTGAACCTCGTGATCTCGGCAACGGGAGCGCTGCTCATCGTGCTTTCCGCGTTCCTCTTCGGCGGCCACGCAGGCCCGCCGATCCTCGCCCTCATCGTGGCGTATGCGGCAGTGACCTTCGTGCTGTTTTTCTCCCGGCGGGGCGCGAAAGAGATCGTGCAGGAGGTCGACGAGGACCGGCTCAAGAAGGTGCGGGAGAAGGTCGGCTCGTACGCCGCCATGCGGGAAAAGCTCGCAGTCCTCCGCCTGGGAGACGATCGGATGTCCAAGGCCATGGAGTACTTTCTACAAGAGTCTGGCGCGTACCTTGAGAAGTGCAGGGAGCTCGGCAGCTACTCTCCCCTCGCGAACGAGCGCATCGAGCGGGTCGTGGACATATGTCAGGTCTTCCTCGACGAGCGCGACCAGAATGCCACCGCCCACCGCTACGAAGCGCCGACGGACAAGGACCATGCCGCGGATCCCGGCGAGCAATTCTCACGGGAGATAATGGAATGCGCAGCCGTCATCAAGGAGCGCGTCACCGAAGACCTGCTCGGTCAGAGCGGGGAGGAACGCCTCTCGATCATGAAGGAACTGGAAGAGAAAAAATGAAGAAAACAACCCTGCTCGTCCTGCTGATCCTCTGCATCGGCGCCGTGGGATCCTTCGCTCTTTCGGCGGCGGTGACGTCGGTGGAGGAGGACATCGTCCTGCGCACCGACGGCAAGGCGAACTTCTTCGAGAGCATCGCATGGGAGGTATCCGGCGGGCAGATGCACGGCTTCTACCTCGAGGGCACGGCCGTCACCCCGGTGTTCAATCCCGATCAGTGCTACGCGGACCTCGCGGGCAATACGCGCGTCGGGTTGAAGATCACGCCCATGGGCGGGAACAAGTTCGATGTCGTGCTTGCGGGGGGACGCGCCTTCACGGGCAAGGCGATGTACTTCCTGAATTACGGCGGAGACGTGGCGGGCTCGGGCCATATCGGCTGGACGCAGTCGAAAGACTTCGGAGGGCTTTTCTACTTCGACTGGGCCGCCGAGCAATGGGAATACGCGATGGACCACCGCACCATCCGCATCGAGCTGCCCATCGTCGTGGACGGTGAGACGGTGGCCGACGATGTCCTCTCCAAGGCGGGGTTCCGCACCGAGCCGTACGTCAACAAGGAGAACAGCATCGATGCGTACGGCTCCAAAGGCGACGATGGGAAGTACTACCTCACGCTGAGGTTCCACCAGACCGACCTCGGCGAACGGCAGACCCAGCGCATCCAGTTCTACCTGACGAAGTCACTCGTCCCGATGGCCGCTTCGGTCCTCACGGAAAGCACCACTGCCGCACCCGCGCAGGTCGGGACCGACACCACACAGTCCGAAGATCAGGGCGGACAAGCGCCGGTCGAGCAGACCGTCACGCCCACCCCGCGCCCCCAGGCCGGCCCGATCGCCATGGCCGCCGTATTTGCGGTGCTCCTGGCACTCGTCCTGTTCCTCTACTGGCTGAAAGCCCGGGGGTACGGGGCATCCCTGCAGAAGGTGGAGGGGATCAAATGGGCGGGGGACAACTGGATACCCCCGAAGCTGTTCGCCGGCACCTACCAGGTGAAGGGAAAAATCGCGGAGGACCTGCATCCCGTAGAGGTTGCGCTCCTCCTGGAGATGCCGATGCAGAAGGTCGTCGGCATCATGCTGGAGGGGCTGAAGCGCCAGGAAATCATCGAGGTGGTGAAGGAGGATCCGCTCCAGATCAAGATCCTCACGGCGGGCAAGGCAGCGCACGAGTACGAGGAGATGTTCCTCCAATCCTTCGACACGAAGGGGCTCGTTCTCTCCGGCATCCTCGCGGACTTCTTCGAAAAGGTGCTCGCGAAGCTTCAGGAGAAGATCTGGGACTGCGACATCGACGCCACGCGTGAATACTATAGAAAGAAGCTCGAGCAGAAAGAGGAAACCGCCGCCGCTCGCGCAGATCCCTATTTCTATTACTGGTCGTCCTACCGCTGGATCTACTGGAACGCGGCGGTGTATTCGCACATGGTGCTCCCGCACGACTTCTCCGCCGGCTACCAGGACTTCATGGCCTCCGCATCCTGCTTCAAGGGCTGCTTCGCGCCCCCGCAGGCGAAAACCGGCGGCGTGAACGCCTGCTACTCGGCCTGCCACAACGCGTGTCACTCCGCCTGCCATCACGCGTGCCATTCGGCATGCCACTCCGCGTGCCACTCCGCGTGCCACTCGGCATGCGTTTCGGGGGGCGCACATTGAGATTCGGGAAGAGGCCCGCGGGCGGCAGACGGCCTGCGAAGCGGGACGGCGAGAGCCCCGCGGGCGATACGCTCTCGAACCTCTCGTGGATCGACGACTTCTTCCGGGAATCCCGGGAGCATATCTTTGCCCGGGAGGAGGACGGCGTCGTCATCCTTCCGCCGAACCAGGTCTACAAGGCGAACACGACAGGGGTCGCGATCGTGCGCCATATGCTGGCGGGGGGCAGGGTCTCGGACATCCCCGGAATCGCGGAAGAGGAACGCGCGCGGCAGGTCGCCTCGTTCGTCTCCGACCTCCGCAACCTGTATCTCGGTCTGCCGACGGATGACGGCCGCGCGCCCTACGAGACCGTCCCGTACTCCTTCCAGTACACGACACTCCCGATCCTGGGGGAAATCGCCGTCACGTATCGGTGCAACAACGCGTGCGCGTTCTGCTACGCTGGATGCGGTACGCATCTCGAGGGATGCGGCTCGATACCCGCGGCCCCCACGCCGCTCGGCCTCTCCGGAGGCAAGGAGATGAGCCTTGCGGAGATCGAGCGCGTCATCCGCACGTTCAAGGAAGAGGCGCGCGTCCCGTTCTTCTCGTTCACCGGCGGTGAGCCGCTGCTCCGCGGTGATCTGGAGGACATGATCAGGTTCGCCCGCCACATCGGCCTGCAGGTAAACCTCATCACGAACGGGACGCTGGCGACGCCGCGCAGGGCGGTGAACCTGTTCAGGGCGGGCCTGAGGACGGCGCAGGTGAGTCTCGAGAGCCCGGAGTCTGAGACGCATGACGCGCTCACCGCACGGCCCGGCTCCTACCGGCAAACGCTGGAGGGGATCCGCGCGCTCCAGAAAGCGGGGATCTCCATACAAACCAACACCACGGTGACCGCGCGCAATGCGGCTGATGCGCCGTGCATGCCCGCGTTCCTCAAGTCCATCGGGGTGAGCAGGTTCGCTATGAACCTGTATTTGCCGCCTGCGGGCGACAGACGGCCTGCGGAGCAGGACGGCGAGAGCCCCGCGGGCGGCAGACGGCCTGCGGAGCAGGACGGCGAGAGCCCAACGGCGAACGGCGCCGCGGACACCGCACAGCAGCTGTTCGTCCCGTATGCGCGGGCTGGGGCGATCATCGAGGGTATACGGACGGCTGCGCGCGAGGCGGACCTCGTCTTCTACTGGTACTCCCCCATTCCGCACTGCCACTACAACACCATCGCCCGGGGTCTCGGAAACAAATCATGCGCCGCGATGGACGGGCTCCTGTCGGTATCCGCATCCGGGGACGTTCTCCCCTGCTCCTCCTACCCCGAGCCGATGGGGAATCTCCTGACCGATGACTTCAAGGAAATCTGGTTTTCCGAGCGCGCACGGTTCTTCAAGAACAAGGAGTACGCGCCGCCGGAGTGCTCGGGGTGCGGCAGCTTCACGGCATGTCAGGCCGCCTGCCCGCTGTACTGGCGGTACGCCGGGACCTCGGAGATACGAAACCCCAAAAGCTCGCCGCGGGTCGCCGCAGGCGTGCGGGAGGCATAGGAAATGGAAATGAAGTTCGCGATCCCCAAGCCTGTCTTCCCGGTGCGGCTGGCAGTGTTCGCCGTATTCGCCGCGGCAGGTTTTGCCCTGCAGATCGTCATCCCCGGAGGCTACGGCTTCGTTCCGGGCATCGTCGTCATGGTGCCAGGGCTCGTCTTCCTGTGGGCGAAAAATTTCAAGAACAAACCGATGGACATCGGGCAGGAGGACTGGCAGCCAGCATCGATCCGCGAGTTCGACAGGATCAAGAGCAACCTGCAGCTCACGCGCAACAAGACCTTTGCGGTGATCTATCGCCCGGGATTCGGCACGACGATGGCCATTCTGCTGATCGTCGTGGCGTTCGTGCTTCGCGGAAACCATCGCGTGGGGGCCGTCGTCTGCATCGACGCCCTCGTGCTCCTCATCCCGTTCCTGTTCACCGGTCTGATCTCCCTCTGGACCCCACAGGAGCTCGCCTTCCGCATGCGCGTCTTCGAGCCCATCCTCTCCTCCGAACAGGCGGAGGGAGGGGACATCATCATCACCCCGTACCTCAGGCTGGACAAGGACAAGGAGGGCCACCAGGTGCCCGAGGACGTAAGGCTCATGGTGGAGCCCCGGCGGAAGCCCGCCGATTTCCTCGGCGTGCAGATGCAGGTCGCGGTGAACAAGGGCCCCAACGGGAACGTGCCCTACATGTATTCCGTGTTCCTCTGCAAGGGCACAGGCGCGACATACAAGGCCATCAGCGCGATGCGATTCGCAGGCTACGAGAAGGAACCGGGAGGCGACAAGGAGTACGGGTACGTGGTCGTCAGGCAGAAGACCTCGGGCACCGGCTACCACACGACCGATGCCGACGTGCATCGCCTGTACGACATGGTGAAGCAGACCCTGCTCGGAATGGCAAAGGTATAGCCGGTTCTCAGACCAGCGGCGCCTGCGTCGTCTCTATCACCCTCATCCCTGCCCATTTCCCCTGGCGATAGCGGAAGAAAAACGCGATACCCAGCGCAATGACGTAGGCTGATGCGATGAGCCAGCAGACGTACACGGATGCGTGCAGGACCGTGATGGCGATGAAGCTCGGAATAACGAGGACCCCCAGAGAGATCGCGACGAGCATCCACATCACGAAGCGCGTGTCTCCCGCCCCCTTGATCGCGGAGGAAAAGACGATGTTCAACGCATCGAAGAGGGTGTAGACGGCAACGAACCGCAGAAGCACCGACGTGAGGTCCGCGATGATCCTGAAGGACGCCGGATCCGATGCCGCGGCGAACGGTGAGAGAAAGACGCGCGGCAGGACGAGGAACAGAACAGCGACGGTCCCCATGTAGAGCACGGTCATGTCGAGGGCGGAGCGCACGCTGTAGCGCGCACGGGCCGGGTCATTGCGGCCCAGGGCCTGTCCCACGAGGACCGAGACGGCGATCCCGATGCCGATCATCGGCATGAAGGCGATCGTGTTCACGTTGAAGGCGAGGTTCGTCGCGGCAAGCTCGTTGCGGCCCAATCTGCCAACCAGCAGGATGAACGCGGTGAACCCTCCCATGTCGATGAAGAACTGGATCCCGCTGGGCAGCCCGAAGCGTATGAGTGCGCGCAGCGCTTTCCCGTTGGGCCGCCAATCCGTGGTCCGATACTTTTCGCGGAAGCCACGGCTGAGAACGATGCAGGCATACGAGACGAGCTGTACGCACATAGAGAGCACGCTCGCCCATCCGGCACCGGCGATTCCCAGAGCGGGAAATCCGAAATGGCCGAAGATGAGAAGATAGTCGAACAGGATATTGACGGCAGTGGCAGACAGGGTCACCACCATGACGGGCGTCGTGCGGCCCAGCCCCGAGAGCATGCCGGAAAACGCGGCGGCCATGACCGCGGGAAAGGCGCTGAGGCAGAGGATGCGGAAGAAGACCACCTCCTCGGCCTGCACGGCGGTGTCGTGGCCGACCCAGTGGAAGAACCCGGAGGCCCCGGGGATCATCGCAAGCATCAGG